>NZ_JBVJOT010000007.1:0-203175 GCF_055583025.1 Streptomyces sp. NPDC104831
GGGGAGGGGGGAGGAGGGAAAAAGAGGGAGGGGGGGGGGGGGGGGGGGGGGGGGGGGGGGGGGCGCCCCCCCCCCCCCCCCCCCCCCCCCCCCACCCCGTCGGTGTCTCCTCAGAGCCTGGCGCGCGTGGCCTCCAGCAGGCGCACGACCGACTCGTCGGCCACACCGCCCACCTCGTCGTACCCGAACCAGCGCAGGTCGAGGGACTCCTCGCTGATCTCCTGCACCGCGCCGGGCGGGGCCAGCACCGCGTACTGGACGTCGAAGTGCCAGTTGCAGGGCGCCGGGATCGGGTGCCGGTCCAGCCGCACCGGACCGCCGGGCAGCAGGGCGAGGCCCCGGATCCCGGACTCCTCCGTCGCCTCGCGCAGGGCCGCCGCCGCCAGCGTCGGGTCGCCCGGCTCGCAGTGGCCGCCCATCTGGAGCCACATCCGCAGCTTGCGGTGCAGCGTGAGCAGGACTCGGCCGGGCCCCGGGTCGATCACCAGGGCACTGGCCGTCACGTGGCCGGCGTCACACGCCTTCCACATGCCGTCCGGGTGGGCCGCCAGGTGGTCCAGGTACGACCGGCGCAGTTCCTCCTGGCCCTCGTACCCCTTCAGGACCAGGACCGCGTCGTCGTACAGGCTCACTCGGCGCCGTCGCCCTCGGTCTCGTCGTCGTCCTTCTTGCCGAGGTCCGGCTTGCCGTGGGCGCCGCCCGCCGCCTCGCCGAGCATCTTGTCCAGCTCGGAGAAGTCCAGCTGCTCGCGGTGCACGAAACCGTCCGGGTCGTCCAGGTCGGTCGCGGTCGGCAGCATGTCCGGGTGGGCCCACAGGCCGTCCCGGCCGTCGACGCCGCGCGCGTCCGTGAGCGAGGCCCACAGCCGGGAGGCGTCGCGCAGCCGGCGCGGACGCAGCTCCAGACCGATCAGCGTGGCGAACGTCTGCTCCGCCGGGCCGCCGGTCGCGCGCCGGCGGCGCAGCGTCTCGCGCAGCGCGTCGGCGGACCCCAGGCGCGGCTTCGCGGCCGCGTGCACCACCGCGTCCACCCAGCCCTCCACGAGCGCCAGAGCGGTCTCCAGACGGGCCAGGGCCGCCTTCTGCTCGGGCGTGTCCTCCGGCTGGAACATGCCCTGCTGGAGGGCGTCCTGCAACTGCTCGGGGTTCTGCGGGTCGAACTGGCCGACCACGTCCTCCAGCTTGGCCGTGTCGACCTTGATGCCGCGCGCGTAGCCGTCGACCGCGCCGAACAGGTGCGAGCGCAGCCACGGCACATGCGCGAACAGACGCTGGTGGGCGGCCTCGCGCAGGGCGAGGTAGAGCCGCACCTCCTCCTGCGGCACGCCCAGGTCCTTGCCGAACGCCTCCACGTTGGCCGGGAGCAGGGCGGCCTTGCGGGCCGGGCCCAGCGGCAGGCCGATGTCGGTGGAGCCGACGACCTCGCCCGCGAGCACGCCCACGGCCTGCCCGATCTGCGTGCCGAACATGGCGCCGCCCATCGAGCGCATCATGCCGATCAGCGGGCCCGCCATGGCCTGCATCTCCTCCGGCAGGACGTCGCCCATGGCCGCGCCGACCCGCTCGGCGACCGGGTCGACCAGCTCCTGCCAGGCGGGCAGGGTCGCCTCGACCCACTCCGCCCGGGACCAGGCCACCGCCGAGGCGGAACCCGACGGCAGGGACGTCGCGTCGTCCAGCCACAGGTCGGCCAGGCGGACGGCCTCCTCCACGGCCCGGCGCTCGGACGAACCGACGCTGGCGTCCTTCGTGCCGTTCGGCGCGCCCTGGGCGACCGTCTGGCGGGCGATCTGCTTGGCCATGTCCCAGTTCACCGGCCCGCCCTCGTACGAGAGCATCTGGCCGAGCTGCTGGAAGGCGGCGCCCAGGTCGCCGGGGTTCAGCGACCCGAACATGGCTGCGAGCGGGTTGTCGGCGCCGGGGCCGCCAAAGCCGCCGGCTCCGGGCAGGCCGCCGAAACCGAACGGATTCGCCGGTCCCTGCCCACCACCGCTCTGCTGGTCCTTCTTCTTGCCCTCGTCGCCGTCCTCCGGCTCCTCCGGCGGAAGGCCGAAACCGAATGGGGTGTCACTCACGGGATTCCTCGGCTGGTAAGGCCACCGGTTCCCCCGGTGGCGCGGCTGCCCGACAACACCACCCAGCGTAGACACCCGGACCCGATCGGGCCTCGGTGCTTCGCCTGCGGAAGGCCTGCGGCAGGATGGATGCACCTGGTACGTACGCGTCACTCGCGCGCGTACTGAAGACAACCGCTGGAGACGCCCGGTGAGTTCCCCAGATCCGCAGGTTCGCGCAGCGCGAAACCGTTCAACCCCTCCCGCCGTGCGCGGACCCGTCGTCGCGGTGACCGGTGCCGCCGGCGGGGTCGGCGCCCTGCTCACCGAGCGGCTCGCCGCCTGTGGGGAGATCAAGGAGGTCGTCGCCATCGACGAGCGGCGCGGCGAGTGCGCCGAGGCCCGGTGGCACATCCTCGACGTGCGCGATCCGGCCATCGCGGACAAGCTGCGCGGCACCGACGTGGTCGTCCACCTCGCCCTCGACCTCGATCTGGAGACCGACCCGGCGGCGCGTACGGCCTACAACGTCCGGGGGACCCAGACCGTGCTCACGGCCGCCGCGGCGGCCGGGGTGCGCCGGGTGGTGCTGTGCACCTCGGCGATGGTCTACGGCGCGCTGCCGGACAACGAACTTCCCCTCTCGGAGGACGCCGAGCTGCGCGCCACCGCCGAGGCGACCGGCGTCGGGGACCTGCTGGAGATCGAGCGGCTGGCGCGGCGCGCCCCGCGCGCGCATCCGGGGCTGAACGTCACCGTGGTCCGGCCGGCCGTCCTGGTCGGCGGCACCGACACCGCGCTGACCAGGTACTTCGAGTCGCCGCGGCTGCTGGTCGTGGCCGGGTCACGGCCCGCGTGGCAGTTCTGCCACGTCGAGGACCTGTGCAGCGCCCTGGAGTACGCCGTGCTGGAGAAGGCCGACGGGGAACTCGCCGTCGGCTGCGACGGCTGGCTGGAGCAGGAGGAGGTCGAGGAGCTGAGCGGGATCCGGCGCATGGAGCTGCCGTCGGCGGTCGCGCTCGGCGCGGCGGCCCGGCTGCACCGGATCGGGCTCACCCCGTCCCCGGCGGGCGACCTGGCCTACACGATGTACCCCTGGGTGGTCAGCGGCAGCCGGCTGCACGACGCCGGGTGGCGGCCGAAGTGGACCAACGAGGAGGTGCTGGCGGAGCTGCTGGAGGAGGTGTCCGGGCGGCGCACGGTCGCCGGGCGGCGCCTGGGACGCAAGGACGCCACGGCGGCGGGCGCGGCGGGCGCGACGGTGGCACTGCTGGGCGCGGCGGCCGTCGTACGGCGGGCCAGGAAGGCGCGGCGGCGCGTCTGACCTGCCCGGGCACGCCCCGGCGCCGGGCCTCTGTAGGAGCCTCCAAACCGCCCCGCGCCCGTGCTGTCGAAAGTCGTATTCCCCGATGTCCGGCCCGTGGGGCACGATGGGCCCATGGCACTCACGAACGACCACCCGGGTGAGCGGGCGGCTGAGCATCCCGTCAAGCTGATCGCCGTCCGGGAGACACCGCTCTCCGTGGACGAGGTCCTGCGCGCCGTCGAGGACGCGGCGGCCGGCGGCATCGCGCTGTTCGTGGGGACCGTGCGCAACCACGACGGCGGCGCCGACGTGGACGCCCTCGGCTACTCCTGCCACCCCAGCGCCGAGGCCGAGATGCGGCGGATCGCCGAGAAGGTCGTCGCCGACCACCCCGTGCGGGCGCTGGCCGCCGTCCACCGGGTGGGCGACCTGCGGGTCGGGGACCTCGCCGTGGTCGTCGCCGTGGCCTGCCCGCACCGCGCGGAGGCCTTCGACGCCTGCCGCAAGCTGATCGACGACCTCAAGCACGAGGTGCCCATCTGGAAGCACCAGAAGTTCTCCGACGGCACCGAGGAGTGGGTCGGCGCCTGCTGACGCCGGCGTCGTACGCGTGCCGCGCGCCGCCCCTCCGGTTGCGTAACCGGGACCCTCGCGTGAGCGTTGTCCGTGCGGATGGTTAATCTGCTGATCAGTCAGTTGCGGACGCTCATGGCGTAGGAGGTCGGCATGGGGGTGCTTGTCTGGCTGCTGATTCCGCTGATGGCCGCGGTCGGCGGCGGACTCTGGGGCAGTTGGGCCAACCGGACCCGCAAGGTGCGCGGCGACGGTCCCGAGCTGGACGGGTACGCCCGGTTCCGCGAGGCCATGGAGAAACCGCGCCCGGGCGCGCGCGGCGCGTGACCGGGGTGCCCTGACGGCGCACCGACAGGGGCGTCCCGTACTGTCGTGGCATGCCACGCCGCACCGTGACGATGCTCGCCTCGACCCTGATGCTGATCGCGCTCCTGTGCGCGGGAGTGCTCATCCCCGTGCCGTACGCGGAGATGTCCCCCGGCCCCACCGTGAACACGCTCGGGGAGCACGACGGCGAGCCGGTGCTGCAGATCTCCGGGCACAAGACCTACCCGGCCGACGGCCACCTGAACATGACCACCGTGCGGGTGACCGGCGCCGACTACCGGATGAACCTCGTCGAGGCCGTCTACGGCTGGCTGGCCCACGACAGCAAGATCGTCCCGCACGACACGCTGTACCCGGACGGCAAGACGGAGGAGCAGTCCAGCCAGGAGAACGCCGAGGAGTTCAGCCAGTCCCAGGAGAGCGCCAAGGTCGCCGCCCTGAAGGAGCTGCACATCCCGGTGAAGTCCTGGGTGATCGTCTCCACGGTCGTCAAGGGCTCCCCGGCCGAGGGCAGGCTGCACGCCGGCGACGTGATCAAGGCCGTGGACGGCACGGCGATCAGGCAGCCGGGCGACGTCGCCAAGCTGGTCACCAAGCACGAGCCCGGGCAGGACGTCGTCTTCACGATCGTCCCCGCCAAGGAGCAGGCCGCCGCGGAGAAGGCCCACCGGACGGCGACCGGCACGCGGGACATCACGATCACGACCCGCGCCTCCGACGACAGCGGCGCCAAGCGGGCCATCGTCGGCATCTCCGCCGGGACCGACCACACCTTCCCGTTCACCGTGGACATCAAGCTCGCCGATGTCGGCGGCCCCAGCGCCGGCCTGATGTTCGCGCTCGGCATCTACGACAAGCTCACCCCGGGCAGCCTCACCGGCGGCACGTTCGTCGCCGGCACCGGCACCATCGACGACAACGGCACGGTCGGCCCGATCGGCGGCATCGAGATGAAGACCGTCGGCGCGCGCGACAAGGGCGCCCGGTACTTCCTCACCCCCGCCGACAACTGCGCGGCGGCGGCCAAGGACACCCCGGACGGCCTCACCCTGGTCAAGGTGAAGACCATCGGCGACGCGCTCGACGCGCTCGCGGACATCCGCGGCGGGGACATCGCCGCCCTGCCGAAGTGCGCCGCCAAGGGCTGAGCGGGCCGGGACACGGCTGGGGGCGCCCCTCGCGGACGAGGGGCGCCCCCAGCGCCGTACCGCGGCGGGCCGGATCAGTCCGCGAACGTGGCCGCCAGCGCGTCCGCCAGGCCCGGCACCAGGTCGGGGCCGGTCAGGACCTCCGTCGGGGAGTCCTTCTCGCGCAGCCGCAGCGCCGACTCGCGGCTGCCGTCGCGCAGCACGGCCACCGTCATGCGGACCTCCTGGCGCTCGGGGTGCCGGGCGACCCACTCGGCCAGCCGGGCCTCGTCCAGGTCGGAGGGGACCTGGGTCTCGGCGGACGGCGGCAGCATCAGCCGCTCGACGGTGAGCGCGCAGCCGGCGACCGCGCCGGGCCAGGCGATGGTGGCGAGGAACTCGTCCAGCGGCTTGCCGGAGGGGACCTCGTCCTGCTCGATCGGGGTGAGACCGACGGTCTCGGACTCGTCCCCGAGGCCCAGCTGAGCCGCGAGCGAAGGTTCCTGAGCCCGCAGCCGTGCGGTGTCTACGAGGGCGAAAAGGCGAGCGGGCCGGTCCCAGCCGAGGCCGGAGACGTACTCGTCGATCTCGAGTACGGCCCGGGTGAGCGGGCTCGCTGCCATGGGAGTGTTGGACATGGTCACAATCCTGCCTCGTTCCCGGCCGGAATCGGGAACCGAGTAAACCGTGAGTAAGTTGCATAGGTGTGGGCCCGCGATCACGGGGGGCCACGGTGGGCCCGCGAACCCGAGGGCCTGACGGAACGACAGCGAACTTCGAGGGGCGCACCTTGGCTTTCCAGATGCCGGACCGCGGCGGAGGCCCGACGGGGCCACGGATCAGGGCAGGCCGCCCGTCCCGTAAGGTCCGGGCCCTGCTCGTGACCCTGGGTGTCCTCGCCGTCCTCGGCATGGTGTTCACCATGTTCGCGGGCTTCTGGACCGACTGGCTCTGGTACCGGTCGGTGCACTACTCGTCCGTGTTCACCACCACCCTGTCCACGAAGATCGGCCTGTTCTTCGTCTTCGGCCTGCTGATGGCGGCCGTGGTCGGCCTCAACATCTGGCTCGCGCACCGGCTGCGGCCCCCGCTCAGCGCCATGTCCATGGAGCAGCAGAGCCTGGACCGCTACCGCATGGCCATCGCGCCGTACAAGAGGTGGCTGCTGCTCGCCGTCACCTGCGTGGTCGGGCTGATCGCGGGCGCCTCGGCGGCGGGCCAGTGGCGGACCTGGCTGATGTGGGTGAACGGCGTGCCCTTCCACGAGAAGGACCCGCAGTTCCACCTCGACGTCGCCTTCTACGCCTTCGACCTGCCCTGGTACCGCTTCCTGCTGGGCTTCGGCTTCGCCGCCACCGTCCTGTGCCTGATCGCCGCCGCGCTCACCCACTACCTGTACGGCGGGCTGCGCATCACCAGCCCGGGCACGCGGGCCACCGCCGCCGCGACCGGCCACCTGTCGGTGCTGCTCGGCATCTTCGTCGCCCTCAAGGCGGTCGCCTACTGGCTCGACCGGTACGGCCTCGCGGTCAAGTCCAGCGACTTCAAGGCCACCGACAACTGGACCGGCCTGCGCTACGTCGACGCCAACGCCTACCTGCCGGCCAAGACCATCCTCTTCTGCATCGCCGTCATCTGCGCGCTGCTGTTCTTCGCCACGCTGTGGCGGCGCACCTGGCAGCTGCCCGTCATCGGCTTCGGCCTGATGGTGCTCTCGGCGATCCTGATCGGCGGCCTGTACCCGGCCATCGTGCAGAAGTTCCAGGTCCAGCCGAACGAGCAGGCGAAGGAGGCGCCGTACGTCCAGAAGAACCTGAAGGCCACGCGCGCGGCGTACGACATCGACGACACCAAGGTCACCGCGTACGACGGCGAGCCGACGACCTCGGACAAGTCGAAGCTGCGCGGCGACGCGAACGACGCGGCGAGCATCCGGATCATCGACCCGAACATCGTCTCGCCGACGTTCCAGCAGCGCCAGGAGATGAAGAACTACTACGGCTTCCCGACCAACCTGGACGTCGACCGGTACCCCGGCAAGGACGGCAAGGAACAGGACACGGTCATCGGGCTGCGCGAACTGGACCTGGCCGGCGTCCCGAAGCACAACTGGATCAACGACCACTTCCGCTACACGCACGGCTTCGGCGTCGTCGCCGCCAAGGGCACCGAGGCCAAGGGCGGCGAGCCGGTCTTCACCGAGTACGACCTGCCGTCCAAGGGCGACCTCGGCACCTACGAGCAGCGGATCTACTACGGCGAGAAGACCACCACCTACTCGATCGTCGGCGGCCCCCAGGAGGAGATCGACTACTCCGACAACGACGCCGAGAAGCCGACCAGGTACCGGGGCAACAGCGGCGTCAACCTCGACAACCCGCTCAACCGGGCCGCGTACGCGCTGACCTTCAACGAGCCGCAGATCCTGTACTCGGGTGCGATCGGCAAGGGTTCGCGGATCCTGTACAACCGCACGCCCAAGGAGCGCGTGGAGGCGGTCGCCCCTTGGCTGACCATCGACGGCGACGCCTACCCGGCGGTCGTGGGCGGGCGCATCCAGTGGATCGTCGACGCCTACACCACCACCAACGGCTACCCGTACTCCTCCCGCACGACCCTCGGCGACACGACGGCCGACTCGCTGACCGCGACGAACGACTCCCGCGCGGTGGTGGCCCAGCAGAACCAGGTCAACTACATCCGCAACTCGGTGAAGGCGACGGTCGACGCCTACACCGGTGAGGTGAAGCTGTACCAGTGGGACACCCACGACCCGGTGCTGAAGACCTGGATGAAGGCGTTCCCGGACACCGTGCGGCCGAAGAGCGCGATCTCCGACGACCTGATGGACCACCTGCGCTACCCGCAGGACCTGTTCAAGGTGCAGCGCGAGCTGCTCACCCGCTACCACGTGACGGACGCCGAGACGTATCTGACCGGCAGCGAGGTGTGGCAGGTGCCCGACGACCCGACCAACAAGTCGGGCAACGCGGTGCCGCCGTACTACCTGAGCATGAAGATGCCGGACCAGGACAAGCAGGCGTTCTCGCTGTCGACGACGTTCACGCCCAACGGGCGGGACAACCTGGCCGCGTTCATGTCCGTCGACGCGGAGGCCGGCACCAGCGACTACGGCAAGATCAGAATCCTGAAACTGCCGGCCCGGACGACGGTCGACGGGCCCAAGCAGGTGCAGAGCAAGTTCAACTCGAACGAGAAGATCGCCGCCTCGCTCAAGCTCCTCAGGGGCGGTGACTCCGACATCGAGTACGGCAACCTGCTGACCGTGCCGCTGCACGGCGGACTGCTCTACGTGGAGCCCGTCTACGTCCGCGGCGGCGGGCTCAAGCTGCCGCTGCTGCGCAAGGTCCTGGTCACCTACGGGAGCGAGACCGCGTTCGAGAACACGCTCGGCGAGGCGCTCGACAAGGTCTTCGGGACGAAGAGCCCGTCCACCAGGCCGCCGGAACCCGGGACCGGCAAGGCGCCCGGCACCGGCAACCCGACCGTCCGCAAGGCGCTCCAGGACGCCCAGAAGGCCTTCGACGCCGGACAGCAGGCACTGAAGGACGGGCCGGACTGGGACGCGTACGCCAAGGCGCAGAAGGAACTCCAGGACGCGCTGGAGCAGGCCGAGCGGGCCCAGTCGAAGGCCGGCGACAAGGCCGGCGGCGAGTCCGGCGGGAAGGCCGACGAGAAGGCCGGCGGGAAGAACGGCGGCGAGAACAAGAGTTGATCAATGCGCCTCCCGCGCCGTGGTACTGTTGACACGCAACGGCGCGGGGTGGAGCAGCTCGGTAGCTCGCTGGGCTCATAACCCAGAGGTCGCAGGTTCAAATCCTGTCCCCGCTACTGCATCGAAGGCCCGGATCCGGAAAAGGGATCCGGGCCTTCGTGGTGTGCGAACTCATGTGCCGGGGGGAGGTACGGCCGCGCCGCCGTGGGGAGTTGGGGGGTTTGTGTTTGACTTGTCTCTCTGTGGGCATGTCGACAAAACGCCGAAGTGACCTCACGGGCTGCTGCGGTATACCGGGTGTACCCAGGTTGCAGGTGGTGCGACGATGGACGTTATGGGGGAGAAGGCAACTCTGTTCGAGTCAGGGCGATTTGCGCAGTCTTCCGGTACGGAGTCGGCCCGCGACGAGCTGGCGGACATGGGGGAGGCCGCCGAGGAGACGCGTCTGGCGCTCGCCGCGCAGAGCGGTGACGCCGAGGCGGCCAGTGTCCTGGGAGCGATGCTGCTGCGCCGTGGCGACCCGGACGCGGCCGAACCCCACCTGCGCGCCGCCACCGCGGCCGGCGACCGGGCCGCCGCCAACAACCTGGGCGTCCTGCTGCACCAGCGCGGTTACCCCGAGGAGGCGGCCGGGTGGTGGCGGATCGCCGCCGTGGCCGGGTCCGCCGCCGCGGCCCACGCCCTCGGCCGCTACCACCGCGAGCGCGGGGACGAGCCGGCCGCCGAGTACTGGCTGCGCCAGTCCGCCGAGCAGGGCCACGTCCTCGGCGCCTACGCCCTCGCCGACCTGCTGGAGCACCGCGGCGACGCCGGCGCCGAACACTGGCTGCGCTCCGCCGCCGAACGCGGGCACCGCGAGGCCGCCTACCGGCTGGCCCGGTCGCTGGACCGGGCCGCCGGACAGGAGGAGGAGCGGCCCGGGGAGGAGAACGGCCCCGACCACGGTGCGGCGGAGGCCGAGCAGTGGTACCGGCAGGCCGCCGCGCGCGGGCACCGCAAGGCCGCGCTCCAGCTCGGGGCGATCCTGGAGCGGCGCGGGGAGCTGAAGGAGGCCGGGCGCTGGTACCTGACCTCCGCCAAGGACGGCGAGCCGCGGGCCGCCTGCGCCCTCGGCTTCCTGCTGCGGGACGCCGGCGACACCGAGAGCGCCGCCGTGTGGTGGCTGCGCGCCGCCCAGGAGGGCGACGGCAACGCGGCCAACGCGCTGGGCGCCCTGCACGCCGAGCGCGGCGAGACCCAGACCGCCGAGCGCTGGTACCGGGCCGCGCTGACCGCCGGTGACGACAACGGCGCCTACAACCTCGGGCTGCTCTGCGCCGAGCAGGGCCGTACCGCACAGGCCGAGCAGTGGTACCGGCGGGCCGCCTACGCCGGGCACCGGGAGGCCGCCAACGCGCTGGCCATCCTGCTGCTCCAGGGCGGGGACACGACCGGGGCCGAGCCGTGGTTCTCCAAGGCCGCCGAGGCCGGGAGCGTGGACGCCGCGTTCAACCTCGGCATCCTCTACGCCGGCCGGGGCGAGGAGCGGATGGCCCTGCGCTGGTACGAGCGGGCCGCCGCCGCCGGGCACGCCGAGGCCGCGCTGCAGGTCGGGATCGCCCGGCTGCGCGAGGGCGACGAGCAGGAGGCCGAGCGGCACCTGCGCTGCGCCGCGGGGGGCGGCAGCGCGGAGGGCGCATACCGGCTGGCCACCCTGCTCGACGCGCGCCGGCCGCCGGAGCCCGCGCACGAGCTGGGGGAGATCGTGCACGAGAAGACCGAGTGCGAGGAGTGGTACGAGCGCGCCGCCACCCAGGGGCACCGGCGGGCGCAGGTGCGGGTCGGGATGCTGGCCGCCGCCCGCGGGGACGTCGTGCAGGCGGCGCGGTGGTACCGCAGGGCGGCCGAGGCCGGCTCCCGCAACGGCGCCTTCAACCTCGGGCTGCTGCTCGCCCGCGAGGGCAGCGAGCCGGAGGCGGCGGTGTGGTGGGCCCGGGCCGCCGACGCCGGGCACGGGCGGGCGGCGCTGCGGCTGGCCCTGGTCTACGCGCGTCGCGGCGAGCTGGCGGAGGGGCAGCGCTGGGCCGACCGGGCGGTGGAGCTGGGTCCGGCGGAGGTGGCCGAGCGGGCGGGCCGGCTGCGCGACGCGCTGCGGGAGGAACTGTCGGCGTGACCCCGGCCACTCGCCGGACAAGGGATTTGCATCCCGGCGCAGGAGTCACGTAGTGTCTTGTTCATCGACGCGGGGTGGAGCAGCTCGGTAGCTCGCTGGGCTCATAACCCAGAGGTCGCAGGTTCAAATCCTGTCCCCGCTACTGAAGGCAGAGGGCCGGAATCCAGGAATGGATTCCGGCCCTCGGTCGTTCCCGCCTCTGGACCCGGGCAGCGGGCCGCGGGGAAGTCCGGGCAGCAAAAAAGGGGGCTTTCGCCCCCTTGTGCCGCGTGTCACGCGGATGCCGCTCGGGTCACGCGCCCGAGCAGTCCGGGCACAGCCCCCGGTACGTCACCTCGACGTCCGACACCGTGAAGCCGAAGCGCTCGGTGTCGGGGAGGTCGGCGAGGGGGTTGCCGTTCGGGTGGACGTCGCGGATCGCGCCGCAGCGGGCGCACACCAGGTGGTGGTGCGGCCGGTGCGCGTTCGGGTCGTACCGCTTGGCGCGCTTGTCCGTCGCGACCTCCAGCACCTCACCGAGCGAGACCAACTCGCCCAGGGTGTTGTAGACGGTCGCCCGGGAGATCTCGGGCAGCTTCGCGACGGCCCGCGCGTGCACCTCGTCGGCGGTCAGATGGACGTGCTCGCCGTTCAGGACCTCGGCCACCACGCGCCGCTGCGCGGTCATCCGCCATCCGCGTCCACGCAGCCGTTCCAGAAGGTCGCTCATGGCCACCAGCCTAACAGGAGGGGACCCCAGGACGGGAATAGGTGTGACTTTGGATCATTGCTTGACTTAGACAAAGTCCATTGTAGGATCGAGCTTGGCTTTGGCCACAGGACAGGACTAGTCAGTGATGACGCAGGAGGCGCACGTGACGCAGGGACCGCTCACCACGGAGGCCGGGGCTCCGGTCGCCGACAACCAGAACAGCGAGACGGCGGGCGTCGGCGGGCCGGTCCTCGTCCAGGACCAGCTGCTCCTGGAGAAGCTGGCCCACTTCAACCGGGAGCGCATCCCGGAGCGGGTCGTGCACGCGCGCGGCGCCGGTGCGTACGGCACCTTCACGGTGACCGCGGACGTGACCCCGTACACGCGGGCCGCCTTCCTCTCCGAGGTCGGCAAGGAGACCGAGGTCTTCCTGCGGTTCTCGACCGTGGCCGGCAACCTCGGCGCGGCGGACGCCGTCCGTGACCCGCGCGGCTTCGCGCTGAAGTTCTACACCGAGGAGGGCAACTACGACCTCGTCGGCAACAACACCCCGGTGTTCTTCATCCGGGACGCGATCAAGTTCCCGGACTTCATCCACACCCAGAAGCGCGACCCGTACACCGGCAGCCAGGAAGCCGACAACGTGTGGGACTTCTGGTCGCTGTCGCCGGAGTCCACGCACCAGGTGACCTGGCTGTTCGGCGACCGCGGCATCCCGGCGTCGTACCGGCACATGGACGGCTTCGGCTCGCACACCTTCCAGTGGAACAACGAGGCCGGCGAGGTCTTCTGGGTCAAGTACCACTTCAAGACCGACCAGGGGATCAAGAACCTCACCGCCGAGGAGGCCGAGGTCCTCGCGGGCAAGGACCCCGACTCCCACCAGCGCGACCTGCGCGAGGCGATCGAGCGCGGCGAGTTCCCGAGCTGGACCGTGGGCGTCCAGATCATGCCGGCGGCGGACGCGGCGGCCTACCGCTTCAACCCGTTCGACCTGACCAAGGTGTGGCCGCACGCGGACTACCCGGTCATCGAGATCGGCAAGCTGGAGCTGAACCGCAACCCGCGGAACATCTTCGCCGAGGTCGAGCAGTCGATCTTCTCCCCGGCGCACTTCGTGCCCGGCATCGGCCCCTCGCCCGACAAGATGCTCCAGGGCCGGCTGTTCGCCTACGGCGACGCGCACCGCTACCGCGTCGGCATCAACGCCGACCACCTGCCGGTCAACCGCCCGCACGCCACCGAGGCGCACACCCACTCCCGGGACGGCTTCCTCTACGACGGCCGGCACGGCGGGGAGAAGAACTACGAGCCGAACAGCTTCGGCGGTCCGCAGCAGACCGGCCGTCCGCTGTGGCAGCCGGTCGACGGCCTCGCCGGTGGCACCGGCAACCACCCGACGCCGGTCCACGCCGAGGACAACGACTTCGTCCAGGCGGGCAACCTCTACCGGCTGATGACGGAGGAGGAGAAGGAGCGCCTGGTCGCCAACCTGGCCGGCTTCATCTCCAAGGTCACGCGCCAGGACATCGTCGAGCGCGCGATCGGGAACTTCCGCAACGCCGACGCCGACTTCGGCAAGCGGCTGGAGGCCGCGGTGCAGGCGCTGCGCGGCTGAGCCGGCCGCCCTCGCGGCTGGGCGGGCCGGACCCATGGTGCTCTGGGTCCGGCCCGTTCGTGCGTTCAGGCCGCGGAAACGGGCGCCCGGGCCGGGGCCCAGCGGCGCACGATGTCGCGGACCGAGACGATCCCGGCCACCTCGCCGCGGTCGAGCACGACCAGGTGCCGGAAGCCGCCGTGCGCCATGGCGCGGGCCGCCTCCTCCAGGGTCCAGGTGGGGGCGGCGAAGACGACGTCGGTGGTGGTGTGGGCGTGCAGGGGTTCGGCGTCCGGGTTCTGGCCCAGGCCGACGGAGACGAGGATGTCGCGTTCGGTGAGGATGCCGATGCCGCCGGCGTCCGGGTCGAGGACCACGGCGGCGCCCACCCGGCGGGCCGACATCAGGGTGGCTGCCTGACGGAGGGTGTGGGCGGGGCCGAGGGTGAGGATCACCGTGCTCATGGCGTCACGGACGAGCATGAAGGGGCCACCTCCTGGGAATCCCGCGCAACCTCGGGATTCACTTGTTCACAAGTGGGGTGGGCCCAGGGTGGCAGGCAAAGGGAGGGTCAACAAGGGGGCGCGCGCCGCTTGTCGGCGGCGCGCGGGGGGCATGCCGGCGCTCTAGCGGCGCGGGTTGAGATACCCCAGCATCTCCTCGTGCAGCAGGCCGTTGGAGGCCGCCGCGTTGCCGCCGTGCGGGCCCGGACGGCCGTCGAGGCCGGTGAAGGTGCCGCCCGCCTCGGTGACGATGATCGCGTTGGCGGCCATGTCCCAGAGGGACAGCTCCGGTTCGGCGCAGATGTCCACGGAGCCCTCCGCGACCATCATGTACGGCCAGAAATCGCCGTACGCGCGCGTGCGCCACACCTGGCGGGTGAGGTCCAGGAAGCCGTCCAGGCGGCCCTGCTCCTCCCAGCCGGAGAGCGAGGAGTACGCGAAGGAGGCGTCCGCGAGCCCGGCGACGCGGGAGACGCGGAGGGGGAGGCCGGAGGCGAGATCGCGGCCGGCGAAGGCGCCGTGGCCCTTCGCCGCCCACCAGCGGCGGCCGAGCGCGGGGGCGGAGACGACCCCGACGACCGGCTGGTAGCCGTCCTCGTCCTCCTCCATCAGGGCGATGAGGGTGGCCCACACCGGGACGCCGCGGACGTAGTTCTTGGTGCCGTCGATCGGGTCGACGACCCAGCGGCGGGGGCCGGTGCCCTCGACGCCGTACTCCTCGCCGAGGACGGCGTCCCCGGGGCGGGCGCGCTGGAGGTGGCCGCGGATCAGTTCTTCCGCCGCCTTGTCCGCCTCGCTCACCGGGGTCATGTCCGGCTTGGTCTCCACCTTCAGGTCGAGGGCCTGGAAGCGGGCCGTGGTGGCGGCGTCGGCCGCGTCCGCGAGGGCGTGGGCGAGGCGCAGGTCGTCGAGGTAGTCGGGCATGCGACGAACGGTAGCCGCCGGGACCGGTACGGGGCCACAGGGGGCCTTGCGGCGCGGGCCCGGCCGCGCCGGTCCGGTCCCGTCCGGGGCCCGTGGACCGGCGGGCACCACCTCTCGTACGCCCTCGCACGCCCCCGTGCCCCCCGCGGACCCTTGACAGTGCATACAACCCCGTCAAATCTGGGCGCTACGTCGCTGTGGCCCAGGGAGGCGCGGATGCCTGCTGCCCGGGAATCGTTGTTGGACGCCGCCTACACGGCGCTGGCGCGCCGGCCGTGGTCCGCGGTGCGGATGGTCGACGTGGCCGCGCGGGCCGGAGTGTCCCGGCAGACCCTGTACAACGAGTTCGGCAGCAAGGACGGCCTCGCACGGGCGCTGGTGCGGCGGGAGGCCGACGGCTACCTCGCCGGGGTCGAGCGGGCCCTCGCCGGTTCCGCCGAGCCCTGCGCGCGGCTCACCGCCGCCGCCGAGTGGACGGCCGCCGCCGCCCGGGACAACGTGCTGGTGCGGGCCCTGCTCACCGGCTGCTGGACCGAGCGGCTGCCGAGCCCGCCGCTCACCGCCGCGCACTCCACCGCCACGATGCCGGCCCAGCGCCGGGCCGACGGGCCGCTGCCCGCGCCCCGCGACTTCGTGCGGATCGTCCGGGACCGCATGGCGACCGTGCTGGCCGCGCCCGGCGCCGCCCCCGCCGACCTGCTGCTCCGCTGCGAGCTGGTCGTCCGCCTCGCCCTGTCCTGTGTGGCGGCACCGCCCGGCGACGGCGCGATCGCGGAACTGGTCCGGGCGGTCCTCCCGCGCCACCCGGTCCGGCCGGCGCGGCCCGCGTCCTAGTGCGCGGAGCCCGACAGCTGGAGTCCGATCACCCCGACGATGACCAGGCTGATGGAGACGATCTTCAGGGTGGACACCAGGTCGCCGAGGAAGACCATGCCGTAGATCGCGGTGCCCGCCGCGCCGATCCCGGTCCACACCGCGTAGGCGGGGCCGACGTCCAGTTTGCGCAGGGACAGGGTCAGCAGACCGAAGCTGCCCAGGGCGAACGACGCGAACGCGATCGTCGGCCACAGGCGGGTGAAGCCGTGCGAGAGTTTCAGGCACACGGCGAAACCGGTCTCCAGAATCCCGGCCACTATGACCAGCAGCCACGCCATGTGCGGTCCTCCCACTCGGATCCGGATCTCCGGCTCGGTGTGATTATGCACTCACCGGACTGGTGCTCGGGCAAACAACGCTGGACTCAGTCGCCTTCCCGGCGTTCGCGCGTGGACAACAGCCGGCGCAGCGAGTACAGCCGCGCCGGGTCGGCGTGCCCGTCCGCCACCCACGCGTCCAGCGCGCAGTCCGGCTCGTCGTGCCCGCACGCGCGCGGGCAGCCCGCGGTGCCCGGCTCCAGGTCCGGGAAGGCGTGGATCACCCGGGACGGGTCGATGTGGGCGAGCCCGAAGGAACGGACGCCCGGGGTGTCGACCACCCAGCCGTCGTCGCCCGCCAGCGGCAGCGCGAGCGCGGACGTGGTGGTGTGCCGGCCCCGGCCCGTCACCGCGTTGACCAGTCCCGTCGTCCGCCGGCGCTCCCGCGGCACCAGCGCGTTGACCAGGGTCGTCTTGCCGACGCCCGAGTGGCCCACGAACGCGGTGATCTTGCCGCCGAGATGGGCGCGCACCCGGTCCGCCGCGTCGCCGTTCTCCAGCTCCTCCCGGCTGGTGACGACGTACGGGATGTCCAGCGCGCCGTACAGCTCCAGCAGCTTGTCCGGCGGGGCGAGGTCCGACTTGGTCATCACCAGCAGCGGCTCCAGGCCGCCGTCGAAGGCCGCGACCAGACAGCGGTCGATGAGGCGGGGGCGGGGCTCGGGGTCGGCCAGGGCGGTGACGATGGCCAACTGGTCGGCGTTGGCGACGACCACCCGCTCGTAGGGATCGTCGTCGTCGGCCGTGCGCCGCAGCACCGAGGACCGCTCCTCGATGCGGACGATCCGGGCGAGGGTGTCCTTCTTGCCGGACAGATCGCCGACCAGGGCCACCCGGTCGCCCACGACGGCGGCCTTGCGGCCCAGCTCGCGGGCCTTCATCGCCAGCACGGGCCGGTCGTCCACCAGGCAGGTCAGCCGGCCCCGGTCGACCGTGAGGACCATGCCCTCGGCCGCGTCCTCGTGCTTGGGACGGATGTTCGTGCGCGGCCGGTTGCCCTTGCGGTTGGGGCGGCTGCGGATGTCGTCCTCGTCGGTGTGCTTGCCGTAGCGGCGCATGGCGTACGTCCCTACTGCCCGAGCATCCCGGTCCACAGCTCGGGGAAGTCCGGCAGGGTCTTCGCCGTCGTCGCCACGTTCTCGATCCGCACGCCCGGCACGGCCAGGCCGATGATCGCGCCGGCGGTCGCCATGCGGTGGTCCTCGTAGGTGTGGAAGGTCCCGCCGTGCAGCGGGCGCGGGCGGATGCGCAGGCCGTCGGCGGTCTCCGTGACGTCGCCGCCCAGCTCGTTGATCTCCTTGGTGAGCGCGGCCAGCCGGTCCGTCTCGTGCAGCCGCAGGTGGGCCACGCCCCGCAGGGTGGACGGCGAGTCGGCGAGCGCGGCCACCGCCGCCACGCCCGGGGTCAGCTCGCCCACGTCACCGAGGTCCACGTCGATGCCGTGGACCGCCCCGGAACCGGTGAACACCAGCCCGTACTCGGTGAGCTCGCAGGAGCCGCCCATCTCGGTGAAGATCTCCCGCAGCCGGTCACCCGGCTGGGTGGTGCGGGCCGGCCAGTCCGGGATCAGCACCTTGCCGCCGGTCACCAGGGCCGCCGCCAGGAACGGCTGCGCGTTGGACAGGTCCGGCTCGACGGTCAGGTCCCGGCCGAGCAGCGCGCCCGGCGTCACCCGCCACACGTTCGGCTCGCCGCCCGACTCCGGGGTGTCCACCTGGGCGCCGACCGCGCGCAGCATGTCCACCGTCATCCGGATGTGCGGCATCGAGGGCAGGGTCGCGCCGGTGTGGCGGACCTCCACGCCCTGGTTGAAGCGCGGGCCGGACAGCAGCAGCGCCGAGACGAACTGGGACGAGGAGGAGGCGTCGACCGACACCGGGCCGCCGTCCAGGGCCCCGCCGCCGTGCACGGTCAGCGGCAGCGCGCCCCGGCCGTCGTCGTCGATCCGCGCGCCGAGCCCGCGCAGCGCGTCGATCACACCGTGCAGCGGACGCTCGTGGGAGCGGGGGTCCCCGTCGAACCGGATCGGCCCGTCGGCCAGCGCGGCCACCGGCGGCAGGAACCGCATCACCGTGCCGGCGTTGCCGACGTCCACCGTGGCCGGGCCGCGCAGGCCCGTGGGCAGCACCCGCCAGGCCTCGCCGGTGCCGTCGGGACCCACCCCCTCCTCGATCTCCACGCCCATGGCCCGCAGCGCGCCGGCCATCAGCAGCGTGTCCCGGGACCGCAGCGGGCGGCGCAGCCAGCCCGGCTCGGAGGCCAGCGCGGCCAGGACCAGGGCGCGGTTGGTGACCGACTTGGACCCCGGCACGTGGACCGTCGCGTCGACGGCTCCGCTCGCGTGCGGGGCGGGCCAGAGGGCGGTGGAGGAGCTGTTCGGGGCCATGGGGCCACTTTATAAGGAGGGCCCGGGGTCAACCTTCCAGCAGCCAGCGCCCGCCGCCGATCAGCGAGCACAGCGATACCGCGTGGAACAGGAACAGCCACAGGCCCGCCGGTACGTGGGTCAGCCGGGACAGCTGGTCCGCGTCCGAGTCGCCCGCCCCGCCCCGCGAGCGCGCGGCCTGCAGCTCGAACGCCGGGCGGACCCCGCCGAGCAGCAGGAACCACACCACCGCGTACCCGAACGCGGCCTGCACCGGCGGCTGTGCCAGCCAGGACACCAGCAGGAACGTCCCGCCGGCCAGGACCACGGTCAGCACGCCGTAGGCGTTGCGGATCATCACCAGCATCGCCAGCAGCAGCGCGGTCGCCGCCCACAGCAGCAGGGTGATGCGGCCGGCCGCCAGCAGCGCGGCCCCGCCGAGGCCCAGCAGGGCGGGGGCCGGGTAGCCGGCGGCGGCGGTCAGGATCATCCCGGCCCCGTACGGCTTGCCCCGGCTCACGGTGAGCCCGCTGGTGTCGGAGTGCAGCCGTATGCCGGTGAGCCGCCGGCCGGTGAGCAGGGCGAGCAGACCGTGGCCGCCCTCGTGCGCGATGGTGATCGCGTTGCGGGACACCCGCCACACCGGGTGCGGCGCGACGACGGCGAACGCGGCGGCGAGCGTGGCCAGCACCACCCACGGTCCCGGAGCGGGCTGGGTGCCGGTGAGCCGGTCCCAGAGGTCGGGCAGCGCGGTGGCGGCGAGGCTCTCCATGGGTCCGGACGGCTCCCTCTTCTCGTGACGGGTCTGGCAGTGTGGCACTTATGTGCGGACGGTATGCATCCAGTCGTAGGCCCGAGGATCTCGCAGGCGTCTTCGAGATCGACAAGTGGGAGCCCGAGGAGACCTTGGAGCCGGACTACAACGTGGCGCCGACCAAGGAGGTCTACGCCGTCCTGGACCGTCCTCTGAAAGACGCGGAATCCCCTCGTCCGGTTCGCCAGCTGCGCAGGCTCAAGTGGGGACTGGTGCCGTCCTGGGCCAAGACCCCCGAGGGCGGGGCGCGGATGATCAACGCCCGCGCGGAGACCGTGCACGAGAAGCCCGCCTACCGCCGCGCCTTCGCCGCCCGCCGCTGCATCCTGCCCGCCGACGGCTACTACGAGTGGGTCACCGGCGAGCAGGAACGCGAGCTGGAGGTCGAGGGCAGGAAGAAGCGGCCCCGCAAGCAGCCGTACTTCGTGCTGCCCGCCGACGGCTCGGTGTTCGCGATGGCGGGACTCTACGAGTTCTGGCGCGACCGGACCCTGCCCGACGACCACCCCGGGGCCTGGTGGGTCACCTGCTCGGTGATCACCACCGAGGCGGAGCGGAGCCCGCTGGCCGTCGCCCCCGCCGAGGGCCCCCGCTCGCTCGCCGACATCCACCCCCGGATGCCGCTGATGCTCACCCCCGACCGCTGGGACGCCTGGCTCGACCCCTCGCGCACCGACCCCGGGGAGCTGCGCGCCCTGCTCGCCCCGCCCCCGGCCGGCCTGATGCGCGCCTACCCGGTCTCCACCGCCGTCAGCAACGTCCGCAACAACGGCCCGGAACTGCTGAAGGAGCTGGAGGCGCCGGAAGAGGGCACACTCTTCTGACATGACTGACGTCACCACCGAGACGGTCGGCACCCCGGCCGGGGACGCCCGGATCACCTGGCACCCGGCCGGCGGGGCGCGGCTGGTGCTGGCCCTGAGCCACGGCGCGGGCGGCGGCATCGAGGCCCGCGACCTCCAGGCGCTCGCCGCCGCGCTGCCCGCGCACGGCGTGAGCGTCGCCCTCGTCGAGCAGCCCTGGCGGGTGGCCGGCAGGAAGGTCGCGCCCGCCCCGAAGACCCTGGACACCGGATGGCGCGGGGTGTGGCCCGCGCTCACCCGGCCCGGCCTGCCGGTGATCTCCGGCGGCCGCAGCGCGGGCGCCCGGGTCGCCTGCCGCACGGCGGCCGGGCTGGGCGCGCACGCCGTGCTCGCGCTGAGCTTCCCGCTGCACCCGCCGGGCAAGCCGGAGAAGTCCCGCGCCGGGGAGCTGCTGGGCGCGGGGGTGCCCACGCTGGTCGTGCAGGGCGGCAACGACCCCTTCGGGAAGCCGGCCGAGTTCCCCGCGGGCGATTACGGCCTGGCCGAGGTGGCGCACGCGGATCACGGCTTCGCGGTGCCGAGGCGCGCGGAGATCACCCAGGAGCGGGCGCTGGAGATCGTCACCGGCGCGGTGCGCACGTGGGTCGCGTCACTGGGGTGAGGCGGGAATGCGGGGCGGCGGCACGCTGTTGAGGAGGTCGGAAGTGCCGGGGACCCGGCACCGATGTCGTAGCAGGAGAGGAAGTCCGCCGCATGGGTTCGACCATCTGCCCGGCCCGCAGCAGCCGCACTGACCTGGACTGGTCCGTGCTGCACGCGGCCAGGACGGCTCCTATTCGAGCGGCGGCGGGTGCGGGTCGTGTTCTATCCTCCGAAACGAGTGGGATCGGTTTCGGTCCCGCCCGGGATCTTGAGGAGGTGGGTCCGGTCACTGGGACCGACGCAGGGACCGACAACGGCCAGGCGGAGCTGCCCGAGGGCCAGGGCATCCGCGCGTCCGACGAGACGGGCGCGCAGCGCAACGCGCGCTTCGAGCGGGACGCGCTCGAGTTCCTCGACCAGATGTACTCGGCCGCGCTGCGCATGACGCGCAACCCGGCCGACGCCGAGGACCTGGTGCAGGAGACCTACGCCAAGGCGTACGCGTCCTTCCACCAGTTCCGCGAGGGCACCAACCTCAAGGCGTGGCTGTACCGGATCCTCACCAACACCTTCATCAACTCGTACCGCAAGAAGCAGCGCGAACCCCAGCGCAGCGCGGCCGAGGAGATCGAGGACTGGCAGCTCGCGCGCGCCGAGTCGCACATGTCGACGGGGCTGCGCTCCGCCGAGTCGCAGGCGCTCGACCATCTGCCCGACTCGGACGTGAAGGAAGCCCTCCAGGCGATCCCCGAGGAGTTCCGCATCGCCGTCTATCTGGCGGATGTAGAGGGCTTTGCCTACAAGGAGATCGCGGACATCATGGGGACACCCATCGGTACGGTGATGTCCCGGCTGCACCGGGGCCGCCGTCAGCTGCGCGGCATGCTGGAGGACTACGCCCGGGAGCGCGGGCTGGTCCCGGCGGGCGCCGGAGAGTCGAACGAAGCGAAAGGCTCGGGCTCATGAGCTGCGGAGAGCCGCACGAGACGGACTGCGGTGAGGTCCTCGACCACCTGTACGAGTTCCTCGACAGCGAGATGCCGGACATCGATCGCGACAAGTTCCAGCACCACTTCGAGGAATGCTCGCCGTGCCTGGAGAAGTACGGCCTGGAGCAGGCCGTGAAGAAGCTGGTCAAGCGGTGCTGCGGGCATGACGACGTGCCGGCCGACCTGCGGGCCAAGGTCATGGGGCGGATCGAGCTGATCCGCTCCGGGCAGACCGTCCCGGAGCACGACGTGACCCGGGCGCCGACCGCGCCCCAGGAGTCCTGACACGCCGGGTCAAATCACCCGTACGTGCTAATCCTCAGGTCATAAGCCCCACACCCCCCGATTGCCGTCCTAGGCTCCGAGCCTGGACAGACACGGTCGGGGAGGGGCGTGATGGACGCGGTACCGGCAAGGGCACGCGGCTATGTGGCCGCCGTCGCCCTGCTGGGCGCCCTCTGCCTGTCCCGCCCGCCGGACACCCCCGGCGCCTGGGCGGCGCCCACCCTGCTCGCCGCACTGTACGCGGCCTGTGAGCACGCCGTGCACCGGCGCTTCGGCGGCACCTTCTACCCCGTGCTGCTCGCCGGAGCGTTCCTGCTGCCGGCGTCGGCCGCCGCGCTGGTCCCGGTGCCCGCCGCCCTGCTCTGCCCGGTCGGCCACCGGCCCGCCCTGCCCCGGCGCGTGTGGCGGGCCGCGCGGCCCGTGCTCGCCGTGTGGGCCGCCGCCCGGGTGCACGAGGCGCTCGGCGGCCGCGCCGCCGTGGCCGGCTCCGACTTCCCCTACGCCCTGCTGCCGGCCGGCGCCGCCGTGCTCGCCTTCTGCCTGGTGCTCACCGTGCTCGACGGCGGCCTGCGCTCGGCCGCCGGGCTGGTGCCGCCGTGCCGGACCTGGCGCGGCCTGCTGGCCCGCTCCCTCGCCCCCGTCGCGGCGCACGGACTCGCCGGCCTGATGATGGCCGTGCTGTGGCGCAGCCCCTACGGACCGGTGTCCGCGCTGCTGGTGCTGCTGCCGATGTGCGTCTCCTGGTGGGTGTTCGCCCAGTACCACCGTGAGCGCGCCGCCCACCAGGCGACCATCCGCGCCCTCGTCCAGGCCGTCGACATCAAGGACGGCTACACCCGCGGCCACAGCGAACGCGTCGGGCAGGCCTCCGTGCTGATCGCCCGCGAACTCGGCCTGGACGACGACCGGGTGGAGGTGCTGCGCTTCGCGGGCATCCTGCACGACGTCGGCAAGCTGGGCGTGCCCACCCGGCTGCTGCGCAAGGACGGGCCGCTCACCCCCGAGGAACGCCGGATCATCGAACTGCACCCCGAGTACGGCCACGAGATGGTCCGCGGGATCTCCTTCCTCGGCGAGGCCCGCTCGGCCATCCTCCACCACCACGAACGGCTCGACGGCACCGGATACCCCTACGGCCTGGCCGGCGACCGGATCCCCGAGTGCGCCCGGATCGTCGCCGTCGCGGACGCCTTCGACGCCATGACCTCCACCCGCTGCTACAGCCGGGCCCGCCCGGTCGAGGCCGCCGTCGCCGAGCTGGAGCGCTGCGCCGGCGCGCACTTCGACCCCCGCATGGTGCGCGCGCTGGTCCGCGCCCTGCGCCGCGAGGGCTGGCGCCCGGCGGTCACCGCGGACGAACCGGCCCACGGCACCGCACCCGCCGAGCGGGCCCCGCGCACCGGGGCGCACCGATGACCGTGCTGCGGCTCATCCACACCGCCGCCGCCCTCGCCGCGGCCGGCTCCCTCGCCGACACCCTGTGGACCGGCCTGGCCGACCGGGGCGACGCGCTCGCCTTCGGGCTGCTCGTCACCGTGGGCGAGCTGGCCCGGTGGAGCGACGACCGGGCCCGGCAGGCCGCGCCCCTCGGCGCCGCCGGCTCGCTGTCGTACGCCCTGCTGGGCGCCGTAGCCGGGCGGCCCAGCCAGCACGACGCCGCCCAGGTCGTCACCGTCGTCCTCGTCGCCGCGCTGCTCGGCGCCGTTCCGCACATCTGGTCCGGCCGCGCCCCCACCGCCGATCACCTGGCCCGCCGGATCCTCACCGTCGGCTTCGCCGCCCTCTGCTTCCAACCCCTGTACAACGAGGGTGTCTTCACCGGCTGGTGCGGATCCGCCTACGCCCTGCTGCTGCTCACCCTGCTCGCCCTGACCTCCCTGTGCGGCACCGTGCTGGCCGCCGCGCTGGCCCACTGCCGCACCGGCTGGCCGTTCGGCCCGCTGCTGCGCGAGGAGGTGCGCGGGCTGCTCGGCATCGGCTCCGCCGTCGTCGCGACCGGTGCGGTGATGGCGCTCGCGGTCGCCGTCGCCGGGCTGTGGGCGCTGCCCGTGTTCTGCCTGCCGCTGCTGCTGGTCCAGCTGTCCGTGCGCCGGTACGCGGCGGTCCGCGCCACCTACCGGCAGACCATCGCCTCGCTGGCCCGCGCCACCGAGATCGCCGGCTGCACCCCCGCCGGGCACGCGCGCCGGGTGGCCGCGCTCAGCCTCGCCGTGGGCCGGGACCTCGGGCTGACCCGGCCGGAGCTGACCGTGCTGGAGTACGCGGCCCTGATGCACGACATCGGCCAGCTCAGCCTGGTCGACCCGGTCCCGGCCGGCGCCACCGCCGCCCTGCCCGCCGCGGAGCAGCGGCGCATCGCCCTGCTCGGCGGCGCCGTCGTCCGGCAGACCGGGGTCGACCCGGCCGTCGCCGACGTGGTGGAGCGGCAGGCCGACCCCTACGCCGAGCAGCCGCTCGCCGCCCGCATCGTCCGGGCCGTCAACGCCTACGAGGAGAAGAGCCGGGACGCCGGCCCCGAGGGCTCCTCGCGCGCGCTGGAGGAACTCGGGCTCCGCACCGCCCGGGAGTACGACCCGCGGGTGATGGATTCGCTCGCCCGGGTACTGTCCCAGCCCCAGGCGGCGCGGGAACGCGTGCCGGTGAGACGGACGGGACTGTCTGACCCCGCGCCCGGCTGGGTAACCCATGGGTAATGAGCACCTTTCCCGCCGTACGTGGTTGGATGCGAGGGAGAGGGTGTCCGGGGGCACAAGCCAGCCCACAGCGGGAAATGGAACTGGCAGGCGGGAATCGTGAGGATCTTCGGCAAGGGACGGCACCGGCCCTCCGCCTCCTGGCGGCAGGCCACCGACCGCGCGTTCACACTCATCGGCGACGGCCGGTACGAGGACGCGGGCGAACTGCTGACACGGGCCGCCGATCTCGAACCCTGGCTGTCGGAGTCCTGGTTCAACCTCGCGCTGCTGCACAAGTTCCGGCACGACTGGGAGCAGGCCCGCGCGGCCGGACTGCGCGCGGTCGCCCTGCTCGACCGGGACACCGGGGCGCCCGACTGGTGGAACGTCGGCATCGCCGCGACCGCCCTCCAGGACTGGCCGCTGGCCCGCCGCGCCTGGCAGGCGTACGGGCTGAAGGTGCCCGGGGGCTCCGCCGCCACCGCCGAGCCGCTCGGCATGGAGCTGGGCAGCGCGGCCGTACGGCTCTCCCCGGAGGGCGAGGCCGAGGTCGTCTGGGGCCGGCGGCTGGACCCGGCCCGGCTGGAGGTGCTGTCCATCCCGCTTCCCTCGTCCGGGCGGCGCTGGGGCGAGGTCGTGCTGCACGACGGCGTCCCGCACGGCGAGCGCACCACCTCCACCGGGCACTCCTACCCGGTCTTCGACGAGATCGAGTTGTGGGCGCCGTCCCCCGTGCCCACCTGGGTGGTCCTGCTGGAGGCGGCCACCGAGGCCGACCGGGACGCGCTGGAGCAGCTGGCCGCCGACGCGGGGTTCGCCGCGGAGGACTGGTCGTCCTCGGTGCGGCTGCTGTGCCGGATGTGCAGCGAGTCCCGGATGCCCTCCGACGAGGGGGAGGGGGTGCACCTGGACCCGCACGACCACAGCGAGCCGGGGCATCCCGGGCCGCTGGGGCACCGGACGGACGGGCAGCTGTGGGTGCCCGAGCGGGAGTGCGGGGTGGCCGCGCCGCCCTCGCTGGTCCGGGGGCTGCTCGACGGATGGGTCGCCGACAGCCCGGATTCGCGTGACTGGCGGGACCTCGAAGAGGTGTGCTGAGCACCGCGCGCGGCCGCGGCGCCGCCGTGGCCGGTGGCGGAGTTCCCCGCGCCCCCCAGGGGCGCGGCCACGTAACCTGTACCAGCAACATCTCCCCCTGTTCTTTGAGGAAGGCGTACGTCGGTCATGGCGCAGCAGGACACCGATCAGCAGGACGCGGGCGTGCTCCCGGTCGACGACGAGGGCTATGTCGTCGACACGGAGAACTGCGAGGAGCGCGAGAACGCCTGGCGTGAGCGCGGCACCTCGCGGCCGATCACGGTCGTCGGCAACCCGGTCCTGCACAAGGAGTGCCAGGACGTCACCGAGTTCGGCGAGGAGCTCCAGCAACTGGTCGCCGACATGTTCGCGAGCCAGCGCACCGCCGAGGGCGTGGGCCTGGCCGCCAACCAGATCGGTGTCGACCGCAAGGTCTTCGTCTACGACTGCCAGGACGACGAGGGTGTCCGGCACGTCGGCGTGGTGTGCAACCCGAAGCTGGTCGACCTGCCCGCCGATCGCCGCCGGCTCGACGACAGCAACGAGGGCTGCCTGTCCGTCCCCACGGCGTACGCCGCCCTCGCGCGTCCCGACTACGCCGAGGTGACCGGCCAGGACGAGCGGGGCAACCCGATCAAGGTCCGGGGCACCGGCTACTTCGCGCGCTGCCTCCAGCACGAGACCGACCACCTCTACGGCTACCTGTACATCGACCGGCTCTCCAAGCGGGACCGCAAGGACGCGCTGCGGCAGATGGCCGAGAACGAGCCGCGCTACCCCGTGGTCGCCAACGACTGACCCCCCCCGGGTCCGCCGCGGCGCCCGGCCGGGATTTTTCCCGCCGGGCGCCTTCGTGTTGCCGCCG
Source organism: Streptomyces sp. NPDC104831 (assembly GCF_055583025.1). Classification (NCBI taxonomy): domain Bacteria; kingdom Bacillati; phylum Actinomycetota; class Actinomycetes; order Kitasatosporales; family Streptomycetaceae; genus Streptomyces; species Streptomyces sp. NPDC104831. Next base: position 26,698 of record NZ_JBVJOT010000007.1, read on the forward strand.
TTCGCTTGTTCGAGCATCGCGTGTCCGTTTTGCTCCGCCGCCCCCGTGCGCCCCATTCGGTCAGACAAGGGGGCTGTCTCGCCACTTTGGGGTGGTGAGTGGACCAAATCCGTTCCCACAACGGTCACTTGTGGTGCTGAATGTAAGTACGGGGATACGCAACGGCGCACACCCGGCACAAGGGGAGAGGTGTGCGCTCCTGGCGGCTGAGAGGGGTTTGTCCTGTGCAAGCTTTCCCACGCAGCACCACGGCGACGGCGGTCGCGGTCCCGCCTTCGCTGGCACTCCCGGTGATCGAGTCCTCCTTTCCGCGGCGACTGCACCCGTATTGGCCAAAGCTTCAGGAGAAGACGCGGCTGTGGCTGCTGGAAAAGCGGCTGATGTCGGCGGACAAGGTAGCGGAATATGCCGATGGACTGTGCTACACCGACCTCATGGCGGGCTACTACCTGGGCGCCCCGGACGAGGTCCTGCAGGCCATAGCCGACTACAGCGCCTGGTTCTTCGCCTGGGACGACCGCCACGACCGCGACATCGTCCACGGCCGGGTCGCCGGCTGGCGGCTGCTGCGCCACCGGCTGCACACGGCCCTGGACGCGCCCCGGTCCCACCTGTACCACCCCGACCCCCTCGTGGCGGGCTTCGCGGAGAGCGTGCTGCGGCTGTACGGCTTCCTGCCGCACACCTGGAACCAGCGGTTCGCCCGCCACTTCCACGCCGTGATCGAGGCCTACGACCGGGAGTTCCGCAACCGTACCGAGGGACGCATCCCCACCGTCGACGAGTACCTCGCCCTGCGCCGGCTCACCTTCGCCCACTGGATATGGACGGATCTGCTGGAACCCAGCGCCGGATGCGAACTCCCGGAAGCCGTCCGGAAGAATCCCGCATACCGCCGGGCGGCGCTGCTCAGCCAGGAATTCGCCGCCTGGTACAACGACCTCTGCTCACTGCCGAAGGAAATCGCCGGCGACGAGGTGCACAACCTCGGCATCAGTCTCGTCGCCCATGCCGGACTGACCCTCGAAGAAGCGGTGGACGCCATCAGACGGCGCGTCGAGGAATGCGCCGTCGAATTCCTCGAAGCCGAGCGGAACGCGCTCGTACTCGCCCGGCGGATCGACGACGGTACGGCACGCGGCCGGGAACTGGGCAATACGGTCCGGACCTGCGTCGGCAATATGCGCAACTGGTTCAGCTCCGTCTACTGGTTCCACCACGAGTCCGGCCGGTACCGGGTCGACAGCTGGGACGACCGCGCCACGCCCCCGTACGTCACGAACGAAGCGGCAGGTGAGAAATGACCGTCGAGTCGGTGAAGCCCCAGGCCCCCGCCCGCCCCGGCACGTCCCCGCTCGGTGAACCGCCCCTGGCCGGCGGAGCCCTGCCCGTCCTCGGACACGGACCGAGACTGGTCCGCGATCCGCTCGCCTTCGTGTCCGCGCTGCGCGAGCACGGCGACGTCGTACGCCTGAGACTCGGCCCCAAGACGGTGTACGCCGTCACCACGCCGGAACTCACCGGAGCCCTGGCCCTCAGCCCCGACTTCGTGATCGACGGCCCGCTGTGGGAGTCCCTGGAGGGACTGCTCGGCAAGGAGGGCGTGGCCACCGCGAACGGCCCCCGGCACCGGCGGCAGCGGCGCACCATCCAGCCCGCGTTCCGGCTCGACGCGATCCCGGCCTACGGCGCGGTGATGGAGGAGGAGGCGCACGCCCTGACCGAGCGCTGGCAGCCCGGCCGGACCATCGACTGCACCATCGAGTCCTTCCGCGTCGCCGTCCGCGTCGCCGCCCGCTGCCTGCTGCGCGGCGACTACATGGACGAGCGCGCGGAACGGCTCAGCGCCGACCTCGCCACCGTCTTCCGCGGCATGTACCGCAGGATGGTGATCCCGCTCGGGCCGCTGTACCGGCTGCCGCTCCCGGCCAACCGCCGATTCAACCGGGCGCTGGCCGACCTGCACCTGCTGGTGGACGAGATCGTCGCCGAGCGCAGGGCCTCCGGGCGAAGGCCGGACGACTTGCTGACGGCATTGCTGGAGGCGAAGGACGACAACGGCCACCCCATCGGGGAGCAGGAGATCCACGACCAGGTCGTCGCGATACTCACGCCCGGCAGCGAAACAGTGGCCTCCACGATCATGTGGTTGCTCCAGCTCCTCGCCGAGCACCCGGAACACGCCGAGAAGGTACGGACCGAGGTCGAAGCCGTGACCGGCGGTCGACCGGTCGGATTCGAGCATGTCCGCTCGCTCAGGCACACCAACAACGTCGTCGTCGAGGCCATGCGACTGCGGCCGGCCGTGTGGATCCTGACCCGGCGCGCGGTGACGGACACCGTCCTCGGCGGCTACCGCATCCCGGCCGGGGCCGACATCGTCTACAGCCCGTACGCGATCCAGCGCGACGGCCGCTCCTACGACCGTCACCTCGACTTCGACCCGGACCGCTGGCTGCCCGAGCGGGCCAAGGACGTGCCCAAGTACGCCATGAGCCCGTTCAGCGTGGGCAACCGCAAGTGCCCGAGCGACCACTTCTCCATGGCCCAGCTGAGCCTGATCACCGCGGCGGTCTCGGCGAAGTACCGCTTCGAGCCGGCCGCCGGTTCGGACGACACCACCCGCGTGGGGATCACGCTGCGCCCGCACCGCCTGCTGCTGCGCCCGAGGCCCTGGTAGGCCGCCCGGTGCCGGCGTGCGCTCAGGCGGCCTGGGGGCCCCGGAACGCGCGCCGGTAGGCGTGGGGGGTGACACCCAGCGCCCGGACGAACTGATGGCGCAGCGCGGCGGCCGTGCCGAACCCGGTGCGCCAGGCGATCGCGTCCATCGTCTCGTCCGTGCCCTCCAGCAACTCCTGGGCGAGCAGCACACGTTGACGCAGGACCCAGCGGTAGGGCGTGGTCCCCGTCTCCTGCCTGAAGCGCCGGGCGAAGGTGCGCGGCGCCATGTGGGCGCGGGCGGCGAGCTGGTCCACCGTGACCTCCTGGTCGAGGTGGGCCCCCAGCCACGCCAGCACCTCCCCGACCGTGTCGACCGGTGCCTTCGGCAGGGGCCGTTCGATGAACTGCGCCTGCCCCCCGTCCCTGTGCGGCGGCACCACCATCCGGCGGGCCAGCTTGTTGGCCACCTCCGGGCCCTGCTCCTTGCGCACCAGGTGCAGACAGGCGTCGATCCCGGCGGCCGTGCCGGCGGAGGTGATCACGGGATCCTCGTCCACGTACAGCACGTCCGGCTCGACCTCGATCCGGGGATAGCGCCGGGAGAGCTGCTCGGCGTGGTGCCAGTGCACCGCGCACCGCCGCCCGTCCAGCAGCCCCGCCGCGGCCAGCACAAACACCCCGGAGCAGACGCTGAGCACCCGGGTGCCCCGGTCGACCGCCCGGCGCAGCGCCGCGAGCAGCTCCTCCGGGTACGCGCGCGCCGCGAAGCCCTCACCGGCCGGTACGGCGATCAGGTCGGCCTCCTCCAGCCGCTCCAGGCCGTACGGCGTGGACACCGTGAACCCGCAGGGGGTGCCGAGGCCGGGCCCCTCCGCCGACGCGACGGCGAAGTCGTACACCGGCAGCCCGTCATCGCTGCGGTCGATGCCGAACACCTCGCACACGACACCCAGTTCGAAGGGATGCACCCCGTCCAGCAGCACGGCGGCCACGTTCTTCAGCATGCCGCCAGTCTGCCCTGTCAGTGGCAGTAATTCGAGGGTCTACGGCAGTCCTGCCACTGCCGGTCAGGGGCGGCCGGCGCGACAGTGGTGTCCATGAACGGAAACCAGATCGAAGGCGTGATCGGAATCGGACTGACCCTCGGGATCCTGGTCCTCCTGGCCCTCCCGTCCCTGCTCGGCTTCCTGCGCGACAGGCGCGTGGGCCGGCGGACCGGGCAGGGCCAGGAGGGCCGCGGAGCGGGGAGGGATCAGAAGTCCTCGTCGAGGTCGACGGTGCCTTCCACGGCGACCTGGTAGGCGGAGGGGCGGCGTTCGAAGAAGTTGGTGAGTTCCTGGACGCCTTGGAGTTCCATGAAGGAGAAGGGGTTCTCGGAGCCGTAGAGGGGGGCGAAGCCGAGGCGGGTGAGGCGCTGGTCGGCGACGCATTCGAGGTACTGGCGCATGGACTGGGTGTTCATGCCGGGAAGGCCGTCGCCGCACAGGTCGCGGGCGAACTGGAGCTCGGCGGCGACGGCTTCTTCGAGCATGTCGGTGACCTGCTGCCGGAGCTGGTCGTCGAAGAGGTCGGGTTCTTCCTTGCGGACGGTGTCGACGACGTCGAAGGCGAAGCTCATGTGCATGGTCTCGTCGCGGAAGACCCAGTTGGTTCCGGTGGCCAGGCCGTGCAGGAGGCCGCGGCTGCGGAACCAGTAGACGTAGGCGAAGGCGCCGTAGAAGAAGAGTCCTTCGATGCAGGCGGCGAAGCAGATGAGGTTGAGCAGGAAGCGGCGCCGGTCGGCCTTGCTTTCCAGGCGGTCGATCTTTTCGACCTCGTCGATCCACTTGAAGCAGAATTCTGCCTTTTCGCGGATGGAGGGGATGTTCTCGACGGCGGCGAAGGCGGCGGCGCGGTCGTCGGGGTCGGGGAGGTAGGTGTCCAGGAGGGTCAGATAGAACTGGACGTGGACGGCTTCCTCGAACAGCTGGCGCGACAGGTAGAGGCGTGCTTCGGGGGAGTTGATGTGTTTGTAGAGGGTGAGGACGAGGTTGTTGGCGACGATGGAGTCGCCGGTGGCGAAGAAGGCGACGAGGCGGCCGATGAGGTGTTGTTCCTCGGGGGTGAGCCTCGCGAGGTCGGCGACGTCGGAGTGGAGGTCGACCTCTTCGACGGTCCAGGTGTTCTTGATGGCGTCCCGGTAGCGTTCGTAGAAGTCGGGGTAGCGCATGGGGCGCAGGGTGAGTTCGAAGCCGGGGTCGAGCAGGTGGGTGTTGCGGGTCATTACTGGCAGGCCTCGCAGGACTCGGGGTTTTCCAGGGAGCAGGCGACCGCTTCGGGGTCCGCGGCGGTCTGCTGTGCGGGGAGGGTGGGCTGTGCCTGGGCGGCGCGGGCGATGCGGGTCGCGGGCCGCGAGCGCAGGTAGTACGTGGTCTTCAGCCCGGACTTCCAGGCGTAGGCGTACATCGAGCTGAGCTTGCCGATGGTGGGGGTTTCCAGGAACAGGTTCAGCGACTGGGCCTGGTCCAGGTAGGGGGTGCGGGCGGCGGCCATGTCGATCAGGCCGCGCTGGGGGATCTCCCAGGCGGTGCGGTAGAGGGTGCGGACGTCCTCGGGGATCCACCGGAAGTCCTGGACGGAGCCGTTGGCCTCGCGCAGGGCCTCGCGGGTGCGGGCGTCCCAGACACCGAGGTCCTTGAGGTCCTGCACGAGGTAGGAGTTGACCTGGAGGAACTCCCCGGACAGGGTCTCGCGCTTGAACAGGTTCGACACCTGCGGCTCGATGCACTCGTACACGCCCGCGATCGAGGCGATGGTGGCCGTCGGAGCGATCGCCAGCAGCAGCGAGTTGCGCATGCCCGTCTTCGCGATGCGCTCGCGGAGGGCGTCCCAGCGCTCGGGCCAGGTGAACTCGACGCCGTAGTGGTCGGGGTGGAGGACGCCCTGTGCCGTGCGGGTCTTCCGCCAGGCGGGCAGGGGGCCGTTGCGTTCGGCGAGGTCGGCGGAGGTCTCGTACGCGGCGAGCATGATGCGCTCGGCGATCCGCGTGGACAGGGCCTTGGCCTCGGCCGAGTCGAAGGGCAGCCGCAGCTTGAAGAAGACGTCCTGGAGGCCCATCACCCCGAGCCCGACGGGTCGCCATTTCGCGTTCGAGCGTCCCGCTTGTTCGGTGGGGTAGTAGTTGATGTCCACGACGCGGTCGAGGAAGGTGACGGCGGTGCGGACGGTGGTGTCCAGGCGGTCCCAGTCGATGTCGCCGTCGTGGACGAAGGCGCCGAGGTTGACGGAGCCGAGGTTGCAGACGGCCGTTTCGCCGTCGTTGGTGACTTCCAGGATCTCGGTGCAGAGGTTCGAGGAATGGATGACGTTGCCGGGTTCGGCGGTCTGGTTGGCGGTGCGGTTGGCGGCGTCCTTGAAGGTCATCCAGCCGTTGCCGGTCTGGGCCAGGGTGCGCATCATGCGGCCGTAGAGCTCGCGGGCGGGGAGGGTCTTCCTGGCGAGGCCGGCGGCTTCGGCCTTGCGGTAGGCGGTGTCGAAGTCCCGGCCCCACAGGTCGGCGAGTTCGGGGACGTCGGCGGGGGAGAAGAGGGACCACTGGGCGTCGCTGTTGACGCGGCGCATGAACTCGTCGGGGATCCAGTGGGCGAGGTTGAGGTTGTGGGTGCGGCGGGCGTCCTCGCCGGTGTTGTCGCGCAGTTCGAGGAATTCCTCGATGTCGCAGTGCCAGGTCTCCAGGTAGACGGCGGCGGCGCCCTTGCGCCGGCCGCCCTGGTTCACGGCGGCGACCGAGGCGTCGAGGGTCTTCAGGAACGGCACGATCCCGTTGGAGTGCCCGTTCGTCCCCCGGATCAGCGAACCCCGCGAGCGGACACGGGAGTACGACAGCCCGATGCCGCCGGCGTGCTTCGACAGCCGGGCCACCTGGTGGTAGCGGTCGTAGATGGAGTCCAGCTCGTCCAGCGGGGAGTCCAGCAGGTAGCAGGACGACATCTGGGGGTGCCGGGTGCCGGAGTTGAACAGTGTGGGGGAGGAGGGCAGGTAGTCCAGGCGGCTCATCAGGCCGTAGAGGGAGGCGACCTCGTCCAGGGAGCGGACCGTGTCGTCCTCGGCCAGCCCGCTCGCCACGCGCAGCATGAAGTGCTGGGGGGTCTCGACGACCTTGCGGGTGATCGGGTGGCGCAGCAGGTAGCGGCTGTGCAGGGTGCGCAGGCCGAAGTAGCCGAAGCGGTCGTCGGCGCCCTCCGCGACGGCCGACTCCACCAGCGCGTCCAGCCGCTCGGCGTGGGCGCGGACGAACGCGGCGGTGCGGTCGGCGACCAGGCCCTCGCGGTGGCCCACCGCGATCGACCCGGTGAAGGACGACACGCCCTGGGAGGCGGCCTCGGCCCGGATCGCGAGGGTGAGCAGCCGGGCGGCGAGCCTGGAGTAGGCGGGGTCCTCGGCGATCAGGCCGGCGGCGGCCTCCGTGGCCAGCTCGCGCAGTTCCGCCTCGTCGGCCCGCGCGGACCGGCCGCGCAGCGCGGCGGCGGCGACCCGGCCGGGATCGGCGTCGGGCAGGTCGGCCGTCAGCTCGGACAGGGTCCGCAGCAGCGCGGCACCGGGACCGTCGGTCTCCGGTGCGCTGACCGAAGCCGGGTCTGCTGGCGCGATGGTCACGTGGGGGTCTCCCTCGCTCGGCACGGGGCCTGGCGGAGGGCAGGGGCGACCACGAGCGCGCACGGCGTCGCGTCCGCCGGCCCATTCCACGAGGCCCGGACGTCGGAACACACCCGGACCGGGAGGCCGGGTGGGCCGTCGGCAGGTCTTCGGACTGGACAGGCGCGCGGACACGCGAGTCACACCGTTGCGGGACAGTTCCGGATTCGCACCGGATTCCCCTGCGACGACAGCGAGGACGAGCATACATCTAGTGCCGGGCTGTCCCCTCACCCCCAGATGTTGTGTCGCCCCCGCTCCGGACGGTCAACGGACGGACGGGGAGCGTGAGGCCGGCGGTGGGGGGGCGGATCTCCGGCGTCCGCCGGTACCGGCGCGGGTGACACCGCCGGGCGGCGCGACGCCGTGCCGGCCCAGGGCGGGGCCCGGTGCCGGGTACGGCGGACCGGCAGGGCGGGCGGGTACGGCGACGGGCCGCCGGGGAGTGTGCTCCCGGCGGCCCGTCGCGCGGAGTGGGCCCGGTGCCTCAGTGGCCGGCGCCGGCCGTGGCGGCCGGCAGCTCCACCTGGACTCCCGGGTCGCCGGAGTCCGCCGTGTAGTCCTCCGGCTTGGTCTCGTCGATGCCCTCCGGCGCCTTCACGGCCTTCAGGACGACCGTGAGGACCACGGTGACCAGGACGTTCAGCACGAACGCCGTCAGGCCGATGTAGCCGATCTCACCGATGCCGGGGATCTCCTTCGCGGAGCCGCCGAAGTGCTTCTGCGTCGGCGAGGCCACCCCGTACGCGGCCACCGTGCCGTAGACCATGCCGACCGCCCAGCCGGCCAGCAGCGCCCAGCGGTGGAACCAGCGGGTGAACAGGCCGCCGACCAGCGCGGGGAACGTCTGCAGGATCCAGATGCCGCCCAGCAGCTGGAAGTTGATGGCGACGGTCTTGTCCATCGTGAGCACGAAGACCAGGGCGCCGACCTTCACCAGCAGGGAGACCAGCTTGGAGACCTTGGTCTCCTGCGCGGCCGTCGCGTTCGGCCTGATGAAGTCCTTGTAGATGTTCCGGGTGAACAGGTTGGCCGCCGCGATGGACATGATCGCCGCCGGGACCAGCGCGCCGATGCCGATCGCCGCGAACGCCACGCCCGTGAACCAGTCCGGGAACATGTCCTCGAACAACTGCGGGATGGCGAGCTGGCCGTTGGAGACCTTCACCCCGGCCGCGATCGCCATGAAGCCCAGCAGCGCCAGCAGTCCCAGCATCAGGGAGTACAGCGGCAGGATGGTGGTGTTGCGGCGGATCACCTCACGGCTGCGCGACGACAGGGTCGCGGTGATCGAGTGCGGGTACATGAACAGCGCGAGCGCCGAGCCGAGCGCCAGCGTGGCGTACGTCCACTGGCCCGCCTCCGGCGGCGTCACCGCCCCGCGAGGCTTGCCGGTGGCCGGGTTGACCTGGCCGAAGGCGTGGCCCGCCTTGGCGAAGATGTCGTCGAACCCGCCCAGCTTGATCGGGATGTAGATGATCGCCACCACGATGACGATGTAGATCAGCGTGTCCTTGACGAACGCGATCAGGGCGGGGGCGCGCAGGCCCGAGGAGTAGGTGTAGGCCGCCAGCACACCGAAGGCGATGAGCAGCGGCAGGTCCTTCACGAACCAGTTGGTGTTCTCGCCGCCGCCGACGCCCATCACGTCCAGCACCGCCTGGATGCCGACCAGCTGGAGCGCGATGTACGGCATCGTCGCCAGGATGCCGGTCACGGCCACCGCCAGCGACAGGCCCTTCGAACCGAACCGGCCGCGCACGAAGTCGGAGGTGGTGACGTAGCCGTGGCGGTGCGAGACCGACCACAGGCGGGGCAGGAACGTGAAGATCATCGGGTACACGAGGATCGTGTACGGCACCGCGAAGAAGCCGGACGCGCCCGCCGCGTAGATCGCCGCCGGCACGGCGACGAAGGTGTACGCCGTGTAGAGGTCACCACCGAGCAGGAACCAGGTGATCCAGGTGCCGAACGACCGTCCGCCCAGGCCCCATTCGTCCAGGGAGTGCTCGTTCTCGGACCTGCGCCAGCGCGCGGCCAGGAAGCCCATGACCGTGACGGCCAGGAAGAAGAAGATGAAGACGCCGAGCGCGACTCCGTTGACACCGTCCTTCACTTCGCCGCACCCCCGTTCGCTTCCCCGCGGGCGCGCTGGTCACGCTGCCAGAGCTTGTACGCCAGCATGGTGAGAACGGTGGAGACCAGCACCCAGAGCATCTGGTACCAGTAGAAGAACGGGATCCCGATGAGTGCGGGGTCGGTCTTGGCGTACGAGCCGACCCACAGCATCGCCACGAAGGGCGCGACGAGACACAGGGCGATGATCACCCTTCCCGGTGTCACCACCGGTGGTCTCACTTCAGGCGTTTCGGACATGGCACGGCTCCGTCCCCTCGCTGATCACCTGTGCAATGAGCAGGAAATCTAGGTGACTGTGTCATGACAGCGAAAGCCCTCGTCCGCATATCGGTATATCGATTCAGCGAACGTGTGCGGCCGATGACCCGGCGGTTACTCCACCGGGCGCTTCAGCCGGGCGACGAACTTGTACCGGTCCCCGCGGTAGACCGAGCGCACCCACTCCACCGGCTTGCCGTGGCGGTCCAGCGAGTGGCGGGAGAGCATCAGCATCGGCAGGCCCACGTCGGTGCCGAGCAGACCCGCCTCGCGGGGGGTGGCCAGGGAGGTCTCGATGGTCTCCTCGGCCTCGGCGAGGTGGACGTCGTAAACCTCGGCTAGCGCGGTGTACAGCGAGGTGTACTTCACCAGCGATCGCCGCAGGGCGGGGAAGCGCTTGGCCGACAGATGGGTGGTCTCGATCGCCATCGGCTCGCCGTTGGCCATGCGCAGCCGCTCGATGCGCAGCACACGTCCGCCGGCGGTGATGTCGAGCAGCTCGGCCAGCCGGTCGTCGGCGGTGATGTACCCGATGTCCAGCAGTTGCGAGGTCGGCTCCAGGCCCTGGGCCCGCATGTCCTCGGTGTAGGAGGTGAGCTGGAGCGCCTGGGAGACCTTGGGCTTGGCGACGAAGGTGCCCTTGCCCTGGATGCGTTCGAGCCGGCCCTCCACGACCAGTTCCTGCAGGGCCTGGCGCACGGTGGTCCGGGAGGTGTCGAACTCGGCGGCCAGCGTGCGCTCGGGCGGGACCGGCGTGCCCGGCGCCTGCGTCTGCGTCATGTCGAGCAGATGCTTCTTCAAGCGGTAGTACTTGGGCACGCGCGCGGTACGGGTGATGCCTGCCTCGTTCTCCGCACTGCTGACGTCGGTGCTCATGGTCTGCCTTCCCGGCTCCGGGTGCCGAAAGCGACCGACATCCCATCGGCCACGGCTCACATCGTGGCACGGGTTGCTGTGCCGGCACCCCGCCCGCACGCTCCGTGATCCCCTCTGTATACCGCCGCACCCGCTGTTGGTCTAGTCCATCCCCCGGGGAGCCGCGCGACCGCCGACGGAACGGAGGAGTGGGACAGGGGCGGCGGGGCCGGTGGCACGGGCGGGCCCCGGTCGCCTGGGTCGGTGCGCGGGGGAGGAGCGGCGCGGGGGCGGCAAGGGCGCGGTCCGGCCGGCGGCGTACGGCGCAATCCGGCCGCGGCCGGCCGGACCGCCGACGCTCCCCGCCCGGCCGGTGACCAAGGGCCGCAGCCGTCCGGCCTGGGGAGCGCACCCGGCCCCTTCGGTCCGCGGACGCCTTCAGGCCGTGGCGGGGACGCGCTCCCTCACGGCCCGGTCCGGACTCCCCGGCCGGTGACTCCCGTCAGATGCCCTGCCACTGCGGCTTGTTGGCGTAGGTGTGGCGGAAGTAGTCGGCCAGCTTCAGCTTGGACGCGGCGGCCTCGTCGACGACCACCGTGGCGTGCGGGTGGAGCTGGAGCGCGGAGGCGGGGCAGACCGCGGCGACCGGGCCCTCGACGGTCGCGGCGACCGCGTCCGCCTTGCCCTCGCCGGTCGCCAGCAGCACCAGGTGCCGGGCCTCCAGGATCGTCCCGATGCCCTGGGTGATGACGTGGTGCGGGACCTGCTCGATGTCGCCGTCGAAGAAACGCGCGTTGTCGATCCGGGTCTGCTCGGTCAGCGTCTTGATCCGGGTGCGCGAGGCGAGCGAGGAGCAGGGCTCGTTGAACCCGATGTGCCCGTCGGTCCCGATGCCGAGCAGCTGGAGGTCCACCCCGCCGGCCCCGGCGAGCGCCCGGTCGTACGCCTCGCACGCCGCCTGGACGTCCTCCGCCGTGCCGTCCGGCCCCATGAACGCGTCCATCCCTATGCCCAGCGGCTCCAGCACCTCGCGGCGCAGCACCGAGCGGTAGGACTCGGGGTGGTCCGCGGGCAGCCCGACGTACTCGTCCAGCTGCGCGATCCGCGCCCGGGAGGCGTCCACGGCGCCGGAGCGCACCTTGGCGGTCAGCGCCTGGTAGATGGGCAGCGGAGTGGAGCCGGTGGCCACGCCGAGCAGGGCGTCGGGCTTGCGTCGCAGCAGCTGGGCCATGGCCTCGGCGATCAGCTCGCCGCCCGCCGCGGCGTCCGGAACGATGACAACTTCCACGCTGGGCCTGCCGTTCTGAAGTGGGCTCTGTGCTCTCTATGTGGTTTAGACCAATCTAACAGAGGCGGGGTCCCGAGGCGCGGAAAGAAGCGGGGAAGGTCCGGGAAACTCTCAGCTGAGGGAACCCCCTGTCGCGTCCAGCCAGTGACCGGTCACCCAGCGCCCGTCCTCCGAGACCAGGAAGGCCACGACGTCGGCGACGTCCGCCGGCGTTCCCACGCGTCCCAGTGCCGACAGCGCGGTGGCCCAGGCCTGACCGTCCTCCGTGCCGTGCAGGAAGTCCGCGGTGTTGTCGGTGTCGATGATCCCGGGCGCCACCGAGTTCACCGTGATCCCGCGGGGGCCGAGCAGCTTGGACAGGTCCCGGGTGAAGACGTCCAGCGCCGCCTTGGTCATCGAGTAGGCCATGAGGTGGGGCATCGCGGCGGTCCGCGCCAGGCCGGACGATATGTTCACCACCCGCCCGCCGTCGCGCAGCCGGTCCGCGCCGAGCCGGGTCAGGAAGAACGGGGCCTTCACGTTCACCGCGAACAGCCGGTCGTACTCCTCTTCCTTGATCTCCTCGAAAGAGCCCGCGGTGCCGATGCCCGCGTTGTGCACCAGGATGTCCAGCCCGTCCGCGTGCCGGTCGAACTCCTCCCACAGCCGCTCCGCGTCCTGGGGGGTGCCCAGCTCCACGCCGATCGCGAACGCCGAGCCGCCCGCCGCCTCGATCGCGGCCACCGTCTCCCCGGCCGCCTTCGCGTTGGTGCCGTAGTGCACCGCCACCCGTGCCCCGTCACGCCCCAGCCGCTCGGCGATGCCCCGCCCGATACCCCGGCTCGCCCCCGTGACCAGCGCCGTCTTCCCTGTCAGCGCACCCATGGCCGCCCCTCCAGATTTGTCTAGCGGTCGTTACAAAAAAACCGTACACCACCCCGCCGACATTTTTCTAGGGCTCGCTATAAAATGGTGTCCATGGCGACGGGGCAGGACACGCAGGCGAAGAGCGGCGGCGCGGGCCGGACGCGGGGCAGGCCGCGCTCCTTCGACCGGGCCACGGCGCTGGAGAAGGCGCTGACGGCCTTCTGGGAGCGGGGGTACGAAGCCACCTCGGTCTCCGACCTCACCCGCGTCATGGGGATCGGCGCCCCCAGCCTGTACGCGGCCTTCGGGGACAAGCGGTCCCTCTTCGACGAGGTCGTCCGCGTCTACGCCGGCGGCCACGGCGCCTTCGCCGATCGCGCCCTCGCCGAGGAGCCCACGGCCCGCGAGGGCGTCGAGCGCGTGCTGCGCGAGGCCGCCGCCCGGTACACCGACCCGGCCCATCCCCACGGTTGCATGATCATCCACGCCGCCACCAACTGCACCAACCCCGAGGTGGAGGCGCTGCTGCGGGAGCGGCGCAACGCCAACATCGCGGCCCTGGAGTCCCGGATCCGGACGGACGTCGCGGCCGGGCTGCTGCCGCCCGGCACCGACGCCGCCGCCCTCGCCCGCCATGCCGGTGCCATGCTCCAGGGCATGTCCCAGCAGGCCCGCGACGGCGCACGCCGGGAGGAACTGGAAGCACTCGCGGAAATTGCCATGGCCATCTGGCCCCACGACTGACCCGGGCGGGCTAGGCTGCGTGGCATCGCGTGCCACGGCCTCCGCGCACGGACGCCTTCCACGCCATGGACACGCCGTACTGGTCTAGTCCAGAATCGAACAACAAGCCTCCGTCTTCCCCGCACAGGAAGGCGGACCGAGGATCCGGTGCTCTCTGCCCTGACTGCCCCGGCTCCTCGACCTTCGGCCGACCGGGACCGCACACCCCACGGCCGTTGATGCTCCGGGCTGCGGTGCCGGTGAGGGTTGAGGGTCCCTTCCAGGCGCCGCGGCCCGCGGGTGTTTTTCCGGCCATCGTGAGGCCCCGGGTACGCTCGCACACGTGCCCTCCATGAACGAACTCGTACGCCAGCACACCGCCCTGGACGACTCCGACCTCGAGTGGCTGCACCTGCTGGTCTCGGAGTGGCAGCTGCTCTCCGACCTCTCCTTCGCCGACCTGGTGCTCTGGGTCCCCACCCGGGACGGCACGCGGTACGTCTCGGTGGCCCAGATGCGGCCCAACACCGGCCCGACCTCGTACCAGGACGACATGGTCGGCCACCTGGTCCCGCGCGGCCGGCGGCCCATGCTGGACGCGGCGCTGGACGAGGGCCGGATCGTGCGCGAGGGCGATCCGGAGTGGCGCGAGGAGGTTCCCGTACGGGTCGAGTCGATCCCGGTACGGCGGGAGGGCCGCGTCCTCGGCGTGATCGCCCGGAACACCAACCTGCTCACCGTGCGCACCCCGAGCCGCCTGGAGCTGACCTACCTCCAGAGCGCCTCCGACCTCGCGCAGATGATCGCGGCCGGCTCCTTCCCGTTCCCCGGCCAGCAGGTCGACATGGACGCCTCCCCGCGCGTCGGCGACGGCCTCATCCGGCTGGACGCGGACGGCGTCGTCCACTACGCCTCCCCGAACGCCCTGTCCGCCTACCACCGGCTCGGCCTCGCCGCCGACCTGGTCGGTCACCACCTCGGGCAGACCACCGCCGAACTCGCCCCCACCCGCGGCCCGGTGGACGAGGCGCTGGCCAAGGTGGCCAGCGGCTGGGCGCCGCGCGAGTTCGAGATCGAGGCGCACGACGGCGTCATCCAGTTCCGGGCCATCCCGCTCAAGCCCAAGGGCATCCGCATCGGTTCGCTGGTGCTGCTCCGGGACGTCACCGAACTGCGGCGCCGAGAGCGCGAGTTGATCACCAAGGACGCCACCATCCGGGAAATCCACCACCGGGTGAAGAACAACCTCCAGACGGTCGCGGCCCTGCTGCGGCTCCAGGCCCGGCGCATCGAGTCCGAGCGCGGCCGGGAGGCCCTGGAGGAGGCGGTCCGCCGGGTCGGCTCCATCGCCATCGTGCACGAGACGCTCTCCCAGAACCTGGACGAGCGGGTGGAGTTCGACGACATCGCGGACCGGGTGCTGGCCATGGTCGCGGAGATCTCGCCGGGCAAGGTGACCGGCCGCCGCACCGGGCGGTTCGGCATACTCGACGCCGAGGTCGCCACCCCGCTGTCCATGGTCCTCACCGAGGTCCTGCAGAACGCCCTGGAACACGGTTTCCGCGAGGGCGACACCGGCACGGTCGAGGTCTCCGCGGTGCGTGGCGGCACCACCAAGGAGGCCCGGCTGCTGGTCACCGTCCAGGACGACGGCGTCGGTCTGCCCGAGGGCTTCGACCCGCACCGCTCGGGAAACCTCGGTCTGCAGATCGTACGGACGCTGGTGGAGGGGGAGTTGGGCGGATCCTTCGACATGGTGCCGGCGGCCGGGCGGGGGACCCGGGTGATCCTCGACATCCCGGTGCGGGCCCAGAAGTAGGCACCGCCCCGGCCGGCGCCCGCGCCGGCGACGCCCCGGGCACAGCAAAAAGCCCCGGACCGCCATTGGTCCGAGGCTGATGCTCGTTGCTGCTCTGCTTGTATCGCTAAGCGCTCCGGGGGAACTGCGCGCTGCGGCTCGGGGGCGGGAGATGCGTACGTGCTGTGCGCGCCGCCAAGCTCAGGCTGTCAGCAGGGGTGGGTATGTCAGGCGGAGGCCTGACGGGCCCGGTTGCGGGCGGCGCGGCGCTTCATGGCACGGCGCTCGTCCTCGCTGAGACCACCCCAGACGCCGGAGTCCTGGCCGGACTCAAGCGCCCACTGCAGACACTGCTCGATCACCGGGCAGCGACGGCAGACGGCCTTGGCTTCCTCGATCTGCAGCAGCGCAGGACCGGTGTTGCCGATGGGGAAGAAGAGCTCGGGGTCTTCCTCGCGGCAAACGGCGTTGTGACGCCAGTCCATGGCTGCTACCTCTCCTTGGTATTACGTGCAGGTTGCTTGTGAATGTGAACGCTTTCACGAATCCCCCAACAGGTGAAGGGCCGACCGCCGAGTTCACACCCGGCGTGGTCCTTGGTTTGAAGAGGGGTTCCGGTGATCAGTGGAGGCCGGTGTTGCGGGCCGTCCCGATCGCCACGTAGAGACTCGCAAACCTCGGCGACGGATACAACCCCTTCCGGAAAGTTTTTTTTGATTCCTCGGTGTCGACTAGGTCACAGCCGTACTTCCATGGGGTGGATCCTGGCCTAAACGTTCGAGTGAAAGGACTTTTGCCCGTTCCGCTCACACAATCACACGCAGTGCACGGCGTACGCCTGTGAACGTCACGCTCGTGCGCAGCCCGAGGTGGTCACCGTCCATCTGGAGGGGCAGCGGCACCTTCGAATGCAAGGTGAACCGATCCAGATCATGGAGGGAGAACGCGTGCTTGCCGTGCGGTCCGCGCTCGGGGGACGAAGTGAGCAACTGGGTGCCATACCGGGCAACCGCGGCCGTCGACAGGCGGCTGAGACCCAGCACGTCGATGCCGGTGTCGAACGACGCCTTGGGCGACGTGTACATGGGGCGGTTGCCGAGATACGTCCACGGCGACGTGTTCGAGACTATGGCGACGACGAGGTCCTCCACGGGATCCGCGCCGGGCCGTTCGAGGGTGATCGTGCCGTTCCGGCGGTTGGGCTCGCCCAGGAACTGCCGGACCACCTGCCGGACGTACAGGGCGTGCGTCGACTTCTTCCCGCGCTCGCGCTGCTGCTCGACCCGGCCCACCACGCCCGCGTCGAAGCCGAGCCCGGCGTTGAAGGTGAACCAGCGGGCCGGCACCGCCTCGTCCTCGCTGCCCGGCGGCCCCGACGTCAGCCCGAGTCCGACGATCCGCTCGGTGCCGTCGCGCAGCGCGTCCAGCAGCGCGCCGGTGGCCTCGACGGGATCGTTGGGCAGGCCCAGGGCCCGGGCGAAGACGTTGGTGGACCCACCGGGGACGACGGCCAGACCGGGAAGGTGCTCCGGGTCCGGGCCGGCGTGCAGGAGGCCGTTGACGACCTCGTTGACCGTGCCGTCGCCGCCGAGCGCCACCACCAGGTCGATGTCGTCGCTCTCCGCCGCCTGCCGGCCGAGGTCGCGGGCGTGGCCGCGGTACTCGGTGGTGACCGCCTCCAGCTTCATCTCGCTCGCCAGCGCGTGGATGAGCACATCACGTCTGCGTGCGCTTGTGGTGGTAGCCGCCGGATTGACCACGAGAAGTGCACGCATGCATGGCAGCGTACCTACTGGGGGGTATTCGGCCCAGACCGAGGTAGGGGTCCGGTAAGAAGCGGGGACGTGAGCCTGGCCACGCTCGCCGGGCGCGTCCCGCCGGGTCCCGGGCCGCCGCCGGGGCGTGACGGCTACCCTTCAGGGGTGAGCAGTCAGCAGAACCCCGCCCCCGCCACCGCCGAGCCGGCCGCGGCCGAGGGGCCTCGTCCGCGCCGGCTGACGTACGCGGCGGTGCTGGCCGCGCTGGAGGGCGCCGTGCTGGTGGCCGGCGGCCTGTGGGTGCTCGTCCGCGGGGTCACCGGTGAACCGGACGACCGCCAGCAGGCCGTGACCCTCGGCATCACCCTGATCGTGCTCGCGCTGCTGCCGCTGCTCGCCGCGCGCGGGCTGCTGCTGCGGCGCGGCTGGAGCCGTGGACCCGCGGTGATCACCCAGCTCATGGCGCTCCCGGTGGCCTACAGCCTGGTCCAGGCCGACAGCATGGCCATCCCGGCCGGTGTCGCCCTCGCCGCGGTCGCCATCGCCGCGCTGGTCCTCCTCGTCAACGGCGAGACGACCCGGGCCCTCGGGATCAAGGGGCCGGGCCGGGCCGAGTAGGAACCGCCGGCGGGGCGCACGAGGCAGGGCTCACGGGCCGACCGGGATGGATCCACGGGGGCGGGGGCCACGAAGCGGGGCCGGGGTTCACCGCGCCGGGCGGGCGGCCGGGCTCACTCCTCCACGAGGAGCTTCTCCCGCAGCTGGGCCAGGGTGCGGGCCAGCAGCCGGGAGACGTGCATCTGGGAGATGCCGACCTCCTGCGCGATCTGCGACTGGGTCATGTTCCCGAAGAAGCGCAGCAGCAGGATCCGTTTCTCGCGCGGCGGCAGGTCCTCCAGCAGGGGCTTGAGGGACTCGCGGTACTCCACGCCCTCCAGCGCCTCGTCCTCCGCGCCCAGGGTGTCGGCGACCGCCGGCGACTCGTCGTCCGTGTCGGGGACGTCCAGGGACAGCGTGGAGTACGCGTTCGCCGACTCCAGGCCCTCCAGGACCTCCTCCTCCGAGATGGCCAGCTTCTCGGCCAGCTCGTGCACGGTCGGGGACCGGCCGTGCAGCTGGGACAGCTCGGCCGTCGCGGTGGTCAGCGAGAGCCGCAGTTCCTGGAGCCGGCGCGGCACGCGGACCGCCCAGCCCTTGTCGCGGAAGTGCCGCTTGATCTCGCCGACGACGGTCGGGGTGGCGTACGTGGAGAACTCCACCCCGCGCTCGGGGTCGAACCGGTCGACGGACTTGATCAGACCGATCGTGGCGACCTGGGTGAGGTCGTCCAGCGGCTCGCCGCGGTTGCGGAAGCGGCGCGCCAGGTGCTCCACGAGCGGCAGGTGCATACGGACGAGCTGATTGCGCAGCTCCGCGTACTGAGGGCTGCCGTCGGGCAGCGAGCGCAACTGGACGAACAGCGCCCGCGCCCCGCTGCGGTCCTGGGCGTCGTGCTGCACGGCCCGCACGGACTCCGTGTCCGGCGTCTCGTCCTCGGCGTGTCGCTCGTGCTCGCTCATCGTCCCGCCCGTACCCCTTCCACGAGCCCTCGCCCCCGCGCGGACGGTGGACGCGGCGCCGTCGTGTGCCGTCGGCGGCGTGCCCTGTCCGGCAGCGTCACCGTCGGCCCGCGCGGAGCCGCCCTCCGGGTGGGACCTGGCCTGCTCGGGGATGCCGTCGATGCCGTCCGCCATGCGCCGGGATCCCTCCCGGGGGTCGGCCCCGGAGGTCTCGGCGTCACCCGACCAGGGGGCTCCCCCGTCCCCGGTCGGCAGCTCCCGTGTGCCGCGCTCTTCGTCCCGCACCGGCCCGTCCCCGTTCCTCACGCCGGCCCGGGGCCGACGCCACGCTGTTTGTAGAGACTGATCGACACCGTCTTGTCCTCGTCCACGGCGGACGAGACCTTGCCCGCGAGGGCCGACAGCACGGTCCAGGCGAACGTGTCCCGCGAGGGGGCGTGGCCGTCCGTGGTCGGCGCCGACACCGTCACTTCCAGCGAGTCGTCGACGAGGCGGAAGACACAGCTGAGCACCGAGCCGGGCACGGCTTGCTGGAGCAGGATCGCGCAGGCCTCGTCCACGGCGATGCGCAGATCCTCGATCTCGTCCAGGGTGAAGTCCAAGCGGGCCGCCAGACCGGCCGTGGCCGTCCGCAGCACCGACAGGTAGGCACCCGCAGCCGGCAGCCGGACTTCCACGAAGTCCTGGTTCGCCGCGGGCTCGCCTGCGATCTGGGACACCCTCACCTCCATGGTGGTACAAGCTTTACGGGGGCCGAGAGTCGCCCCCCGGGGTAACGCGTACGTGGTTCAAGCGGTGACGCTATCGCGCTCCGAACATTCCTGTCCCCGGGACCCCAACCCCCTGGCGTCACTCACAGTAAAACTCCGGATACGCTCCGTGTCTAGAGGGTGGGTGGGCCCAAATGGGAAGAGCGCGCGCCGGATTGACGTACCCAGACGTCAGATGCTCGAACCGTCGTGCGGAAGCCGCCACAAGCAGTGTCACACGAGCGCGGGTCATACGAGCACGTGGTCCACGAAGCACCACCGCCAGTCCTCGCCGGGTTCGAAGGTCCGCATCACCGGATGCCCGGTGCGCGCGTAGTGCTCCGTCGCGTGCCGACCCGGCGAGGAGTCGCAGCAGCCGACGTGACCGCAGGTGAGGCACAGCCGCAGCTGCACCGGGTGGGTGCCGTCCCGCAGGCACTCCGGGCACGTCCCGGCGAGCGGCTCCGGTTCCGGGTGCGGCAGCGCGTCGGCGTGCGTGCACTGTTTCATGATTGCCAGATTACGACTTGTGTGCGGATGACCGCGCGGAAAAAGAGGGTGGGCGAGGACCTTGGACGTAATGCCCCTGCTGTTGCTGGTGGCGGGCAGCGCGGCGGTGGCCGCGGCCGCCCGGCGCACCCCCGCGCCGGCTCCGCTGCTGCTGGTCGCCGTCGGCCTCGCGGTCTCCTACATCCCCGGCGTGCCGTCCTACACCCTGGACCCGCACGTCGTCCTTCCGCTGCTGCTGCCCCCGCTGCTGTACACCTCGGCGAGCGACAGCTCCTACCTCGACCTGCGGGCGCAGCTGCGGCCGGTGGCGCTGCTCTCGGTCGGCTACGTCCTCTTCGCGACCGTCGTCGTCGGCTGGGCCGCCTACGCGATCGTCCCCGGGCTGCCGCTGCCCGCCGCGCTGGTGCTGGGCGCGGTGGTGGCGCCCCCGGACGCGGTGGCCGCCACGGCGGTCGCGCGCCGGGTCGGCCTGCCCTCCCGGATCACCACGATCCTCCAGGGCGAGTCCCTGCTGAACGACGCCACCGCGATCACCGCCTACAAGGTGGCACTCGGCGCCGCCGTCGGCGAGGGCGCCACCTGGGCGGGCGGCATCGGCGAGTTCGCGCTCGCCGCGGTCGGCGGGGTCGGGATCGGTCTGGTCCTCATGGCGCCCCTGCACTGGCTGCGCACCCACCTCACCGAACCCCTGCTGCAGAACACGCTGTCGCTGCTGATCCCGTTCGTCGCCTACGGGGTCGCGGAGCAGTCGCACGCCTCCGGTGTGCTCGCCGTCGTGGTCGTCGCCCTCTACCTCGGTCACCGCGCCTGGGAGGTCGACTTCGCCACCCGGCTCCAGGAGGAGGCGGTGTGGAAGATGGTCGCCTTCGTGCTGGAGTCGGCGGTGTTCGCCCTGATCGGCCTCCAGCTGCCGATCGTCCTCAAGCGGCTCGGGGAGTACGAGGGTCCTGCCGCGGCGTGGTACGCGGTCGCCGTCTTCCTGGTCGTCGTGGTGGCCCGGTTCGTCTGGGTCTACCCGGCCACCTTCCTGCCCCGGCTGCTGTCGGCGCGGATCCGCGCGCGCGAGGAGAACCCCACGTGGCGGGGCGCGATGGTCACCTCGTGGGCGGGCATGCGCGGGGTGGTGTCGCTGGCCATCGCCTTCGCCATCCCGTCGACCATGGCCGACGGCCCCCGCAACCTGATCCTCTTCCTGACCTTCACCACCGTCATCGGCACGCTCGTGGTGCAGGGCGTGACACTGCCGCCGCTCATCCGGCTGCTGCGGTTCCCCGGCCGCGACCGGCAGGCCGAGACCCTCGCCGAGGCCAACGCCCAGGCACAGGCGTCGCGGGCCGCCGAGGCCCGGCTCGACGACCTGCTCTCCGACGAGCGCAACGCGCTGCCGCCGCCGCTGGTCGACCGGCTGCGGATCGTCCTGGAGCGCCGCCGCAACGCCGTCTGGGAGCGGCTCGGCCAGGTCAACCCGGTCACCGGCGAGTCCGTGGACGACACCTACCGACGGCTGTCCCGGGAGATGATCAGCGCCGAGCGCGAGGTCTTCGTCCGGCTCCGCGACCACCGCTACATCGACGACGAGATGCTGCGCGCCCTGCTCCGGCGCCTGGACCTGGAGGAGGCGGCGGCCTTCAGGGAGGCCGGTTAGCGGTCCGGGACGGTTTCGGCGGGCTCCGGGAACGGCCGCCCGGTGACGACGGCGGCGATCGTGCTCCCGCGCGCGAAGGCGCCCTCTTCGGCGAGGGCGACGAGTCCGTACAGCAACTTGGCGACATAGAGACGTTCCACCGGCAGCCCGTGCCGCTGTTCGAAGTCGCGTGCGAAAGCCTCCAGTTCGGGCGTGGTGCGCGCGTACCCGCCGCAGTGGAAGCGCTCGTCCAGGGACCAGTCGCCGGTACGGGCGCCGAAGGCACGTTCCTGCAGGGCCTGTACGTCGGCTTCCAGGAAGCCGCCCTTCAGGACCGGTATGCCGAGCGCGCGCTCCCCGGCCGCCAGACCGGCGGCGAGGCCGGCGAGGGTGCCGCCGGTGCCGCACGCGACCGCGACGACCCCGGCCCGGCCGCGCAGCTCCGCGCCCAGCGCCCGGCAGCCGCGCACCGCCTCGGCGTTGCTGCCGCCCTCGGGGACGACGTACGCCCCCTCGGCGCCGGCCGCGCGCAGGATCCCGGCCAGGGTTTCCGGCTCGGTTTTGCGGCGGTACGTCGATCTGTCGACGAAGTGCAGCCGCATGCCGTCGGCCGCGCACCGGGCCAGGGACGGGTTGAGCGGGCGGCCGGCCAGCTCCTGGCCGCGCACCACGCCCGTGGTGGGCAGGCCCAGCAGCCGGCCGGCGGCGGCGGTGGCCCGCAGGTGGTTGGAGTAGGCCCCGCCGAAGGTGACCAGGGGCCGGCCGCCGGCCGCCGCGATGTTCGGCACCAGCTTGCGCCACTTGTTGCCGACGAGGTGGGGGTGGATGAGATCGTCCCGCTTGAGCAGCAGCCGGAGCCCACGGCGTTCGAACCGGCCGTCCCGCACCTCCTGGAGGGGCGAGGGGAGGCGGGGAGCGAGCGGGCCGGGGCTGGTCACGGCTCCATTGTCGCCGGGGCGGGCGCCCGGGCGCACCCGCCGCCGGGCCCGGCGGCACGGCCGGCGGCAGGCGGACCCGCGGCCGGCTCGGCCCCCGGGTGCCTAGCCCTTCAGCCGTTCCCGCACCCGCCGCCTCAGCGAGCGCATCGTGAACCCGCGTGGATCCACCTTCCCCGGCTGCCACTCCAGGTGGCCGATGACCGACCGCTGCGTCCAGCCGTGGCGGCGGCACAGTGCCGCGGAGGCCCGGACGATCGCCTCCAGCTGCTCGTCCGGCCACGGGTCCTCCCCGTCACCGAGGTTCTCGCACTCGAAGCCGTAGAAGTGCCGGTTGCCGTCGGTGTTCGCCTCGTTGTCCGGCGGCAGTCCCTTCTCCGCGATCACCGCTCGCAGTACCTCGTCGTCGCCGAGCCCGGCGTGGTTGGTGCGGCCGTAGCCGACCAGGTGGACCCGGCCGTCCTTGGTGATCACGCCGTGGCACAGCGGGCCCGGCAGGTCCGGGTGGCCGTCGCGGCACAGCTCCACCGTCCGCTCGCCGCCCCGGGTCACCGTGTGGTGGATCATCACACCGTGCACGGGCCCCCAGGGGCCCATGTGATCGCGGTTGTGTTCCCGCCAGTCGCCGACCTCGACGACCGTCACGCCCTCGTCCCGGAGCGCGTCCAGGAACTCGCTCGCCGACATGGGTGGGGCCATGCCCGACTCCTTCGTGCCGTGCCCGTCCGGCCACGCGGCGCGGCCGGATGTCCTGCCTGCTTCTACCGAAACCGGACGACCCGGAACACTTCGTTCGTACGGTGTGCGAGCCGATCCGGACAGCGGCGGAAGCCGTGGGAGCCGGAGCGAAGTCCCTCTTTCTGCCCGGTAATCCGATGATCCATTCCCGCTCTTTCGGGTAATGGCGCGGACACGGCGCGTGCTGGGAGGCTCGGACGTGAGACCGGTGCCCGGTGCACTGCGGCACCGGGCATACATGGGAGGGCATTACTTTATGTCGGTAGGCGAAGAGGTCCGCACCGATCCGGACAGGCCGCAGCAGTCCCTCGGGACGGCGGCAGCGCGGAACCTGGCCACCACCACCAAGTCCGTACCGCAGATGCAGGAGATCAGCTCCCGCTGGCTGCTGCGCACGCTTCCCTGGGTCGACGTCCAGGGCGGCACCTACCGGGTGAACCGGCGGCTCACCTACTCCGTCGGCGACGGCCGCATCACCTTCGTGAAGACCGGGGACCAGGTCGAGGTCATCCCGAACGAACTGGGCGAGCTGCCGGCCCTGCGGTCGTACGAGGACGAGGAGGTGCTCACGGAACTGGCCCGGCGCTGCCGGCAGCGCGAGATCGCGCCCGGCGAGGTGATCGCCGACTTCGGCCACCGGACCGACGTGGTGTACCTGCTCGCCCACGGCCGGGTGGAGAAGATCGGCACGGGTCCCTACGGCGACGACGCCGTCCTCGGGGTCCTCGCCGACGGCGCCTACTTCGGCGACCAGGCGCTGCTCGACCCGGAGGCCATCTGGGAGTACACCGTCCGCGCGGACACCGCGACCACGGTGCTGGTCCTCAGCCGGCAGGACTTCCAGCAGATCGCGGAGCGCTCCGACTCGCTGCGGGCCCACCTCGAACGGCTGCGCTCGATCCCCCGGCAGCGGACCAACAAGTACGGCGAGAAGGAAGTCGAGCTGGCGGCCGGCCACTCCGGTGAACCCGACATCCCGCACACCTTCGTGGACTACGAGCCGCGGCCCCGCGAGTACGAACTGAGCATCGCCCAGACCGTCCTGCGCATCCACTCGCGCGTGGCCGACCTCTACAACCAGCCGATGAACCAGACCGAGCAGCAGCTGCGGCTCACGGTCGAGGCGCTGAAGGAGCGCCAGGAACACGAGCTGGTCAACAACCCCGAGTTCGGTCTGCTCAGCAACTGCGAGTACGACCAGCGGATCCAGCCGCACGACGGCGCGCCCAGCCCGGACGACCTGGACGAGCTGCTCAGCCGCCGCCGGGGCACCAAGCTGTTCCTGGCCCACCCGCGCGCGATCGCCGCGTTCGGCCGCGAACTGAACAAGCGGGGCCTGGTGCCGGAGACCATCGACATCGGGGGCAACCGCATCCCCACCTGGCGCGGGGTGCCGATCTACCCGTGCAACAAGATCCCCATCAGCGCGGCCCGTACGACCTCCATCATCGCCATGCGCACCGGCGAGTCCGAGCAGGGCGTGATCGGTCTGCGGCAGTCCGGCATCCCGGACGAGATCGAACCGAGCCTGTCCGTGCGCTTCATGGGCATCAACGAACAGGCGATCATCAAGTACCTGGTGACGGCGTACTACTCGGCCGCCGTTCTGGTGCCCGACGCGCTCGGTGTCCTGGAGAACGTCGAGATCGGCCGGTGGAGGTGACGTTTCCGCACGTAGCGGCCGTGTCTCCGGCCGCCGGGACGGGTAGGCCCTCGGGGAACGCGTCCGGGCGGCCCGGTGACACCGGCTCGCCCGGACCTGGCGAGGGGGAGGCATGGCCGAGTACATGACGGAGACCGACGAGCGCGCCCCCGGTGTGCCGGACGCCGGCACGGCGGGGGAGCCCCGGGAGACGACCGGGGCCGCCGGTCCGCTCGACGGGCAGGAGGCGCTGGCGCAGCTGGAGCGCACCCGGGCCCTGGTCTATCCGGAGCTGCGCGCGGCCGTGGAGTCGCTGCCGGGCGCCATGCGCCGGATCGGGCTCTACCACTTCGGCTGGCAGCACGCCGACGGCACACCGGCGGCGGGCAACGCGGGCAAGGCGATCAGACCGGCGCTCGTGCTGGCGGCGGCCGCGGCGCTCGGCGGGCCGGCGGCCCGGGCGGCGGCGGTCCGGGCCGCCGCGGCGGTCGAACTGGTCCACAACTTCACGCTGTTGCACGACGACGTGATGGACCGGGACACCACCCGCAGACACCGGCCGACGGCCTGGACCGTGTTCGGGGACACCGACGCGATCCTCGCCGGGGACGCCCTCCAGGCGCTGGCCCTGCGGCTGCTCGCCGAGGACCCGCACCCGGCCTCCGTCCAGGCCGCGGCCCGGCTCGCGGCCTGTGTGGTGGAGCTGTGCGAGGGCCAGCACGCCGACACCGACCTGGAGCAGCGCGCCCCGGACGCGGTGACCCTGGACGAGGTGCTCACCATGGCCGAGGCCAAGACCGGCGCACTGCTGGGCTGCGCCTGCGCGGTCGGCGCGCTGTACGCGGGAGCCGGCGCGGAGGAGGTGGCCGCGCTGGACGGCTTCGGCCGCCAGGCCGGGCTCGCCTTCCAGCTGATCGACGACGTGATCGGCATATGGGGAGACCCGGGGCACACCGGCAAGCCGGCCGGCGCGGATCTCGCCGCCCGCAAGAAGTCCCTGCCGGTGGTGGCGGCACTCACCTCCGGCACGCCGGGGGCGTCCGAGCTGGCCGCGCTGTACGCCAAGCCGTACCTCGGCGAGGAGGCGGAGGCCGGGGAGATCGCGCGTACGGCCCTGGCGGTGGAGCGGGCCGGCGGCCGGGACTGGGCGCAGGCCGAGGCGGCCGACCGGATGGCCCGGGCCATGCAGGAACTGGCCCGCGCGGTCCCCGACCCGGAGGCGGCGGGCGGCCTGCTGGCGCTCGCCGAGTTCGTCACCCGGCGCACCAACTGAGGGCCGCCGCCCGGCGGCCGAGGAGAACCCGGAGTTCCCGGCCCGTGTGGCTCCTGACCCCGCACGGCCGTCGGGGGCTCCGGTCAGGCGGCCCCGCACACCCCCACAGTGTGCGGGGCCAACGCTTCCCGTGGGGCGGGATGCGACGAGGCCGCCTACGCTGAGGTCATGGCCAGCGAGGAACCCGTCTGTCCGGTCTGCGGGCAGCCGGTGGAGAAGGTCGTCAAGCGGCACAAGACGCTGGGCGCCTGGGTGCCGGTCTGGGGCCCCGGCCCGTGCCGCGACCCCGACTGCGAGGCGTACACCGGCTCCGGCGGCCCCGGCACGGAACGGTCCGCCGAACCCGTTCGGGGCCCGGCTCCCGGCCCCGGCCGGTCCGCCGGTGCCGGGGACGGCGGCGGCCGCGCGCCCGGGAGGCCCCAAGGCCGCGCACCGGGCGGCCGGTGGCGGGGGACGCCGTAGCGTGGGCGCATGCCGAAACTGCCGTACATCCTCCACATCACCGAACGCTCCCTGTGGGAAGCGGCGCGCGAGCGAGGTGTCTACGAACGCTCCACCCGGGGCCGCAGCCTCGAGGAGGAGGGCTTCATCCACTTCTCCAGCCGTGAGCAGCTGCCGGGCGTCGCCGCGTTCCTCTACGGCGGCTACGACGGCCCGGACGAGCTGGTCGTCCTCGTCGTGGACCCCGCCCTGGCCGGGGCGCCGGTGCGCCACGAGTCCGCCGAGCCGGGCGGGGAGGAGTTCCCGCACCTGTACGGTCCGCTGCCGGTTCAGGCCGTGGTGAACGTGGAGCCCTGGGGCTGAGCCGCCCGGCGGCCCCGGACCGGACCGGCCGCCGGGTCAGGACGCCGGGCGTTCGAGGAAGCGGAGCTGGTTGCCCGCCGGGTCCCGGAAGGCGCAGTCCCGGACCCCGTACGGCTGGTCCATCGGCTCCTGGAGGACGTCGGCGCCGGCCTCCCGCACCCGCTCGTACAGCGCGTCGCAGTCCGGGGTGGTGAAGATGACCCCGCGCAGCAGGCCCTTGGCGAGGAGTTCGTTGAGGGCCTGCTTGTCCGCCGGAGAGGCGTCCGGGCTCGCGTCCGGGGGCTCCAGCACGATCTCCACGTCCGGCTGGAGCGGGGAGCCCACGGTCACCCAGCGCATCCCCTCGAAGCCCACGTCGTTGCGGATCTCCATGCCGAGGACATCGCGGTAGAAGGCGATGGCCTTGTCGTGGTCGTCCACCGCGAGGAAGCACTGCGCGAGTTTCACGTCCATGGGCCCACCCTAGAGCGAGCCGCCGCGCCGTGCCTCAGTACGGACGGCGGCGCGGCCGGGTCAGCCTGCGGGCCACGCAGGGCGGGATCGCCGCGCTCTCCTCGTGGTCGCGGGCCCGGTAGGCGCTCGGTGTCTCGCCGACCAGCTCGGTGAAACGGGAGCTGAAGGAGCCGAGGGAGGCGCAGCCGACGGCGAGGCACACCTCGGTGACGGTCAGGTCGCCCCGGCGCAGCAGCGCCTTGGCGCGCTCGATCCGGCGGGTCATGAGATAGCCGTACGGCGTCTCGCCGAACGCCTTGCGGAAGCTGCGCTGGAAGTGGCCCGGGGACATCAGGGCGTCGCGGGCCAGCTCGGTCATGTCGAGCGGTTCGGCGTACTCCCGGTCCATGCGGTCGCGCACGCGCCGCAGCCGTCTCAGATCCTCCAGGACGCTCACCCGCCCAGCTTCGCACAGCACCGCCCGGCCGGGGCGGGAAGTCGCCGAGGGGTCTCGCGCCCCGCCGGAAAGCACCGCACCCGGCTCGCGGTGGCGCGGGCCGGGTGCGGGGGAGGGGCGGGCGGTCAGGCCTGCTTGGTCTCCCAGAAGATCTTGGCGATCTGCTCGATGTAGTCCAGGGCCTTCTGGCCCGTCGCCGGGTCGGTGGACGCCTTGGCGGCCGAGAGGGCCTTCAGGGCGTCGTTGACCAGCTGGTGCAGCTCCGGGTACTTCTCGAAGTGCGGGGCCTTGAAGTAGTCGCTCCACAGGACGGAGACGTGGTGCTTCGCCAGCTCGGCGCGCTGCTCCTTGATGACGGTGGCGCGGGCCTGGAAGTGCGGGTCGGCGTTGCCGGCCATCTTCTCCTGGACGGCCTTCACCGACTCCGCCTCGATGCGGGCCTGGGCCGGGTCGTACACGCCGCAGGGCAGGTCGCAGTGGGCGCTGACCTTGACCTTGGGGGCAAACAGGCGGGAAAGCATGGAGCATTCCTTCCTCGTGATCGTCTTCTCAGGTGCGACATTACTCCCTGAGGAACGCGATTTCTCGGCTGCCCCCTAGGGCTTAGGACAAAAGTCCAGGGTGAGACTGAGACTGGTGGAGGAACGGACCGGGGAGGTGCCGGGGATGCCGGAACTGTCGCAGGAGACCGAGCGGGGGAGGGCGGTGGCGCCCTTCGGGCTGGCAGAGGTGACCGGCCCGTCCATGGTGCCCACGCTGCACCACGGGGACCGGTTGCTGGTGCGGTACGGGGGCGCGGTGCGGCCCGGTGACGTGGTGGCCCTGCGCCATCCCTTCCAGCAGGACCTGCTGGTGGTCAAGCGGGCGGTGGAGCGGCGCGACGGCGGCTGGTGGGTGCTCGGGGACAATCCGTACGCGGGCGGGGACAGCACGGACTACGGGGTGGTGCCCGAGGAACTGATCCTGGGCAAGGCGCTGTTCCGGTTCCGGCCGGCGGGGGCCGGTCAGCGGTCGCCGCTCGCGCTGCTGCGCTGGGCGCTCTCGGCGGCCCGGCCGCTGCTGCCGGACCGGTCGGCCTCCAGGCGCTTGCGGGCCCGGTAGGCGGCCACGTTGGCGCGGGTGGCGCAGCGGTCCGAGCAGTAGCGGCGGGAGCGGTTGGTGGAGGTGTCCAGGTAGGCGTTGCGGCACGGGGGCGCCTGGCACAGGCCGAGGCGGTCGACGCCGTACTCGGTGAGGTGGAAGGCGAGGCCCATCGCCGCTATCGCCGCGTAGCCGGCGGTGGCGTTGGAGGGGTGGTCGGCCAGGTGCATGTGCCACAGCGGCCGGCCGTCGTCGTCGCGGTGGTCGTGCCCGGAGATCTGCGGGCTGACCGGGAACTCCAGCAGCAGTGAGTTCAGCAGGTCCACGGCCAGGGTCTCGTCGCCCTGGTCGGCGGCCTCGAAGACCGCGCGCAGCCGGCCCCGGACCGAGCGGAAGCGGGTGACGTCGGCGTCCGTGGCGCGGCGGGCGGCCGACGCGTTGACGCCGAAGAGGTCGCGGACGGCCTCGACCGTGGTCAGGGTGTCCTTGCCCCGGGCCGGCTCCTCGCTGTTGACGAGACGTACGGCGTAATCCGAGTAATAGGCCAGTTCCACTTGTAGTCCTTACGAGGGCGTCTTATGGTCGTGTCTGCGGTCGGGTAAGAGCCGGTCGTGCTTCCAGGGTATTACGCGAATCCGAGGGGAGTCGGTGTTCCACATGACGACGGGTACCGGGACCGACTGGGCGGCCTGGCAGGAGAGCTGGGACCGGCAGCAGGAGTGGTACATGCCGGACCGCGAGGAGCGCTTCCGGATCATGCTCGACATGGTGGAGGCGCTCGTGGGCCCCGCCCCGCGCGTGCTCGACCTGGCCTGCGGCACCGGCAGCATCACCGCCCGGCTGCTGCGCCGCTTCCCGGAGGCCACCAGCACCGGTGTCGACCTGGACCCGGCGCTGCTGGCCATCGCGCACGGCACCTTCGACGGCGACGACCGCGTCCGGCTCGTCACCGCCGACCTCAAGGACCCCGACTGGCCGGCGCGGCTGCCGTACGACTCCTACGACGCCGTCCTCACCGCGACGGCCCTCCACTGGCTGCACGCCGAACCCCTCGCGGTCCTCTACGGCCGGGTCGCGGAGCTGGTCCGCGACGGCGGTGTCTTCATGAACGCGGACCACATGATCGACGAGACCACGCCCCGGATCAACGAGGCCGAGCGCGCCCGGCGGCACGCCCGTATGGAACAGGCCAGGCGGGACGGCGCCCTGGACTGGGCCGACTGGTGGCGGCTGGCGGCGGAGGACCCGGTCCTCGCCGGACCGACCGCCCGCCGCTTCGAGATCTACGGCGAGCACGCGGACGGGGACATGCCGTCGGCGCGGTGGCACGCGCGCGTGCTGCGCGAGAAGGGATTCGCCGAGGCCAGGCCGGTGTGGTGCTCCCCGTCGGACACGCTGCTGCTCGCGCTGAAGTAGGCGGACGGCGGTGAGGGGCGGTACGGGAGACCCGTACCGCCCCTCACGCGCGGGTTCAGAGGACCTTGGACAGGAACGACTGCGTCCGCTCGTGCCGCGGGTTCGTCAGGACGTCCCTGGGGTGGCCGGATTCGACCACCACACCGCCGTCCATGAAGACCAGGCTGTCGCCCACCTCGCGGGCGAAGCCCATCTCGTGGGTGACGACGACCATGGTCATGCCGGACTCGGCGAGGTCCCGCATGACGTCCAGGACGTCACCGACCAGCTCCGGGTCCAGGGCCGAGGTCGGCTCGTCGAAGAGCATCAGCTTCGGCTCCATCGCCAGGGCCCGGGCGATCGCCACCCGCTGCTGCTGGCCGCCGGAGAGCTGGGAGGGGTAGTGCCCGGCCCGGTCGGCCAGGCCCACGCGCTCCAGCAACTGCATCGCGCGCTCCCGGGCCTCGGCGCGGCTCGCGCCCTTCACCTGGACCGGCGCCTCCATGACGTTCTCCACGGCCGTCATGTGCGGGAACAGGTTGAAGCGCTGGAAGACCATGCCGATGTCGCGGCGCTTCATGGCGACCTCGCGGTCGCGCAGCTCGTACAGCTTGTCGCCCTGCTGGCGGTAGCCGACCAGCTCGCCGTCGACGTACAGCCGCCCGGCGTTGATCTTCTCCAGGTGGTTGATGCAGCGCAGGAAGGTCGACTTCCCGGAGCCGGAGGGGCCGATCAGGCAGAACACCTCGCCCGGCTTCACCTCCAGGTCGATGCCCTTGAGCACCTCGACCTGGCCGAAGGACTTGTGCACGCCCTCCGCCCTGACCATCGGGACCGCGTTCCGCGGCCGGGCGTCCTGCGTCTTGCTCAGCTTGTCGGTCATGCCGTGACCTTCCTGCTGGAGAAGGTCGTCAGATGCCTCTTCACCTTCTGCCACGGGGTCGGGGGGAGGGTGCGGCTGGAGCCGCGGGCGTAGTACCGCTCCAGGTAGTACTGGCCCACGCTCAGCACCGAGGTCATGATCAGGTACCAGGCCGCGGCGAGGAAGTACATCTCCACCGGGGCGCCGGAGTTCTGCCCGATGTCCTGGGCGTAGCGGAAGAGTTCGGAGAACTGGACGGCCGCCACGAGCGAGGTCGTCTTCAGCATGTTGATCACTTCGTTGCCCGTGGGCGGCACGATCACCCGCATCGCCTGCGGGACGACCACCCGGCGCAGGGTCTTGCCGTGGCTCATGCCGAGCGCGTGGGCCGCCTCGGTCTGGCCCTCGTCCACCGCGAGCAGGCCGGCCCGGCAGATCTCGGCCATGTACGCGGCCTCGTTCAGACCCAGGCCGAGCAACGCCGTCAGCAGCGGCGTCATGAAGCTCGACCAGTAGTCCTTGTAGATCGGCATCAGGTTGATGTACTCGAAGACCAGGCCCAGGTTGAACCAGAGGAACAGCTGGACCAGGACCGGGGTGCCGCGGAAGAACCAGATGTAGAACCAGGCGATGGACGAGGTCACCGGGTTCTTCGACAGCCGCATCACCGCCAGGACGATGCCGCCGACGATGCCGATCACCATCGACAGGACCGTCAGCAGGAGGGTCTTGCCGACACCGGTCATGATCCGGTCGTCGAAGAAGTAGTCGGGTACGGCGTGCCAGTTGATCTTGCCCTGGGCGAACGCGTAGACGATCGCGACGAGGACCGCGATCGCGATGACGGCGGTGACGTACCGTCCGTAGTGCCGGACCGGGATGGCCTTGATGGCCTCGGCGCCGGCCGGGGGCGTGTCCTTCGGATCCGCCGTCTTGTCGATGTCAGTCACGGATAGTGCCTCTCGGTGGCCGCTGCTGTCGGTCGCGGGTCACTTGCCGCCGTTGATGACGGACTGCTTGACGGCGCCGTCCTGGGCGCCCCACTTCTCGAGGATCTTCTGGTACTCGCCGTTCTTGATGACGGCGTCCATCGCCGCCTGGAGGGCGTCCCGCAGCTGCGTCTCCTTCTTGGAGACCGCGATGCCGTACGGGGCCGCCTCGACCTGGTCGCCGACCAGCTCGAAGTCCTTGCCGCCGCCGGAGGTCTTCACCGCGTACGCGGCGACCGGGAAGTCGGCGGACACCGCGTCCACACCGCCCGAGCGCAGCCGGGTCTGGGCCTGCTGGTTGTCGTCGAACGCCTCGATGGAGAGCTTCTTGCCCTTCGGACACTTCGCGGCCTGCGCCTTGGCCAGGTCGTCCGAGGTGGTGCCGCGCTGCACGGCCAGCTTCTTGCCGCACAGGTCGTCCCAGGTGGATATGGACTCGGTGTCGCCCTTGCGGGTGTATATGGAGACACCGGCCGTCAGGTAGTCGACGAAGTCGACGCCCTCGCCGACCTGCTTGCCGGTGTCCGGGTCCACGCCCTCCTGGCGGTTCTTGTTGTCCGTCATCGCCGACATCGCGATGTCGTAGCGGTCCGAGCGCAGACCGGTGAGCAGGGCGTCGAAGGTGCCGTTCTGGAACTCGAACGTCACCCCGAGCTGCTTGCCCAGGGCCTGGGCCAGGTCCGGGTCCAGGCCGACCACCTTGCCGGAGTCGTCCTTGTACTCCACCGGGGCGTACGCGATGTCCGAGCCGACCCGGATCTTGCCCTTGCTCCGGATGTCCTGCGGGAGCTTGTCGGCGAGCGGGGCGCTGCCGGTCGACGCGCTGCCGGAGTCCTTGTCCTTGTCCTTGGTCTGGTCACCACAGCCGGTGAGCAGCAGGGCGCCTGCGACCGCGATCGCACCGACCGCGGCAAGACGGGAGCGCGCGGCGGTGGTACGACGGGTGGAGCTTGCGGTCATCGTGGTTCCTCCGGCGGATGGGAAGAGGTGCCGATGGGTCGACGGAAACACACACCTTCGGGTGTCGCGACCTCGTGGGTTTACGGCATCTTGCCATTCGGACGACGCCATTCAGGGGACCCGTTATGTCAAAATCGGATAACGGGCGACCCCCGAACCGCACCAGGTCGGTACAACCTCGGTCCATAGCCGCAGGACCATCTGCGGGAATCCACTGCTCCGACCGGAGAATCTTCACCGCGTCTCACGATGTGGTCGCTCGACCCCGTGTGGCGCGTACGCGATTTCACGCCATTTCCGCCCGTCGGCCGTCCGTCATCCCCGCGTCGCCTCCGCGTTCCGGGATGTGACCTTGCACCTATTGGACTCGTCGCGGGCGCCGTCCGTCCGGTAAGAAGGTTCTTTACACCCCTCATCCGGGGCTCAGGGCGCGTGTGCGGCGCGCCCGTCGCGTATGGCCTCGCACGTATCAGCAATCGGGCCGTACGCGGTGCCCGCCCACCCCTCACCAGGAGTGGTCGACCCTCAAACCATGCATACCTAAGGGGTAAGACAAAGTGGCAGCGGAGATCGTCAATCCTCGCAGCGACGACACAACGGAGCAGGACGGCGGGGCCGAGCCCCTCGATTCCTTCGATCCCGTGTTCGCGCTGCACCGCGGCGGCAAGATGGCTGTGCAGGCCACCGTGCCGGTCCGCGACAAGGACGACCTTTCCCTCGCGTACACGCCCGGAGTCGCGCGCGTGTGCACCGCGATCGCGGAACAGCCGGAGCTGGTCAACGACTACACGTGGAAATCCAGTGTGGTCGCCGTCGTGACCGACGGTACGGCCGTGCTCGGGCTCGGGGACATCGGTCCCCAGGCCTCCCTCCCCGTGATGGAGGGCAAGGCCATCCTGTTCAAGCAGTTCGGAGGCGTGGACGCGGTCCCGATCGCCCTCGACTGCACCGACGTCGACGACATCGTGGAGACCGTCGTCCGGCTCGCTCCCTCCTTCGGCGGAGTGAACCTGGAGGACATCTCGGCCCCCCGGTGCTTCGAGATCGAGCGCCGGCTCCAGGAGCGCCTGGACATCCCGGTCTTCCACGACGACCAGCACGGCACGGCCGTCGTGACGCTCGCGGCGCTGCGCAACGCGGCGCGGCTGAGCGGACGCGAGATCGGGCAGCTGCGGGCCGTCATCTCGGGCGCCGGCGCGGCCGGTGTCGCCATCGCCAGGATGCTGGTCGAGGCCGGCATCGGGGACGTGGCGGTGACCGACCGCAAGGGCGTGGTCTCGGCCGACCGGGACGACCTGACCGCGGTCAAGCGCGAGCTGGCCGGCTTCACCAACAAGGCCGGCCTCACCGGCTCGCTGGAGGACGCCCTCGCGGGTGCGGACGTGTTCATCGGCGTCTCCGGCGGTACGGTCCCCGAGGAGGCCGTGGCCTCCATGGCGAAGGGCGCCTTCGTGTTCGCGATGGCCAACCCGAACCCCGAGGTGCACCCGGACGTCGCGCACAAGTACGCGGCGGTCGTCGCCACCGGGCGCTCGGACTTCCCCAACCAGATCAACAACGTGCTGGCCTTCCCCGGCATCTTCGCCGGCGCCCTCCAGGTGCGGGCCACGCGGATCACGGAGGGGATGAAGATCGCCGCCGCCGAGGCGCTGGCCGCGGTGGTCGGTGACGATCTCGCCGCCGACTACGTGATCCCGTCGCCGTTCGACGAGCGGGTCGCCCCGGCGGTCACCGCGGCGGTCGCGGCCGCCGCGCGCGCCGCGGGTGTCGCGCGTCGCTGACGTCGCGCCGCATGGTCCCGCCCGTCAGGGCGGGACCATTTTTTTGCCCACCGCACCGTCGGGGCACTGGCGAGTGCCGTCCGGGGGCCCGGGGATCCTGGCGAGTGCCGTCCGGGGCCGGGGGACCTGGTGAGCGCCGTCCGGGGGTCTGGCGAGCGCCGTCCGGGTGTCCGGAACCCGCCGTCCGGGACGTGCGGCTCGGAGGCCGGCGGGCGGGGTGCCGGTGGTCGTGCGCCGCACGGGTGCCGTTGCGCAAGAGGGCATGTGTCACAGGGGCGCCCGGTTCCGCCGGGTGCGTCGCGCCCCTATCGTCGGCTGCATGTTCGCTGTCTACGCCGCCCGAATCGACCGCGACCAGCCGCTCACCGGCCTCGAGTTGGGGGAGCGTCCGGCTCCCGAGGCCCGTCCCGGCTGGAGCACCATCACCGTGCGCGCCGCTTCCCTCAACCATCACGACCTCTGGTCCCTGCGGGGCGTCGGCCTCCCGGAGGACCGGCTGCCGATGATCCTCGGCTGCGATGCGGCCGGTGTCGACGCGGACGGCAACGAGGTCGTCCTGCACTCCGTCATCGGCCAGACCGGTCACGGCGTCGGCCCCGGTGAGCCGCGTTCCATCCTCACCGAGCGCTACCAGGGCACCTTCGCCGAACAGGTCGCCGTGCCGACCTGGAACGTCCTGCCCAAGCCGAGGGAACTGTCCTTCGCCGAGGCCGCCTGTCTGCCCACGGCCTGGCTGACCGCGTACCGGATGCTGTTCACCAACGCCGGGGTACGGCCCGGTGACTCGGTCCTCGTGCAGGGTGCGGGCGGTGGTGTCGCCACCGCCGCGATCGTCCTCGGCAAGGCGGCCGGGCTGCGCGTCTTCGCCACCAGCCGGGACGAGGCGAAGCGGAAGCGGGCCGTGGAACTGGGGGCCGTGGAGGCGCTGGAGCCGGGGGCCCGGCTGCCGCAGCGGGTGGACGCCGTCATCGAGACCGTGGGCGCCGCGACCTGGTCCCACTCGGTGAAGTCCCTGCGGCCCGGCGGCACGCTCGTCATCTCCGGGGCCACCAGCGGGGACCGGCCCTCGCACGCCGAGCTGACCCGGATCTTCTTCCTCGAACTGAAGGTCGTCGGCTCCACGATGGGCACCAAGGACGAGCTGGAGGACCTGCTCTCCTTCTGCGCGGTGACCGGGGTGCGGCCCGTCATCGACGAGGAACTGCCCCTGGACCGGGCCCGGGAGGGCTTCGAGCGGCTGGCGTCGGGGGAGCAGTTCGGGAAGATCGTGCTCACCAACTCCTGAGGTTCGACGAGACGTTGGGGTGAAGGGCGGGTCCGGGGTGCCGGGCCCGCCTTTCGCGTGCCCGGGCTGTCAACTGTGGTTGACGAAGGAGAGGTGTCAACCTACATTGACGGCATGAGTGAGGCAACCGATCTCGCCGAGCGTGCCGGTGACCGTGATCCACGGGTCGGGCTGCGGGCCGTGGCCGCGCTGCGCCGGCTGCTGGAGCAGCTGGAGGCGGTGCAGGTGCGCAGCGCGCGCAATCAGGGCTGGTCGTGGCAGGAGATCGCCGCGGAGCTGGGTGTCAGCAGGCAGGCCGTGCACAAGAAGTACGGGAGGCGTTGATGTTCGAGCGGTTCACCAAGGACGCGCGGGCGGTGGTCGAGGGAGCGGTCGCGCGGGCGCGGCAGGGCGGGGAGCGGACCGTGGGGCCCGAGCATCTGCTGCTGGCCCTGCTCGACAGCGAGGGAAGCCGGGCCTCCTTCGCGCTGTCCGCCCTCGGGCTCGCGCCGTCGCGGGACGCGGTGCGTGGCGCCCTGGGCGAGGCGCGGCGGAGGGCGGGGCTGACCCGGGCCGAGGCGGAGGCGCTCGCGGGGCTGGGGATCGACGTCGGGGAGATCGTGGCCCGGGTGGAGGAGGTGCACGGAGTCGGAGCGATGGCCGCGGACGCGGGGAAGCGGACGTGGCGGGCCGGGCGCCGGCCCCGGTTCGGCCGGGGGGCCAAGGACGTGCTGGAGCGGGCGTTGCGGGTGGCCCTCGGGCGGGGGGAGCGGTTTGTCGGGGGTGAGCATCTGTTGCTGGCGCTCACGGCTTTGCCGGGGGTGGGCGGGGAGGTGCTGGCGGACTTCGGGGTGACCTTCGAGGAGGTGTCGAGGGTCTGCCCACCCGCCCACCCGACTCGCTCGACTCGCTCGACTGGAGGGTGACCGCCGCGGGGCCGCCCCGGACCCCGGGCCCGCCCGCCCGCCGGGCTCCGCCCCTGCCTCGGGGGTTGCCCGCGCACCTGCCCGACTCGGCCGGCCGGAGCCGGGCCTCCGGGGTTCCGCCCTCAGCCCCGGAGTTCGCCCAGCTGTCCGGCCGGTCGACTCGGTTGGCCGGGAGACGGACCTCTGGGGTCCCTTGCCCCGGGAGCGCGCCCGCGGGTCCGCCCGTCTCGGTCGACTGGAGGCGGGTCTCCGGGGTTCCGCCCTCGGCCCGGGAGTTCGCCCAGCTGTCCGGCCGGTCGACTCGGTTGGCCGGGAGACGGACCTCTGGGGTCCCTTGCCCCGGGAGCGCGCCCACGGGTCCGCCCGTCTCGGTCGACTGGAAGCGGGTCTCCGGGGTTCCGCCGTCGGCCCGAGAGTTCGCCTGCTCGTCCGTCGAGTCGGTTGGCCGGCCGGGAGGTGGGCCCCTGCCTGGGCCCCTGGCCCTGGCCCGGGGAGTCTGCTCGCCCTCCCCCGACTTGGTCGGCTGGAGGGGGGAGGGCAGCGCAGGGCTCCGCCCCGGCCCCAGGGGCTTGCCCGCGGGGCCGCTCCGCTCGACCGGCCGGGAGGTGGGTCTCCAGGGCTTCCCCCTGGTTCCCGGGAGCTTGCCTGTGCCTCCCCCGAATCGGTCGGCTGGGAGGTGGGCCTCTCCGGGCGGGTCGGTTGGCGGAGGGCGGGGGTGCCCGAGGGCTGGTGTGGGGGCGGTCAGGGGGTGTGCGGGTGGAGGAGGGCCGCGATGTGGGCCGCTGCCTCGGTGAGGTGGTGGCGGGTTTCCCGGAGTTGGGCCGGGGTGATGCCGTTGTCCCGGGCCGCGTCCCGGATGTCGTCGCGGAAGCGGTCCAGGAGGCGGTCCAGGTCGCGGACCGGGTCGCCGGTGGGCGTCTCGTGGGCCCAGCTCGGTTCGTACCCGGCGGGGAAGTCCTCCGGGGCCGGGGTGTAGTGCGGCTCCGAGGACGGGGCGGGCCGGGGTGTCTCCTCGCCGGCGCGGGGGGAACCCCAGTCCCCGCCGAAGTCCTTGCCCGGGCCCCTTCCCCAGTCCTTGCCGAAGTCCTTTCCGAATTCGCCGAACTCCCTCGCCAGTTCGGACAGGCCCTCGCGCAGGCCCGTCGGCCAGTCGCCGCGCGTGAAGTGGTCCTGGACGCGCCGGGCGATGCGCTGCACCTCCTCCTGCGCCTGGACCCGCGCCCGCGCCTGTGCCTCCTGGGCCTGGCGGCGGGCCCGCTGGGCCTCCTCGCGGGCCCGGCGGCTCTCGTCCTTCGCGCGCCGCGCCTGCTCCTTCCACTCCTGCCTGGCCCGGCGCATCTCCTCCTTGGCGGCCTTCCACGCCTCCTTGTCACCCGGCTCGCCGTACTCCCCGTGGGCGAAGTCCTCCCCGGGCGTCCGTGCGCGGCGTGCCTCGGAGGCGGCGGCTCGCATCTCGCGGCGCAGGTCGCCGGCCGCGCCGCGCACGTCGGCCCTGATCTCGGCGGCCAGCTCCGCGACCGACTCGCGGATCTCCAGCTCCAGGTCGGCCAGCTCACCGCTGCGGTCGGCCAGCTCGGCGCGGCCCGCGTCCGTGATGGCGTACACCTTGCGGCCGCCCTCGGTGGTGTGCCGGACCAGGCCCTCCGCCTCCAGCTTGGCCAGGCGCGGGTAGACCGTGCCCGCCGAGGGGGCGTAGAGGCCCTGGAAGCGTTCCTCCAGGAGCCTGATCACCTCATAGCCGTGGCGCGGGGCCTCGTCGAGCAGTTTGAGCAGGTACAGGCGCAGGCGGCCGTGGGCGAAGACGGGAGGCATGTCAGAGCACCTTCTTGTCGGTCGTGCCGTCGGCCGGTGCGCCGGTGGCGGCGGCGTCCTGGCCGGAGACGGAATTGTCCCCCGGGGCGGCCGGGGAGCGATCGGCCGGGTGGGATGCCGTTCGGGCGTCCGGTGCGGTGGGGGCGGTGCCGTCCGTCGTGCCGGCGCCGGTGTCCGTGCCTCCGCTCGCGCCCCTGCCGGTGGCCGGGCCCGTGCCCTTGTCCGTGCCCGTGTCGGGGTCCCGCGGGGGCCTGGGGTCTCCGGCGCGCGCCTCCTCCTCGTCCCGGGGCGGGCGGCGCAGCAGGGCTATCGAGCCGGAGACCGTGGTGGCCCGCAGCCTGCCCGTGCCCGCGCCGAGGCGGCCGGTGATCTTGTGCATGCCCCACTGGCCTTGCACCCGCAGCCCCTCGAAGGCGTTGGAGATCACACCGCTCGCGGTGTTCGCCTCCACCTCGGCGTCCGCCGGCTGCGGCAGGCGGATGGCGATCTCACCGGAGACGCTGGTCAGGCCGACGTTCGTGGGGCCGTCCGGGTCCAGGTCGACGATCATCGAGCCGCTCACGGTGTCGGCGCGCACCGAGGGGCCCGAGCCGTCGACCACGGTGAGGTCTCCCGACACGGAGTGGAACGTCAGGTCCCCGGTGACCGCCTGGGCCTCCACGCTTCCCGAGACGGTCTCCGCGCGGACCGGGCCCGAGACGCCGACCAGGGTGGTGTCGCCGTTCACCCCCCTGATCACCGCCGGGCCGCGCATGCCCGAGACCACCGTGCCGGCGCCCCCCACGCCCACCTCCACGCGCGTGTCCGCCGGGACCGCCAGGGAGACCACCGCGCTGCGGCGCCAGCCCCTGCGCTCGATCCACCTGAGGAGGCCCTTCCAGGGCAGGTCTTCATAGGCCACGGTCAGCGTGGTGTCGGTCTGGGTGACCACCAGGGGCGGGCCGTCGAGTTCCGAGACCTCCAGGCGGGCCGTCGTCTCCTCCGTGCCGACCACGTTCACCGTGCCGTTGATGATGCGGACCTGGAGCTCGCGCACGGGGCTGTCGAAGGTCAGCTTCTTGGGTTCGGTGACGGACCACTCGGACATGGGACCTCCTCGGCCGGGCC
The DNA here is from genome assembly GCF_055583025.1 of Streptomyces sp. NPDC104831. NCBI lineage: Bacteria > Bacillati > Actinomycetota > Actinomycetes > Kitasatosporales > Streptomycetaceae > Streptomyces > Streptomyces sp. NPDC104831. Next base: position 66,596 of record NZ_JBVJOT010000007.1, read on the forward strand.
GGAGCGACGACGCGCCATATCGCGTCCCCTGCAAAACACGATATATCGCGGCCAGGGGAAGTCAAGACACACTTTCGAGTGGCCGCGCGACCCCGTACCCGGCCCGAGCGGCGCGTGCGGCCGCGCCCGTCCGGTCCGCGACCGCCCCTGTCCGGCCCGCCGCGGCGGCGGCATACGCTGGTGGGGAGAGTTGCCGGCTGGATGTTTACGCAGGAGACGTAGCCCCTATGTACTTCACCGACCGCGGTATCGAGGAGCTGGAGAAGCGGCGTGGCGAGGAAGAGGTCACCTTCGAGTGGCTCGCTGAGCAGTTGCGCACGTTCGTGGACCTGAACCCCGACTTCGAGGTGCCCGTGGAGCGGCTGGCCACCTGGCTCGCCCGGCTCGACGACGAGGACGACGAGTAGGCCGGCGAGCCCCCGGCGCGGAGGCCGGACCCAGCCGGGCGCGCGGAGCGCGCGTACGGCCGCTTCCGCCCCGTGGCCACCGGCATGCGGTGCGGCACCGGGCCGGTGATGCGGCCGCCGACGAGCCGGCCGAGCCGCTGCCCATGCCCGAGTCCGCGCTCGCCGGGCCGGGCGCCGCGCTCGGTCCGGACCACCCGAGCGTGCCGGGCCGCGCCCGCAACGCGGCCGGCGGACGCGACTCTGCGGGCGGATCGGGGGCGCGGTGGAACCGAGCCGCGACACCCCGCGCCGGTCCCGCCACGCGCCCGGTCACGACACCCGCTGACCGTGTCCCGCCAGGAGGCGCTCGCCGCGGACCTCCGGGCGGCGAAGGAACAGGACGGGGCGGGCAAGCAGGAGGAGGACGCTCTCCTCACCCGCGCCCTGGGCGCACAGCACCCGCACGCCCTCTCGGCGCGGCGGCGGGCCGGGCCGCACCGGGACTTCGAGGCCTACCCCGGCCGACGCGAAAGGGCCCGGCACCGAGCGTGAACTCGGTACCGGGCCCTTTTCGGGAGGCCTACGCCTCGAACACCTCACGCACGAGCTGCTCCTGCTCGGCCTGGTGCCGCTTCGCGGAGCCCACCGCGGGCGACGAGGAGTGCGGACGCGAGATGCGCCGCAGCCGCTCGCCGGCCGGGATGTCCGCGCCGACCGCCAGGTCCAGGTGGTCGATCAGGTTGAGCGCGATGAACGGCCACGCACCCTGGTTCGCCGGCTCCTCCTGCGCCCAGAGGTACTTCTCGGCGTTCGGGTACTTGTTGACCTCCGCCTGGAGCTCGTCACCCGGCAGCGGGTACAGCCGCTCGATGCGGATGATCGCCGTGTCCGTCACGCCCCGCTTCTGCCGCTCGGCCTCCAGGTCGTAGTAGACCTTGCCGGCGCAGAAGACGACCTTGCGGACCGCGGCCGGGTCGACCGTGGCGTCGCCGATGACCGGGCGGAACTGGCCGTTCGTGAACTCGTCCGCCTTCGACGCGGCGGCCTTCAGGCGCAGCATCGACTTCGGGGTGAAGACGACCAGCGGCTTGTGGTGCGGGTTGTGCACCTGCCACCGCAGGAGGTGGAAGTAGTTCGACGGAGAGGTCGGCATGGCGACCGTCATGTTGTTCTGCGCGCACAGCTGGAGGAACCGCTCGGGGCGCGCGGAGGAGTGGTCCGGGCCCTGGCCCTCGTAGCCGTGCGGGAGCAGCAGGACGACGCCGGAGGTCTGGCTCCACTTCTGCTCCGCCGACGAGATGAACTCGTCGACGACCGTCTGGGCGCCGTTGACGAAGTCGCCGAACTGGGCCTCCCACATCACCAGCGCGTCCGGGCGGGCCAGCGAGTAGCCGTACTCGAAGCCCATCGCCGCGTACTCGGACAGCAGCGAGTTGTAGACGTTCAGCCGCGCCTGGTCCTCGGAGAGGTACTGCAGCGGGGTGTACTCCTCGCCGGTCTCCCGGTCGATCAGCACCGCGTGGCGCTGGCCGAAGGTGCCGCGCTGGGAGTCCTGGCCGGCCAGCCGGACCGGGGTGCCGTCCAGCAGCAGGGAGCCGATGGCGAGGGTCTCGCCCATGCCCCAGTCGATCGTGCCGTCCTCCACCATCGCCGCGCGGCGCTGGAGCTGCGGCAGCAGCCGCGGGTGGACGGTGATGGTGTCGGGGATGTTGACCTGGGACTCGGCGATCCGCTTGAGGACCTCCGAGGAGATCGCGGTCGGCACGGCGACCGGGAAGCCGTCCTGGGGCGCCCGGACGTCCCCGGCGGCCGGCTGCGAGGTGGCCTCGCGGACCTCCGTGAAGACCTTCTCCAGCTGACCCTGGTAGTCCTGGAGCGCCTGCTCGGCCTCTTCCAGGGTGATGTCGCCGCGACCGATCAGCGACTCGGTGTACAGCTTGCGCACCGAGCGCTTCTTGTCGATCAGGTCGTACATCAGCGGCTGGGTGAAGGCCGGGTTGTCCGACTCGTTGTGACCGCGGCGGCGGTAGCAGATGAGGTCGATCACCACGTCCTTGTTGAACGCCTGGCGGAACTCGAAGGCGAGCCGCGCCACGCGCACGACGGCCTCGGGGTCGTCGCCGTTGACGTGGAAGATCGGGGCCTCGATCATGCGGGCCACGTCCGTCGCGTACATGGAGGAACGCGAGGACTCGGGGGCCGCGGTGAAGCCGACCTGGTTGTTGATGACGATGTGGACCGTGCCGCCGGTGCGGTAGCCGCGCAGCTGCGACATGTTCAGGGTCTCGGCCACCACGCCCTGGCCCGCGAAGGCCGCGTCGCCGTGGATCGCCACCGGCAGCACCGTGAAGTCCGTGCCGCCCTTGTTGATGATGTCCTGCTTGGCGCGGGCGACACCCTCCAGGACCGGGTCGACGGCCTCCAGGTGGGAGGGGTTGGCGACCAGCGAGACCTTGATCTGCTCGCCGTCCAGGCCGGTGAAGGTGCCCTCGGCGCCCAGGTGGTACTTCACGTCGCCGGAGCCGTGCATCGACTTCGGGTCGAGGTTGCCCTCGAACTCGCGGAAGATTTGCGCGTACGACTTGCCGACGATGTTGGCGAGGACGTTCAGCCGGCCGCGGTGGGCCATGCCGATGACGACCTCGTCCAGGCGGGACTCGGCGGCGGAGTCGATCACCGCGTCGAGCAGCGGGATGACGGACTCGCCGCCCTCCAGCGAGAACCGCTTCTGGCCGACGTACTTGGTCTGCAGGAAGGTCTCGAACGCCTCGGCGGCGTTCAGCCGGCGCAGGATGCGCAGCTGCTCCTCGCGCTCCATCTTGGAGTGCGGGCGCTCCACCCGGTCCTGGATCCACTTGCGCTGCTTGGGGTCCTGGATGTGCATGAACTCGATGCCGGTGGTGCGGCAGTACGAGTCGCGGAGCACGCCGAGGATGTCGCGCAGCTTCATCATCGACTTGCCGGCGAAGCCGCCGACGGCGAACTCGCGCTCCAGGTCCCACAGGGTGAGGCCGTGCTCGACGATGTCCAGGTCGGGGTGCTTGCGCTGCTTGTACTCCAGCGGGTCGGTGTCGGCCATGACGTGGCCGCGGACCCGGTAGGAGTGGATCAGCTCGAAGACGCGGGCGGCCTTGGTGACGTCGTCGTCGTGGCTGGCGTCGATGTCCTTGAGCCAGCGGACCGGCTCGTAGGGGATGCGCAGCGCCTCGAAGATGTCGTCGTAGAAGCCGTTCTCGCCGAGCAGCAGGTTGGCCACCTGGCGCAGGAACTCGCCGGAGGCGGCGCCCTGGATGACCCGGTGGTCGTAGGTCGACGTGAGCGTCATGACCTTGGAGACGCCGAGCTTGTTCAGGGTGTCCTGGCTGGTGCCCTGGAACTCCGCCGGGTAGTCCATGGAGCCGACGCCCATGATCACGGACTGGCCGGGCATCAGACGCGGCACGGAGTGGACGGTGCCGAGGCCGCCGGGGTTGGTCAGGGAGACCGTGACGCCGGAGAAGTCGTCCATCGTCAGCTTGCCGTCGCGGGCGCGGCGGACGATGTCCTCGTAGGCCTGCCAGAACTCGAAGAAGTTCAGCGTCTCGGCCTTCTTGATGGCGGCCACGACGAGCTGGCGGTCACCGTTGGGCTTGACCAGGTCGATGGCCAGGCCGAGGTTGACGTGCGCCGGCTTGATCAGGGTCGGCTTGCCGTCCTTGACGCCGTACGCCCAGTTCATCGACGGCATGGCCTTGATGGCCTGCACCATCGCGTACCCGATGATGTGCGTGAAGGAGATCTTCCCGCCGCGGGCGCGCTTGAGGTGGTTGTTGATGACGATCCGGTTGTCGAACAGGAGCTTCACCGGGACGGCGCGGACCGAGGTGGCGGTCGGCATCTCCAGCGAGGCGTCCATGTTCTTCGCCACGGCGGCGGACGGGCCGCGCAGCGTGACCAGCTCGGGACCCTCCGGGGCCTCCTTCGCCGAAGACCGCGCGGCGTCGGCCGCTCCAGTGGAGCCGGTGCTTGCACCGGTCTTCGGCCGAGCGGGCGCCTGTGCGGGTTGCGCCGGCTTGGCCGGGGCGGCCTTCGCCGCGGGTGCCTGAGCGGGGGCCGCGGGCGCCTGGGCGGGGGCCGCGGGCGCCTGGGCGGGGGCCGCGGCGGGCTTCGGGGCCGGGGCGGCGGCCTGGGGGGCCGGGGCCGGGGCCGCGGGTGCCTGCGGGGCCGGGGTGGTCTCTGCGGCCCCCGTGGCCGCAGTGCCCGCCGGGGCCGGGGTGGCAGGAGCACCCGGCTTGTAGTCGGCGAAGAAGTCCCACCAGGCGCGGTCTACGGAATTCGGGTCCTGGAGGTACTGCTGATAGATCTCGTCGACGAGCCATTCGTTCGCACCGAACGCGGCGGCGGGGTTCTTCCCGGCTTGGTCGTCGGTGGAGATGCTCGATGAGTTACTGGGGGACTGTGGCGACACGGCGGCAACCGCCCTCTTCCGCTTCACAAGGTGATGGACAGCGGGAATAAAGGCTACGCCTCCCTGGCCGGGAAGGTCAGGTCGGGCATGGTCATCGTCGCGTAAGTCACATCGGAAATCTTGTTTCGGGGCTTGATATGGCGGGAAACAAGCGTGGTTCCGCGCAGGAGAGGGTGCGGCGGCGCGGCCCGGCGCGCCGTCGTCCGACGGGTGCCCCGGGCCTGCGCTGATCACACGTGTCGAGCTGCGCGAACGCGCGGCGACCGGCGTGGATCTTGGTCTTCCGGTTCGGACCTTACGTCAACTAGCCGGGGAAGTCAGTCCCGGAAGAGTGACGATGATCCGGCAGCCACGCTCGGATTCGGCCACGCCGATCCGGCCGCCGTGCAGATCCACCGCCCACCGGGCGATGGCCAGCCCGAGCCCGGTGCCGCCGTCGCTGCCCGGGCCGTGCGGCCGGGTCGCGGCACCCCGGTTGAACCGCTCGAAGACCCGGTGCCACTCGGAGCGGGGGATGCCGGGGCCCTCGTCCAGGACCTCCAGCACCAGCGACTCCGGCTGCGGCCCGCGCCGCGCCCGTACGGTGACCCGGCCGTGCGGGGGGCTGTGCTTGACCGCGTTGTCGATCAGGTTGGCGACGACCTGGTGGATGCGCTCGGGGTCCGCGTGCGCGGTCAGCTCCGGCGGTGTGACGTCCAGGTGTAGATGGACGTCCGTGCGGCTGTGGCTGCCCGAGCCGGAGGCGATGCCCGCGCGCGCGGAGGCGACCATGTTGGCCTCCTTCAGCACGCCCGACAGGTACGGCCACACCTCGAACCGCCGGGCCTTCAGCGGCACCACGCCGTTGTCCAGCCGGGACAGGTCCAGCAGGGTCTCCACCAGGCGGCCGAGCCGCTCGGTCTGCTTCAGGGCCGTCCGCATGGTCTCCGGGTCGGCCTCGGTGACCCCGTCGACGATGTTCTCCAGCACCGCGCGCAGCCCGGCGATCGGGGTGCGCAGCTCGTGCGAGACGTTCGCCACCAGCTCCTTGCGCTGGTTGTCCTGGGCCTCCAGCTCGTCGGCCATGACGTTGATCGTCTGGGCCAGGTCGCCGAGCTCGTCCCGGCGGTTCTCCCGCACCCGGCGGGTGTAGTCGCCGTGCGATATGGAGCGGGCCACCGTGTTCATCTCGTCCAGCGGCATGGTCAGCGAGTGCGCCACGAACTGGGTGATGAGCAGGGTGGCGATCATCGAGAAGACCGTGATGAAGCGCAGCTCCGTCTTGGTGTGCACCGCGACGATCGACAGTCCGGTGGTGATCAGCACCGCGATGACGACGAGCGCGCCCAGCTTGGTCTTGATCGAGAACGGGCGTACGCCGCCCCAGGGCTCCTCGCCGAGGATCCCGGGGCTCCTCCGTGCGGCCTGGCGCCCGCTGTCGCTCACGGGGCCGGTGTCTCCAGCGCGTAGCCCACGCCGTGCACGGTCCGGATGCGCTCGGCGCCGATCTTGCGCCGCAGCGCCTTGATGTGGCTGTCGACCGTGCGGGTGCCGGAGGCGTCCGCCCAGTCCCACACCTCGGCCAGCAGCTGCTCCCGGGAGAGCACCGCGCGCGGGGTGTTCGCCAGGCACACCAGCAGGTCGAACTCGGTGGGCGTCAGGTGGACGTCCTCGGACTTCACCCGCACCCGGCGCTGCGCGTGGTCGATCTCCAGTTCGCCGAGGCGCAGGATGCCGGTGCGGGGCGTGGCGGCGGCCAGCGCGGCCCGCTCCACCCGGCGCAGCAGCACGTGCACCCGGGCCGCCAGTTCCCGCATGGAGAACGGCTTGGTCATGTAGTCGTCGGCGCCCACGCCGAGCCCGACCAGCATGTCCGTCTCGTCGTCGCGTGCGGTGAGCATCAGCACCGGCACCGGCCGCTGCGCCTGCACCCGCCGGCACACCTCGAGGCCGTCGAAGCCGGGCAGCATGATGTCCAGGATCAGCAGGTCGGGCTGCCATGCCTCGGCCGTGTCGACGGCGGCCGGTCCGTCGGCCGCCGTTTGCACCAGAAATCCCTCGGCGCGGAGCCGGGCCGCGATGGCGTCGACGATCGTGGGGTCGTCCTCGACGACCAGCACCCGGCGCTGTGCGCCCGGGGTGGTCGTCGCCGCGCCGCTCTGGGAGGTGTGTGTCTGCTCCATCGCCCGCCCCTGTTGTTGCTTTCCGGAATCCGTGGGGTGATCCCATGTCTGCGTTCGACGCTTGAATGATCCGCGTCAGGGCAGCACATTACGGGGACTCGCCGCGCTGTCGCTATCCAGGTCGGACGGCGAGGTGGACGACGTCGGGAACGCCCCGGGCAACGGGCACCTCTTCGGTACGCACCTGCTGGAACCCGGCATTCCGCAAGGTTCCTTCAAATTCCGGAGAGGGTTCGGCGGACCATACCGCGAGTACTCCGCCGGGCCTCAACAGCCGTGCGCAGGCGGCGAGTCCGGCCGGCGCGTAGAGGCTGTCGTTGTCCTCGGTGACGGTCCAGCCGGGGCCGTTGTCGATGTCGAGGCACAGCGCGTCGAACGTGTCGGATGTCTCATTGACGTAGGTCACGAGATCCGCTCGCACGATCGTGGTGCGCGGGTCGGCGAGCGCGCCGGCGGAGATCTCGGACAGCGGGCCGTCCCGGTGCCAGTCGATGACGGCGGGCTCCCGCTCCACGACGGTGATCCGCCCCCACCCCGGGTCGGCCGCGGCGTGTGCGAGCGAGAAGCCCACGCCCAGCCCGCCGATCAGCACCGCCGGGGCGGGCCGCCCGTCCAGCGCGTCCCGCGCGGCGTCGACCAGCAGCCGTTCCGAGCGGCCGTCGGAGGTGTCCATCAGGAAGCAGCCGTTGGCGATGATCTGGAGGAGCGCGCCGTGCCTGCGCAGCACCACCTCGCCGTAGGGGCCTTCGCGTCGATCCAGGACCACGGGAGTGTCGTACACGGCAGTCATGCCCCCCATCCTGCTCGAACAGGGGCGGGCGGTCACGGGATTTGCGCGGGACGCCCACGGACGGGTGGCCCCGGGCGGGGCGCACGGATGCCCGGCGGGTGGGAGGGCGCCGCGCACCGCCCCGCGTCCGGCGCCGGCGCGGACGGCGGCGCCCCGGCGGCCCGGCGCGGGCCCCGGCGGCAGGGCGCGCCACCCCGTGGGGCCCGGAGAAGTCCCGTGACGCCGCACTCCCTTGGCCGTACGTGATCGCTCACAGCGAACAAGGCCCTGGGAACAATCGGCGGCGCCGGAACATTGAGTCGGCATAGCTCAAGTTGACTGCCTAAGGGGAGATCATGGCTGCTGAGTCACCGGCGTTCACGCTGACCCTGCCCGTGCTGCCGCTCGACGACGAGGTCGTGCTGCCCGGGATGGTGGTTCCGCTGGACCTGAGCGACGCCGAGGTACGGGCCGCGGTGGAGGCCGCGCAGGCCGCCGCCCGTTCCGAACCCGGAAAGCCCAAGGTGCTGCTGGTGCCGCGCATCGACGGCACGTACGCCAGGACCGGCGTCCTCGGCACGGTCGAGCAGGTCGGCCGGCTGGCCGACGGTGACCCCGGCGCCCTGATCCGCGGCCGCGACCGGGTCCGCATCGGCGCCGGCACCACCGGGCCGGGCGCCGCGCTCTGGGTGGAGGGCGCCCGCGTCGAGGAGGGCGTCCCGGAGCCGCTGCCCGGGCAGGTCGCCGAACTGGTCAAGGAGTACAAGGCGCTCGCCACCAGCTGGCTGCGCAAGCGCGGCGCCTGGCAGGTCGTGGACCGCGTCCAGGCCATCGACGACGTGTCCGCGCTCGCCGACAACTCCGGCTACTCGCCCTTCCTGACCACCGAACAGAAGGTCGAACTGCTGGAGACCGCCGACCCGGTGGCCCGCCTGCGCCTCGCCACCCAGCAACTGCGCGACCACCTCGCCGAGCAGGAGGTGGCCGAGACCATCGCCAAGGACGTCCAGGAAGGCGTCGACAAGCAGCAGCGCGAGTTCCTGCTGCGCCGTCAGCTGGAGGCCGTCCGCAAGGAACTGCGCGAGCTGAACGGCGAGCAGGAGGGCGAGGAGTCCGACGACTACCGCGCCCGCGTGGAGGCCGCCGACCTGCCGGAGAAGGTCCGCGAGGCCGCCCTGAAGGAGGTCGACAAGCTGGAGCGCGCCTCCGACCAGTCGCCCGAGGGCTCCTGGATCCGCACCTGGCTGGACACCGTCCTGGAGATGCCGTGGAACGAGCGGACCGATGACGCTTCCGCGTACGACATCCGGGGCGCCAGGGCCGTGCTGGACGCCGAGCACGCGGGCCTGGAGGACGTCAAGGAACGCATCACCGAGTACCTGGCCGTGCGCAAGCGGCGCACCGACCGGGGCCTGGGCGTCATCGGCGGGCGGCGCGGCGGCGCCGTCCTCGCCCTGGTGGGCCCGCCCGGCGTCGGCAAGACCAGTCTCGGGGAGTCCGTCGCGCACGCCATGGGCCGCAAGTTCGTCCGGGTCGCCCTCGGCGGCGTCCGCGACGAGGCCGAGATCCGCGGCCACCGCCGCACGTACGTCGGCGCGCTGCCCGGCCGGATCGTGCGCGCGATCAAGGAGGCCGGGTCGATGAACCCGGTGGTCCTGCTGGATGAGATCGACAAGGTCGGCTCCGACTTCCGGGGCGACCCGGCCGCCGCCCTGCTCGAAGTCCTCGACCCGGCGCAGAACCACACCTTCCGCGACCACTACCTGGAGGTCGAGCTGGACCTCTCCGACGTGGTCTTCCTCGCCACCGCCAACGTCCTGGAGGCCATCCCGGAGGCCCTCGCCGACCGCATGGAGATCGTCCGCCTGGACGGCTACACCGAGGACGAGAAGGTCGTCATCGCCCGTGACCACTTGCTCCCGCGCCAGCTGGAGCGCACGGGCCTGGACCGGGACGAGGTCACCCTGGAGGAGGGCGCCCTGCGCAAGCTGGCCGGGGAGTACACCCGCGAGGCGGGCGTGCGCACCCTGGAGCGCTCGATCGCGCGCCTGCTCCGCAAGGTCGCCGCCCAGCACGAACTGGGCGAGCGTCAGCTGCCGTTCACCGTCACCGAAGACGATCTGCGCGACCTGATCGGCCGGCCGCACCACGTGCCCGAGTCCGCCCAGGACCCGGCCGAGCGCCGTACGGCCGTGCCCGGCGTGGCGACCGGTCTCGCGGTCACCGGCGCGGGCGGCGACGTGCTCTACGTGGAGGCGTCCCTGGCCGACCCGGAGACGGGCGCGGCCGGGCTCACCCTCACCGGCCAGCTGGGCGACGTGATGAAGGAGTCGGCGCAGATCGCGCTGAGCTTCCTGCGCAGCCACGGCGCCGAGCTGGAGCTGCCGGTGGCCGACCTGAAGGACCGGGGCGTGCACATCCACTTCCCGGCGGGCGCGGTGCCCAAGGACGGCCCGAGCGCGGGCATCACGATGACCACGGCCCTCGCCTCGCTGCTCTCCGGCCGCCTGGTCCGCACCGACGTCGCCATGACCGGCGAGGTCTCGCTGACCGGCCGCGTCCTGCCCATCGGCGGGGTGAAGCAGAAGCTGCTCGCCGCCCACCGCGCCGGGGTGACCACCGTGATCATCCCCAAGCGCAACGAGCCCGACCTGGACGACGTCCCGGCCGAGGTGCTGGACAAGCTCGACGTCCACACCGTCACGGACGTCCGCCAGGTCCTGGAACTGGCGCTCGCGCCGGCCGTGAACGGCGCGGAGCCGGCGGTTCCCGTGGCGGCGTGACGGACGCCGCGGGAAAGGCGGGGCCCGGGTTCCGTGAGGGAGGCCCGGGCCCCGGCCGTGCCGCGTCCGGCGTCCGGCGTCCGCTCAGGGCGCGGCCGGGGACTGCTCCGCCCACACCGTCTTGCCCGTCCGCTCGTGCCGGGTGCCCCAGCGCTCGGCGAGCTGGGCGACCAGCAGCAGGCCCCGGCCGCCCTCGTCGAAGATCCGGGCCCGGCGCATGTGCGGGGTGCTGCCGCCGGCGTCGTACACCTCGCAGATCAGGCCGGTGCCCGGGCGGAGCAGCCGCAGCCGGATGGGCGGGCGGCCGTAGCGGATGGCGTTGGTGACCAGCTCGCTGGCGATCAGCTCGGTGGTGAACACGGCGTCCGCCAGGCCCCAGGCGGACAGCTGCTCGTCCACGTACCGGCGGACCCGGGAGACCACGGTCGGCTCGTTGTCCAGTTCCCAGCAGGCCACCCGGTCCCCGTGCAGGGCCCGGGTGCGGGCCAGCAGCAGGGCGATGTCGTCCTCGGGGTGGTGGCCGAGCAGCTCGGTGAGGACCCGGTCGCACACCGAGTCCAGCGGGGACGCGGGGTCTTCGGCCGCCCTTTCCAGCGCCCGGCCGAGGGCGTGGTCGCGGGCCCCGGACGGCCCGTTCGCGCAGAGCGCGAGGACGCTGCCCTCGGGCAGTTCCGTCTCGACCGTCTCGAAGGGCGGCCCGCCCATGCCCAGCGGCGGACCGGCGGGCACGTCGAGGAAGCGGACGGCGCCGTCCGGGTCCGCCACGGCGGGCGGCGGATGCCCGGCCCGGGCCGCCGCGCACCGGCGCGAGACGGGGTCGTAGACGGCGTACAGGCAGGTGGTGCCGATGCCGCCGGCGGTCTCGCCGGCCGGGTCCGCGCTGCCCTCGTCGGCGGCCAGCCGCAGCACCAGGTCGTCCAGGTGGGTGAGCAGCTCGTCGGGGGGCAGGTCCACGTCGGCCAGGGTGCGCACCGCCGTGCGCAGCCGGCCCACGGCGGCGGAGACGCGGATGCCGTGGCCGACCACGTCGCCCACGACGAGCGCCACCCGCGCCCCCGACAGCGGGATCACGTCGAACCAGTCGCCGCCCGGACCGGCCCCGTTCACGGCCGGCAGGCAGCGGGTGGCGATCTCCAGGGCGGCCTGGACGGGCGGCGGGTGCGGGAGCAGACCGTGCCGCAGCGGCGCCGGAGCGCGGGGCGGGGCCTCGGCGCGGGCCTGCTCGACGCAGGCGGCGGCCTTGGCGGCGAACTCCTCGGCGAGCCGCACGTCCTCCGGTCCGAAGGGCCCCCGCCCCCAGGTGCGGCCGAACAGGGCCACGCCGAGCGGGTCGCCCCCGGTGAGCAGCGGCACCGCCAGCAGGAACCGCGTCCCGGACGCGCGCAGCCACCCGGCGCACGGGTCCAGCGCCGCCCACTCGGCGATGCCCGGTTCCGCCGTGTCGTACAGCAGCGGGCGGGCCGTCGCCAGGCACCGGGCGGGCGGCGAGCCGGCCGGGCAGACGACCGCCTCGCCGACGCAGGTGCCCCGGGCGGGCTCGCCTCCCGGGTCCGCGCGCAGGGCGGCCCGGCGCAGCACGACCTGGCCCGGCGGCGGGCCGCCGGCCCCGGAGCGCGGGTGGTCCAGCAGGTCGACCGTCATGGCGTCGGCCAGCCGCGGGACCGTGGCCTTGCCCAGTTCCTGGGCGGCGAGGACCTGGTCCGCCGCCCGGGCGCGGGCGTCGGGCTCGCCCGCCGGGCGCTGCCGGCCGGCGCCGCCGGGGGCCGGTGGCGGCAGGGACAGGCAGACGGCCCGGACCCGGCCGTCGGCGTCCTTCAGGGGGGTCAGGGCGGCGGCCCGGGGGAGGTCCGGGCCGAGCGGTCCGCGCGCCTCCTGCGGCCGGCCGGTCTCCAGCGCGGCCCGCATGGACCGCTCGGCCTCCTCGCTCGCGGCGCCGGGCACGATGTGGCCGAGGCGCAGCCCGCGCATCGCGGCCTCGGGCAGGGCGAGCGCCTCCTCCAGCCGGCGGTTGGCCCGCAGCAGGCGCAGGTCGGGGCCGAAGAGGGCCAGTGGAAAGGGGGACTGGAGGAAGGTCCACTCCTCCAGGGGGTCGCCCCGGGGCGGCTGCGGCCGGGCCGTCACCGCGCTCACCACGAGCCAGTCGGTGCGCCCGGTGCCGGAGGTCCGGCGGTGGGCGATGACGTCCAGCTCCAGGCGCCGGCCGTCCTGGTGGCGCAGCGGGACGGTCCCGTGCCAGCGGCCCTGCCCGGCCAGCGTGCGGCGGGTGGCGGCCGGGTCGGTGGCCGGGTCGGTGGCGAGCAGCGCGGCGGCGGGCCGGCCGATCACCGCCGGGGAGTCGTAGCCGAGCAGCCGGCGCGCGCCGTCGCTCCAGCCGGTCAGGATGCCCCGCTCATCGATGGTGGCCGTGGCCGTGTACGTCGACTGTCGCTCCATCGCCGCTCATCTCGCCCTTGCTCGGCAGGCTCTCCTGACCAGCATGATCCCGGACGGGGCGGAGCACCAACGCAGGGCCGCGGCGGGCGGGGACGGCCCCCGTCCGCCCCCCGTGCGCGCCGGACGCGCACGGGGTGTGCGCCGCAGCCGCCCCGCCCCGGGCCGGCCCGGGGGCCGGCCGCCGCCTCAGCCGTTGGCCAGGGCCTGCACCCGGTCCAGGGCGCCGTTGAACTTGTCGTGGTCGCCGACGGTCGGGCCGGAGGAGGTGTACTGCCACATGGTGTAGAACGACCACCCGGCCGGCAGGGTCCCCGGGTCGGTGGCGTAGCGGGCGATCCACAGCGGGTTGTTCACCGCGAAGCCGCCGTAGTTGCCGGTGCACTGGGTCCACCAGCTGGTGGCCGTGTAGATCACGGCGTACCGCCCGGTGCGCGCCTTGTAGGTGTTGACGAAGTCGGCGATCCAGCTGACCATCTGGCTCGCGGTCTTCCCGTAACACGCGGCGCCGTACGGGTTCCACTCGATGTCGAGGGCGCCGGGCAGGGTCTTGCCGTCCCCGGACCAGCCGCCGCCGTGGTCGACGAAGTAGTTGGCCTGGGTGGCGCCGCTGGTGGTGTCCGGGGTGGCGAAGTGGTAGGCGCCGCGGATCATGCCCACGTTGTAGGAGCCGTTGTACTGCTGGGCGAAGTAGGGGTTCGTGTAGTACGTGCCCTCCGTCGCCTTCGTGTACGCCCAGCGCACCCCGCTGCCCCACAGCGTGGACCAGGCGACGTTGCCCTGGTACGCCGAGACGTCCACGCCCTCGGTCTGGGTGGCGTCGCCGGTGCTGGGGGTGCCGTCCCGGCCGTCGTGGGCGAGGACGCCGATGCCCAGGTAGGCGGAGCCGCGGGCGGGCGTGCCCGCCGCCCGGGCTGAGGTGAGGGGCAGCGTGAGGGAGAGCGCCGCGAGCAGGGCCGTGACCAGGACGGCGAGGGGGCGCGGGCGCAGCGGACGGGTACGACGGGTGGGACCGGGTCTGAGCACGGTCATGGCGTGCCTCCGGGGTGGGGAGTGGGGGAGCGGGGTGGGGATCGTGGGGGGTGTCCGCCGACCGGCTGGGCGTGGGCATGCCAGTAAGGGCGTGGTAAAGAAGCTACGCACGTAGATGACGGCGTGGAAGAGGGTCCGGACGACGCCGTTGGTCTATGCCTGCGAAATACTGACCGAGCTGCGGCAATGACGACGTGTGACAGAAACTTTCAGGACTGCGAAACCGATCAGGGGTGCTGACGTGCACGAGGACAGAAACAGCGGGGGACTTCACGCCGCCAGCCAGGTGACGCCCAGTGGTGCAGACCAGGAATTCCTGGCACTGGAACGCGAGTTGACCGTGCTGCTGCGGCGCGCCCGGGCCAACCAGGCCGAGATGGCCCGCGAGGTCCACCCCGACCTGGAGTCCTCCGCCTACGGCCTGCTCATCCGGCTGGACGAACTCGGCGGCCAGCGGGCCACCGAACTCGCCGCCTACATCGGCGTCGGCAAGGCCACCATGTCCCGGCAGCTGCGCGCGCTGGAGGAACTCGGCCTGATCGCCCGCGAACCCGACCCGGCCGACGGCCGCGCCTGGCTGGTCACCCTCACCGAGGAGGGCAGCCGCCGCGTCGGCACCGTCCGCGAGGCCCGCCGCGCCCGCTACGTCCGCCAGCTCGCCCACTGGGACCGCCGTGAGGTCGCCGAGCTGGCCCGGCTGCTGCACGGACTGAACGACGTCATGGCGAAGTAGCGGCTCACAGCTCCGCGTACACCACCGTCGCGTCGTCATGCGTCTTGCCCCGCCCCAGGTACGCCCGCTCCCGACGGTCCGCCGCCTCCAGCTCCCGCACCCGCTCGACCAGCGACCGGGCACCCTCCTTGGCGACCACGTCGAACAGCGCCGTCCAGTCGCCCACGCGGAACGTCTCCGTCCAGCGGGCCGCGCCGTCCGTCAGCGCGGCCAGGGCCCGCACCGAGCGCCGGGGCAGTACACCGGTGACCGCCCGGGCCGCCACGGCCGGGTCGGCGGCGGCCGTGAAGAAGCCACCCTCCTTGTTGCGCACGTGCGCGTCGACCAGGGCGTCCGTGGCGAGCGCGGAGCGGGGCAGCCGGGCGAGCCGGTCGTCCAGCACCGGGGTCACCTCCCCGTCGGGCCCCCGCAGCAGCAGCGTCGAGTCGCACAGCACCAGGTACTCGACCTCGGCGGCCGACCAGCGGGCCAGGGCGACGGTTGCCTGGGGCGTTCGCGGGTGAGAAAGGTCACAGGTGCCCGCGTGGGCGTCGGCGGTGCGCCGGATCGCCCGCGCGAGAATCTCCGGCAGCGTCAGATCTCGGCCGGAAACGGTCAGTTCGGTCAGCGCCCCGCCCAGTCGCGCGGTGAACCAGGGCACGGAGTGCAGACAGCCCGCGCCGTCGTCCGGCGGCGTCACCCCGTCCAGGACGATCACGCAACCTCCCTGTCCGGAGGCGGGTAGTCCGACACCGGCGAAGTCCTCGTTGGGTCGGGTCGCGTCGCCGGGTTCCGAAACGAGATCAGTGCGCACCCGGTCAGTCTGCACGACCCCTTCACACAGTGCGCCAGGGGCCGGCCGACCCGCGGGATTCACGCGACCTCGCAGGTCAGGCGCCTGATTTGGGCAAGAATGAGGCACTCCGGGAAGACGTGGTGGCGAATATTGCCAAAGCCTGCCGCGCGCGTCCAACCGGCCCGCCACGCCGGAGTCCGGCACGCGCCGGAGGAACTTGCCCGCCAACTCCCCTCCGATGTTCACTCCTTCGGGTGGCGGGTCAGGTGATGCGCGGCCCCTGCCCACCGGCGCTGGGAGGGTCGGGAACCATACGAACCGGGTGTACGCACCACTTGGCCCCGAGATGACGGGGCGCCACCCGGGCCCCTGGGTACACGAGTTCAGGAATGCGAGCACCGGTGCAGAAGAAGCGGCCTCGGCGCACAGGCAGTCAGCCGGCCCCCGCGGGGACCGTCCCGCAGACCCCCGTGGGCACCGGCCGCCCCACCCATGTGCGCACCCGGCTGATCGTCGCCGTCGCCGTGGTGGCCGCCGCCGTGGCCGGAGCCGGCGCGCCCGCGCTGCTCACCGCCTCCCGGGACGTCGGCGACAGCCAGGAACTGGTGACGCTCGCCACCCGCACCCAGGACGCGCTCACCCTCGCCCACTCCCTCGCCGACGAACGCGACGAGGTCACCTCCTACGTCGCGGCCGGCCGCCCCAAGTCCAAGGCGCCCGCCGAGGACCGCAGCGCCCGCGTGGACCGGCAGGCCGGGGAACTGCGGGCCGACCCCGACCTCCCGGGCCGCCTGCGCACCGCCCTCGACGGCATCGACAAGGCCCGCCGGGCCGCCCTCACCGGCCGCACCGACGCCCTCCAGACCCACCAGGCCTACTCGGCGGCGATCACCGAACTGCACCGGCTCGCCGAGCGGCTGGCCGAGCGGATGCCCCCGCGGGCCGGCTCCGGCGCCCACGCCCTCGCCGAACTGGACTCCGCCGTCCAGCAGTCCGCCGCCGCCCGCGGCCTGCTGCTGGCCGCGCTGAACGTCCCGTCCCACGAGCGGACGGTCATCGACCCCGTCACCGGCCTGCCCACCACCTCCACCACCGGCGGCGACGCGGAGCGCAAGCAGCGCGACGCGCTCACCGCCGCCGCCCAGCAGGCCCGGCTGCGCGCCGACGCGGCCCTCGCCGGCTTCCGCGCGACCGCCCCCGAGGCGGCCGTCGACTCCTACGACTCCACGGTCACCGGAGCCGAGGTCAACTCGGCCGAGAAGTACCTGGCCAAGCTCACCGGCCGGCCGACCCTCGCCGACGGCGAACCGACGGTCGGCACCAAGAAGCTGGACGCGGCCCTGTCCGCCCGCGTCGACCTGATGCGCGGCGCCGAGTCCGCGCTCTACGACCACCGCACCAAGGACCTGGAGAAGCTCCGGGACGACGACGTCACCGCCCTGGAGATCCGCGTCGCCGTCCTCGGCGTGCTGCTGCTGGTCGCGGTCGGCGTCGCCACCGCCATGGCCCGCAGCCTGACCCGCCCGCTGTCGGTGCTGCGCCGCGGCTCGGCCCGGCTGGCCGAGGCCGAGGACCCGGCGGCCCAGGACCCGATCGCCTTCACCGGCCGCAACGACGAGTTCGCCCAGGTGGTGCGCTCGGTCAACGCCCTGCACGCGCACGCCGCCGCCCTGCACGAGCGGGTGGCCACCCTGGAGACCGACCGCAAGCACCTGGTGGGCCAGCGCCAGAGGATGGCCGACGCCCGCGAGGAACTGCGCGCCGAGCTGGCCGAGTCCGCCGCCCAGCTGGAGCGGCTGCGCACCAGCATCGGCTCCACCTTCGTCAACCTGGCCCTGCGCACCCTCGGCCTGGTCGAGCGCCAGCTCGCGGTCATCGAGGGCCTGGAGGAACGGGAACAGGACCCCGAGCGCCTGTCCACCCTGTTCAAGCTGGACCACTTCGCCACGGTCATGCGCCGGCACAGCGAGAACCTGCTGGTCCTCGCCGGTACCGAGCACGTCCAGCAGCACCCCGGCCCGGTGCCGCTGGTCGACGTGGTCCGCGCGGCGGTCAGCGAGATCGAGCGCTACGAACGCGTCCGCATCGCCGCCCTGCCCCCGCACGCGCACCTGGCCGGGTTCGCCGCCGACGACCTCTCCCACCTGCTGGCCGAACTGATGGAGAACGCCACCTCGTTCTCCCCGCCGGACCTGCCGGTGGAGGTCTCCGGCTGGCTCCTGGAGTCGGGCGAGGTCATGCTCTCCGTCCAGGACGAGGGCATCGGCGTGGCCAAGGAACGCCTGGCCCGCCTCAACGCCCGCCTCGGCGACTTCGACCCCCGGTCGCTCTACGACCAGGAGGACGCCGACGGCCTCGGCCTCGGCCTGTACGTCGTCGCCCGCCTCGCCCACCGCCACGGCGTCCGGGTCCAGCTGCGCGAGCAGAAGCAGGGCGGCACCGCGGCGGTCGTGGTCCTGCCGGCCCAGCTCCTCGCCGAGGCCCCGTCGGCGACCCTCCCGCCGTCGAGCGCGTCCGGCAGCACCACGGGTACGTACACCCTCCCGGGCGCCGACGCGGAGGCCAACTCCAACGTCCTGCGGGCCCGCACCAAGGACCCGCTGGTGGCCCTGGCCGAACAGGCCGTACGGGACACCCACGAACAGGCCACCCCGCCCGCCGGGCCCACGGAGACCCGCCCCAAGCCGGCGGAGAGTCCCGCCGAGACCACGATGGAACTCCTGCTGCCGACACCCCAGGAGGAGCCGGCGCGGCGGGAGGACGCGACGGAACCGGGGGATGCGGCCGGCACCCCGACGACGCCGCCCACGCCGGCCGCCGGGGGCGAGCACACCCCGCAGGGGCCGCCCGCGGCCGCCGACGAGGCCCGCACGGGCGGCACGGGCGCGAACCCGGACGCCGCCGAAGGCGAAGCCGGCGCGCACGCGCCGGCCGAGGACCCGGAGGCGGACGCCGAGGAGCGGCTCACCAGCAAGGGTCTCCCCAAGCGCACGCCCAAGATCACCGCCCCCGCCGCCCCGGCCGGCCAGCGCGGCACCCGCGTCGACGCCGAGGCCCTGCGCCGCAGGCTCGGCGGCTTCCGCAACGGCGCCGAGGCCGGCTACCGCGACGTAGAGGCGGAGATCGCCGAGAAGACGGCCGGCCACCGGCGGCCGGCCAGCTACGCACACGCCGAAGAAGCCACGGGGGGCACAGCCGAGGAGGCAAGCAGTTGACCGCGCCCACAACCTACGGACTGAGCAGTGAAGCCCGTAACCTGCACTGGCTGCTGACCAACCTGGTCGAGGAAGTACCCGGCATCCAGTCCGTCGCCGTGGTCTCCTCGGACGGACTGCTGCTGCTGTCGTCCGATCCGGCCCACACGGAGCAGTCCCGTGCGGCCCGACCGGCGAAGGGCCCGCGCGGCTCCTCCGCCGACCTCGCCACCATCGTCTCCGGCATCGGCAGCCTCACCGTGGGCGCCGCCCGGCTGCTGGAGTTCGGCGGGGTCAAGCACACCATGATCGCGATGGACGAGGGCAGCCTGTTCGTGATGTCGATCAGCGACGGCTCGCTGCTCGGCGTGCACGGCAGCGCCGAGTGCGACATGAGCGTCGTGGCGTACCACATGGCGCTGTTCGTGGGCCGTGCCGGGCACGTCCTGACGCCCGAACTCCGCAGCGAGCTGCGGAAATCCATGGAGTCCGAGTCGACGGGGAGCACCCGGTGAGCGGCCCCGCGAACGAGCCCGGCAAGCAGCGGCTCCCGGTACGCGGCGGCGACCGCAAGCCCGCCCGCGTCCGCCCCTACTCGCTCACCGGCGGCCGTACCCGCTTCGGCCACGTCCTCCTCGTGGAGACGTTCGTGGCGGCGCTGGAGGCCCCGGAGGAGCGCAAGGAACTGACGCAAGGCCCGCAGGGCGCCCCGGGCATGCCCGAGATGCGGGCCATCGTCGAACTCTGCCGCCGTATGCGCACGGTGGCCGAAATCGCCGCGCTGCTGAAGATGCCGCTCGGCGTGGTCCGCGTCCTCCTGAGCGATCTCGCGGACCAGGGAAAGATCCGTGTGTACGGCACCGGAACCGGTCACGGCACCGGCCGCCCGGACCGCGCGCTGCTGGAAAGGGTGCTGAGTGGACTCCGCCGTCTCTGACGCCACCGCCGCCTTCGGGGGACCGTCCCTCGCCGCCTCCTTCGGCGAGCCGGACGAGGACCTGAAGGCCTGGCAGACCGACCGCACGCGCGCTCCCATCGCGACGAAGATCGTGGTGGCGGGCGGCTTCGGCGTCGGCAAGACCACCCTGGTCACCTCCGTCTCGGAGATCACGCCCCTGCAGACCGAGGCGCTGATGACCGAGGCCAGCGAGGGCACCGACGACCTGTCGGCCACGCCGGGCAAGCTCACCACCACCGTGGCCATGGACTTCGGCCGCATCACGCTCGACGACGACCTGGTGCTCTACCTGTTCGGCACGCCGGGCCAGCAGCGGTTCTGGTTCATGTGGGACGACCTGGTGCGCGGCGCGATCGGCGCCGTCGTCATGGCCGACACCCGCCGGCTGAAGGACTGCTTCCCCGCGCTGGACTACTTCGAGAGCTGCGGGCTGCCCTACGTCGTGGCGGTCAACCACTTCGACGGCAGCGAGCGGTTCGACCCGGAGGACGTCCGGGAGGCGCTGACGATACCGGCGCACATCCCTGTCATGATCATGGATGCGCGACGGCGGTTCTCGGCCATCGAGACCCTCCTGGCCCTCGTCGGCCACGCGCTGGACGAAACCCCCGAGTAGTCCGGTCCCAGCCCCCGTAGGAGACACCACCGCATGCGGAAGATACTCGTCGTCGGAGCCGGCCAGTCCGGCCTCCAGCTCGCCCTCGGCCTGCAGTCGCACGGCTACGAGGTCACCCTGATGTCGAACCGGACCGCGGACGAGATCCGCACCGGCCGTGTCATGTCGACGCAGTGCATGTTCCACACGGCACTCCAGCACGAGCGCGACCTGCAGCTGAACTTCTGGGAGTCCCAGGCCCCGAAGATCGAGGGACTCGGCGTCTCGGTCGCCGCGCCCGGCTCGCACGACCCGGGCCCCACCCAGCGGGCCATCGACTGGGTGGGCAGGCTGGACGGGTTCGCGCAGTCGGTGGACCAGCGGGTGAAGATGGCCGGCTGGATGGAGACCTTCGCGCAGCGCGGCGGCCAGCTGGTCATCCACGGCGCGGCCGTCGGCGACCTGGACTACTTCTCCCGCACCTACGACCTCGTCCTGGTCGCGGCCGGCAAGGGCGAGCTGGTGTCGATGTTCGCCCGCGACCCCGAGCGCTCGCCGTACGCCGAGCCGCAGCGCGCGCTGGCGGTGGCGTACGTGCACGGGCTCGGCCCGCGCCCGGAGCACCCGGAGTTCGACGCGGTCCGCTGCAACCTGGTCCCCGGCGTCGGCGAGCTGTTCGTCATGCCGACCCTGACCCTGTCCGGGCGGGCCGACATCCTGTTCTGGGAGGGCATACCCGGTGGCCCGCTCGACGCCTTCCGGGGCGTCAAGGACCCGGCCGAGCACCTCTCCCTGACCCTGGAACTCATGGAGCGGTTCACGCCCTGGGAGTACGCGCGGGCCACGAAGGCCGAACTGACCGACGCGGGCGGCACGCTGGCCGGGCGCTACGCCCCGACCGTGCGCAACCCCGTCGGCCGGCTGCCCTCGGGCGGTCTGGTCCTGGGCGTGGCCGACGTGGTCGTGGCCAACGACCCGATCACCGGCCAGGGCTCCAACTCGGCGTCCAAGTGCGCGGCGGCCTATCTGGCGTCGATCCTGGAGCGCGGTGACAAGCCCTTCGACGAGGAGTGGATGCGCGCCACCTTCGACCGCTACTGGACCACCGCCCAGCACGTCACCAAGTGGACCAACGCCATGCTGGCCCCGCCGCCCGAGCACGTGCTGAACCTCATCGGCGCGGCCGGCTCGCTCCAGCCCGTGGCGGACCGTTTCGCCAACGCGTTCAACGACCCGTCCGACTTCGAGAACTTCTTCTACGACCCGGAGAAGACGGCCGCCTACCTGGGGTCCCTCACGGAAGCCTGATGGTTTTGTCCCCCTTTTGACACCTGATACCGGCGGGGGGACGCTGGGACAGGTGTGCAGGGGGGACAAGCCATGGAGGAGTTTCCATGAACGCTCGTCGTGTACGCCTCGCGGTTCTGGCACCCCTGGCGGTGTCGTCGCTCGCGTTGGGGTCGGTGACGTTCTCCGCCTCGACAGCGGCGGCGGCATCGCCCACCTGCGGCGTCAGAAGCACCGAGAACCCGAAGAACCTGCTCGTCAGCGGCAAGGACTTCAAGCCGAACAAGGCCGTGGCCGTCGAGTCGGGCAGCGGTGCCGAGGGCAGCGTGAAGGCGGACGCCGGCGGCGGCTTCTCCCTGACGGTCACCGACGCGAGCGGCACCGTCAGCGCCCAGCAGATCGGCGGCCCCGAGGTCAAGTGCGGTACGGCCGAGGAGGGGGAGCAGAAGAACGCCAAGGAGCAGTACAACGAGGGCTTCGACAAGGGGTTCGCGGCCGTGAAGCGCAGCTGCAGCGCGCGGGACGAGCAGCATGGCCTCGTGGCCGTGGACGAGAACTTCAAGCAGGGGTTCAAGGACGGGGCGAAGCAGGCGCGCGACCAGTTCTGCGACTAGGGCGCGGCCGTCACTGCGGCGCCGGCTGCGGCCGGACCGCGCCGAGCACCGGGTGGGACGCGAGCGGTGAGACCTTCACCCTCCCGCCCGGTCTCGGCGCCTGGACGACCTTCCCGTCGCCGACGTACATCGCCACGTGGGTCGCCTCGGGGAAGTACACCACCAGGTCTCCCGGGCGCAGCCGGCGCAGCGGGACCCTGGTCAGCCGGGCCCACTGCTCCTGGCTGGTGCGCGGGACCGCGACGCCCGCCCGGGACCAGGCCCGGGAGGTCAGTCCCGAGCAGTCGAAGGCGTCCGGGCCCGCCGCGCCCCACCGGTAGGGCTTGCCGACCTGGTCCAGCGCGTAGCGGACCGCGCGCTCGGCGGCGGGGGCGCCGGCCGCCGGGGCCGCGGGGCGGTCGTCGGGCAGGGCGCCCGCCGTGACCAGTTCGCGCTGGGCCTCGGCGATCGACCGCTCCTCCAGCCGGGCCACGGCCGCGAGCCGGTCCGGGGTGAGGGTGGCCAGCACGCGTTCCACGTCGGCCAGTCTCCTTCGGACGTCGTCGCGCTGCCTCTTCTGCCGGGCGGCCAGGCCGAGCTGGGTGTCCAGTGCCTTCCGGGCCGCGCGGGCCAGGGCGTCCCGGCGCCGCTCGGCGGTGGTCAGCCGGGCCACCGTACGGGCCCGTTCGCGCGCCAGCTCCCCGATGACGTGCCCCTCGTCCAGCGCGTGCTGCGGATCGCGCGCGAGCAGGAGGCGGACGTAGGGACCGAGGCCGCCGCCGCTCTGGTACTGCTGCCGGGCCAGCCGGCCGGCGTCCAGCCGCGTGGTGCGCAGGGCCAGCCGGGCGCGGGCGAGTTCCCCGTCCAGCCGGGCGACCTCGGCGCGCTGCCGCTCCAGTTTCTCCGTGGTGGCGTTGTAGGTCTCGGTGGCCTGCTCGGCCTGCCGGTACAGCCGCTGAAGATCCGTCAGCAGCCGGGCCACGGAGGGCTGTGTGCCGGACGCGGCCGGGGCCGGTCGCGCGTCGGGCACGGCCAGGGACGGCCGTGGGTCCGGTACGGCCGCGGCGGGCACGGGTGCGAGGACGGCCTGGGCCGCCACCGCGGCCGTACCGGCCAGACGCACGAGCACTCCTGACACGACATCACCTCCGGCGCGGGGAGAACGGTCCCTCCGCCTCCCGTCGCACGGTGATAATCAGACGTGTCGGCACACAATATGCGGGAAGCCTGCGCGATTCGGCGCACCGCTTTCACTCGTTCGTGTCAGCCGGCTTGCCGGATCGCGGGGCGTCCGGCCGGGGAGCGGACGCGGCGGCCGGCTTGGACCAGGGCCACCTGAGCCGACCGCCGGAGGTGTCGTCGGGGTCGTACCGGTACTTCCAGCCCCGCACCAGTCCGAGTCGCCGGCTGTGCCCGCGCGGCTCGCGCCGGTAGACCAGCACCGTGGGCCGGCCGCCGTCCGGGTCCGGGACGGGGATGCGGTACGTCTTCGGGGGGTGCCCGGTGGGGCCGAGCAGGACGGGCAGCACGCGCCCGTCCATGGGGCCGCCCTCGAAGGGGGTGTCCTGGCTCTTCACGGGGCCGGTACCCGGCCGTCCTCGGAGAGCGTGGCGACGAGCGCCGCCGTCTGCGGGTCGCGGCCCGCCGTGACCGTGAGGACGGCCACGAACTGCTCCACCAGCCAGTCCCGCAGCTCCGCGGGCGGCGGCTGTTTGTCGTTGTCCAGCCAGATCAGGGAGGCCGCCTCCACGGCCGCGATCCACATGCGCACGGTCATCCGCAGCGGCCGGCCGGGATCGGCGACCTCCAGGTGCTGGTAGATGTGGTCGGCGGCGGACCGGCGCACCCCGTCCACGATGGCGGTGGTGCGCTTGGTCTCCACCACGCTGCCGCCCTGGAGCAGCGCGCTGAACCCGGTGTCGTGCTGGTCGACGAAGGCCAGATAGCGGTCGAGGACACGGGACAGGCGGGACAGCGCGGACGTCTCGTGGGGTTCGTCGAAGCACTGGTTCAGCTGCTCGGCGGCCGACCCGAGCGCGGCCTCGTAGAGCTGCTGCTTGCCGCCCGGGAAGTAGCGGTACACCAGGGGACGCGAGACTCCGGCCGCCTCCGCCACGTCATCGAGGGACACGTCCTCGGGCGCGCGGTGCGCGAAGAGCGAGAGCGCGGCGTCGAGGAGCTGGCTTCGTCGCTCCTCGACGCTCAGGCGGCGGTATGCGGGGGTGGCCGACGGGGTCATGGCGGTCAGCCTAACCGCCGGGGTGGGCCCGCCCCGCGGCGTGCGCGGGCGGCCGGGGGGCACTCGCGCCGTGCTCCGCGCCCCCGGGCGGGGTGCCGGGGTCACGCCAGGAGACCCGACGCCCTCCACAGCCGGCGCCCCACGCCCCGCAGGACACCGATGTCGTCCAGGAAATCGGTCAGCCGCTTGGCACCCGTCTGCATGATCTCGCGGCGGTGCCCGCTCGCCTTCACCTGGGCCATCGCCTCCCGCTTGTCCAGACCCACGTTCGTGTACACCTCCGGGTTGACGAAGGCGACCGAGAACACCCGGGCGAACTCGCCCGAGGTGACCCGGGTGAACTCCTGCGACCACTTCGGCGCGGTCACCATCTGGCGCCGCAGCTCCTCACGGGCGTACCGGACGTGCCGGGCCTCCTCCACCACGTGGATCCGCGTGACGCCCCGGATCAGCGGCTGGACCCGCTCGTCGGGGAAGGTCAGCCGCTGCATCCAGTCGAGGACCTCCTCGCCGAGCAGCGTGGCGGTGAAGGAACCGGGCGTGGTCGAGATCGTCTTGAACAGCCGGCCCAGGTTCTGGTGGGTCCGGCTCACCGGGTACCAGGGGGTGTCGCCGCGCGATATCAGGCGCGCGAACATCTTCGAGTGCCGGCACTCGTCCTCGATCTCGGTGAGGGCGTACCGCACGTGCGCGCTCGTCGCCGCCTTGTCGTAGATGTGCCGGACCAGCAGCTGCATCAGGATCAGCTCGAACCAGATGCCGAGCGAGGCCAGCGCCGCGGCCTCGTGCTGGGAGAGCAGGATGCGCTGCTCCTCGCTCATCCGCCGCCACATCGGGGTGTCGTACAGCGAGACCAGCTCCGGCGGCCAGAACCACTTGCCCTCCTCGAAGGGCGCGTCCCAGTCCAGCTCCTTGTCCGGGTCGAAGGAGTGCTTGGCGGAAGAGGCGAGCAGCCGTTCGGCCACTTGTTCCCGGTCCTTGAGCAGGCCGAGCGCGTCGCGCAGCCCGTCCAGCGCGTCCGCTTCCGTCAGGGTCGTCATGGCTCCCTCACCTCGTTACCCGGGGGTAGTCGTCCTGTTCTTATAAGACTCCCTGTCAGTAAGGTCGTCAATCCCCCGCGCAGGACTTGTTGACGCGGCGGCCGGGCGTGAGCCTGGGAAGTATGCGGACCCATGAGCTGTACGCCGACGATCCGGGAGACTCCCCCTGGCAGGTGCCCGCCACCGGCGCGGCCCGGTTCAGCTGGGAGTACGACGACGGGCGCGACCGTCTGTTCGCCCTGTACCAGAAGGGCAAGGACAAGCAGTGGGACGGGCGGACCCGCATCGACTGGGACCTGGAGGTGGACCCGTACGACCCCCTCGGCACACCCGAGGAGGCCATGGCCCTGTACGGCACCCGCCATTGGGACAGGCTCTCCGAGCGGGACAAGGGCGAACTGCGCCGGCACTACGCCTCCTGGCAGTTCAGCCAGTTCCTGCACGGCGAGCAGGGCGCGATGATCTGCGCGGCGCGGATCGTGGAGTCGGTGCCCGACCTGGACGCCAAGTTCTACTCCGCGACCCAGACCGTGGACGAGGCCCGGCACGCCGAGATATACGGGCGGTTCCTGCACGAGAAGGTGGGCCTGCTCTACCCGGTCAACGACGACCTCCGGGCGCTGCTCGGCGACACCCTGCGCGACAGCCGCTGGGACATGCCCTACCTGGGCATGCAGGTGCTGATCGAGGGACTGGCGCTGGCCGCCTTCGGTATGATCCGGGACACCACGGACAAGCCGCTGCCGCGGCAGATCCTGACCTACGTCATGCAGGACGAGGCCCGGCACGTGGCCTTCGGCCGGATGGCGCTGCGCGACTACTACCGGCAGCTCACGGACGCCGAACTGCGCGAGCGCGAGGAGTTCGTCATCGAGGGCTGCCACCTGATGCGCGACCGGCTGCGCGGGGTGGAGGTGCTGGAGAACTTCGGCATCCCGAGGGCCGAGGCGGCGCGGATCAGCGAGGACTCCGAGTTCCTGCGGCTGTTCCGCAAGCTGCTGTTCAGCCGGATCGTCCCGTGCGTCAAGGACATCGGCCTGTGGGGCAGGCGCCTTCAGCAGGCCTACGCCGACATGGGCGTCTTCGAACTCGGCGACTTCGACCTCGACCGGCTGATGGCACAGGACGAGGAGTCGGCCGACCGGCTGGACGCCGAACGCTTCGCCGCGGAGGAACGGCGACGGGTGGCGGAGGTGGAGGCGGCGATCGAGTCGGGCACGGCGGAGGACTGACCGGACGCCCGGGAGGCGGCGGGCCGGCGCCGGGGGTGCGCGGGACGCGGTGCCGGGCGGGTCGGCGGGGTGCAGTAGCGTGCTGGCGTGTCCATGCCTCCGTCGCAGCCGCCGCCGTACCCGGGGCCCTACGGCCAGCAGCCCCCGCAGGCCGCCCCCGGCCCGTACGGCCCGCCGTACCCCCAGCAGGCGCCGTTCCCGCAACAGCAGCCGTACCCGCCACAGCAGCAGCCGTACCCGCAGCAGCCGTACCCGCCGCAACAGCAGCCGTACCCCCCGCAGCAGCCCTACCCCGGCTGGGGCGTGCCGCCCATGGTGCCGCCGCCGAGGAAGCGCCGGATCGGGCTGGTGCTCGGCATCGTGGGCGGAGTCGTCACGGTCGTCGTCGCCGGTCTCGTGGTGCTCGGCCTGGTGGCCGACAGCGGTTTCCCGGCGGCCCGGTACAAGCTGGTCCTGCCGCACCGCCTGCTGGACGGCGAGTACACCCTCGCCGAGGACCTCTCCGGCACCGAGGGCAAGGGGATCGAGGACGAGGCCGACGGCGCCTGGGACGCCAGGGACGTCCACGCCACCGTCGGCCGCTACAGCCCGCCCGGCGACGACTCCCGGGCCATGCTGCTCGTCTCCGGCATGTACGGCCGGTTCAAGAACACCCCCGCGATCCGCCGCGGCCTGCTCAAGGGCGCCGCCGAGGCCGACGGCGTCACCGTCGAGCGGCCCGCGCGGGACGTCACCCCGTCCGGCGCCGCCACTCCCGTCAGCTGCCAGGTGCTCACCCAGAAGAGCGCCGCGGTCACCCTGACCTACGGCGTCTGCGCCTGGGCGGACGGCAACACCGCGGCCGTCGTCGGCAATGTGGACCGCTCCGTGCGGGACCCCGCCGACGTGGACCTCCAGGAGGCCGCCCGCACCACCCTGCGGATCCGCTCCGAGATGCGGCGGCCCGCCGGCTGACCCGCCCTCACCCGCCGAGCACGGCCCGCATCACCTCCCGCGCGATCGGGGCCGCGACGCCGTTGCCGCTGATCTCGCCCCGGTCCGCCGACGCGTCCTCCACCACCACCGCGACCGCCACCTGCGGCTGCGGGGCGTCCTCGGACTTCGCCCAGGAGACGAACCAGGCGTACGGCACCCCCGTGTTGCCGACCCCGTGCTGCGCCGTGCCGGTCTTGCCGCCGACCAGCACGCCGGGCAGGGACGCGTTGGTGCCGGTGCCCTCCCGGACCACCCCGGCCATCAGCTCCGCGAGCCGCGCCGCGGTGGCCGGCCGCATCACCTGCCGGCCCGGCCGGGCCCCGCTCCCGGACAGCGTCTCGCCGCCGTGCCGGGTGGTTCGTTCCACCAGGTACGGCGGGCGCAGCACACCCCCGTCCGCGACCGCCGCCGCGACCATCGCCATCTGCAACGGCGTGGCCCGCGTGTTGTACTGCCCGATCGAGGACAGCGCGAGCTGCGCCCGGTCCACCCGGGTGTCGAACGTACTGGGCGCCACGGAGAAGGGGACGCGCACCTCGGTGTCGTTGAACCCGAACGCCTGCGCCATGGCCACCATGTCCCGCACCCCCACGTCCACGCCCAGCTTGGCGAAGACCGTGTTGCAGGACCACTCGAAGGCGTCCCGCACCGAGGCGTCCGCACAGCCGTCGCCCTCGTTGGTCAGCCGCGTGGTGGTGCCGGGCAGCCGGTAGGGATCGGGGGAGTCGGTGCGCTCGTCCAGGTCCGTGACCACGCCCGCGTCCAGCGCCGCCGCCGCGGTGACCACCTTGAACGTCGACCCCGGCGGATACGTCTGCCGCACCGCCCGGTTGAGCATCGGCTTCTCCGGGTCGTGGTTGAGCCGGGCCCACGCCGCCGTCACCGCCTCGCTGTTGCCCGACAGCTCCGCCGGGTCGTACGACGGGCTGGTCACCAGCGCCAGGATCCGGCCCGTGGCCGGCTCCACCGCCGCCACCGCGCCCTTGCGCCCGGCCAGCCCCCGGTACGCGGCCTCCTGCGCCCGCCGGTCGAGGGTGGTGACCACGTCACCGCCCGGAGCGCGCCCCCGTGTCACGTCGCGCCACAGCGGCAGCGGCGCGAGCAGCGGATCGGTGCCGGACAGCACCCCGTCCTCGGTGTGCTCCAGGAACGTGGTGCCGTACTTCTGCGAGGAGAACCCGGTGACCGGCGCGTACAACGGCCCGTCCGCGTAGGTGCGTTCGTACCGCAGCTGCTCGCCGGTGTCCACCGACCCGGTGACCGGCCGGCCGTCCACCAGGACGTTCCCGCGCGGCTGCTGGTATCGGGCGATCACGGCCCGCCGGTCGGCCGGGTTGGCGTCGTACTCCCGGGACCGCACGACCTGCACCCGGGCCGCGTTGGCCAGCAGCGCCGCCAGCAGCAACGCGCAGAACGCGCGGGCGTGCCGGATGTACCGCGCCATCGGCCGCCCGCCCTCGGGCAGCGAGCCGTACTCGGTCACGGCGCCTCCCGGCCGTCGTACTGGCTGCGCGCCGAATCGCTCACCCGGACCAGCAGTGCCACGATCGCCCAGTTGGTGACCACCGACGAGCCGCCCTGGGCGAGGAACGGCATCGCCATGCCGGTCAGCGGGATCAGCCCGGTCACCCCGCCCGCGATCACGAACACCTGGAGCGCCACGATCGAGGCGAGCCCCACCGCGAGGAGCCGGCCGAACGGCTCGCGCAGCGCCAGCCCCGCCCGGTAACCGCGCTCCACCAGCAGCGCGTACAGCAGCACGATCGCCGCGAGCCCCGCGAGTCCCAGCTCCTCCCCGGCCGTCGCCAGGATGAAGTCCGACTTGGTCGCGAAGCCGATCAGGATGGAGTGCCCGAGCCCGAGCCCGGCGCCCAGGATCCCGCCGGCCGCGAAGGCGAACAGGGACTGGGCGAGCTGGTTGGGACCCCGCCCGGCCTCGATGGTGGCGAACGGGTGCAGCCAGTCCTCGATCCGCCCGCCCACGTGCGGCTCCAGCCGTCCCACGGCGACGGCGCCGAGCACGGCGAGCAGCAGCCCCACCGCGATCCAGCCGGTGCGCCCGGTGGCCACGTACAGCAGCACCACGAACAGCCCGAAGAACAGCAGCGAGGTCCCGAGGTCCCGCTCCAGCACCAGCACGCCCACGCTCACCAGCCAGATCGTCAGGATCGGCCCGAGCACCCGGCCGGTCGGGAACTGCAGCCGCCACAGCCGGCGCCCGGTGTACGCCAACGCGCTGCGGTTGGCGGCCAGATAGGCGGCGAAGAACACCGCGAGCAGCACCTTCGCGAACTCGCCGGGCTGGAAGGAGAACCCGGCGATCCGGATCCAGATCCGGGCCCCGTTGACCGCCGGGAACAGGATCGGCAGCGCCAGCAGGGCGAGGGCGGCCACCACGCAGACGTACGCGTACCGCTGGAGCACCCGGTGGTCCCGCAGCACCAGCACGACACCGATGAACAGGCCGACGCCCAGCGTGGACCACACCAGCTGGGTCGGGGCCGCCCGGTCGCCCGGTGTCTCCAGGTCCAGCCGGTAGATCAGGACCAGCCCCAGCCCGTTGAGCAGCATCCCGATGGGCAGCGGCAGCGGATCGGCGTACGGCGCCCGGATGCGCACCGCGATGTGGGCGAACAGGGCGAGCACCCCGAGCCCGGCGCCGTATCCGACGGCACCCGGCGGGACGGTCCCGGACCGGGCCAGCCCCACCGCGCAGTAGCCGTACACGGACAGCAGGACGGCCAGCACGAGCAGGGACAGCTCGACGCCCCGGCGCCGGGGAAGACGCACGGCGCGCGCGGGAGCGGGTACCGCCGCCAGGGTGCTTCCGGCCTTCGTCATGACCGGAACTTACCGAAATGGGGGGTCTTGTGCCCATTGTTCGGTGGCCGGGCGCGCCCCGGGCGAACGCCCGAGGAGCGCAGCGCCGTATCGGCGTGCGGCCCCGCCGCGCGGGCGCGCCCGGCCGCACACGGCCAAGAGCCCGGAAACCGACTGGCCCGGAAACCGCCCCAGGCCCCGGGTGCTACTCGCCCCCGGGCAGCCGCAACGTCGCCACCGCGCCCCCGTCCGCCGCGTTGCCGAAGCCCAGCGCGGCGCCCAGCACCTCCGCCTGCCCCACCGCGATGGTCAGCCCCAGCCCGTGCCCGGTCGCCCCGCCCTCCGTGCGGAACCGCTGCGGCCCGTGGGTCACCAGGTACTCCGGATACCCGGCCCCGTGATCCCGCACGGTCACCACCGGCCCGTCCACGGTCAGCACCACCGGAGGGGCACCGTGCCGGTGCGCGTTGGCCACCAGGTTGCCCAGCACCCGCTCCAGCCGCCGCCGGTCGGTCTCCACCCGGACGTCCCGCTCCACGCGCACCTCGGTGTCGGTGCCCGAGGCCCGCACCACCCGCTCGGCCAGCGCGCCGAGCGCCTCCGTGCCGAGCTCCAGCCGCTCCCGCCCGGTGTCCAGCCGGGAGATCTCCAGCAGGTCCTCGGTGAGGGTGCGCAGCGCCGCCACCCGGTCCCGCACCAGCTCCGTGGGACGGCCCGGCGGCAGCAGCTCGGCCGCCGCGTGCAGCCCGGTCAGCGGGGTGCGCAGCTCGTGCGCCACGTCCGCGGTGAACCGCTGCTCGCTGAGCAGCTTGCCCTGCAACGAGGCCGCCATCGAGTCCAGCGCGGCGGCCACGGCGGCGACCTCGTCCGGCGGCCGGGACGGATCCTTCGTACGGGGGTCGTTCACCCGGGCGTCCAGGTCGCCCGCGCTGATCCTGCGCGCCACCCGCGCGGTGCCGTGCAGCCGCCGGGTCACCCGGGTCACCGCGAACACGCCGACCAGCACGGTCGCCCCGATCGCCAGCCCCGACGACCACACGATCGACCGGTCCAGACCGGCGATGGTGCGGGCCTGCTGCGAGTAGTCGACCGCCACGCCCAGCGCCCGGTGCCCGGCCACCGGCCCCGCCGCCCACATGGCCGGACGCCCCCGGTAGGCCGCGACCATCGTGCCGCGCTGCCCGGCCACCGCCAGCCGGCGCAGCTCCGAAGGCAGCTCCGCGGGCTCCACCCGGGCACCCGGCAGCAGCCTGTCCCCGGCCTCGTACGCCTCGGTGGCGTCCGCCAGCCGGGACAGCGCCAGGTCACGGGCCTGGCCGACGGTCTGGTCGGTCACCGAGACGTGCACCAGCACACCCAGCAGCGCGGCCAGCGCGCAGCACATCACCGTCATGAAGGCGGCGGCCTTGACGGCGAGCGCCCCGGACCAGTGCGGCAGCGTGAGCCTCATCGCGCACCCGGGGAGGCCGAGGGGGACGGGGACGGCTTCCGCTTGCCGTGCCGCCCGTCGCCGACGTGCAGGTACTCGTCGCGGGAGAACACCATCGCGCGCTGGCCCGGGTCCCACACCCAGGTGGTGCGGTACTCGTAGCCGGAGGTGTCGGCGGGGGAGCGCTCGATCAGCGCCCGCCCGGCCAGCTCCACCCCGGTGAGCGCGTCGTTGTCGGCCAGCACCTGCACCAGCCGGCGCCCCTCGACGGTGTAGACCCGCACCGCCGTCTGGTTGGTCGGGTACAGCCGGAAGCCGAGCGTCAGATCCGCCCGGCCGTCCCCGGTCAGGTCCCGGTAGTACGGCTTGAGCAGCGGACAGCGGGCCCGCTGTCCGCCCGGCCGGCACTGCCGCATCCGGTCCACCGTCGCGTGGTAGGCCCCCTTGGGTCCGTAGTCGCCCGGGTGCGCCGCCAGCTCCGCCTCGACGACGTCCACCGGGTCCACCTTCCGTACGTCCCCGGCGGGCACCGTGACGCCCTTGACGGTCTCCCGGGTCGACACGGCGTACGGGTAGGCCGGGCTGGACGCCGGCCTGAGGTCCGGCCACAGCCGGGCGGGGCTGACGGCGGTCGTGGTGGGCCCGGCGCCGCGCAGCCCGCCGGTGTCCCCGCAGGCCGACGCCGTCGCGGACAGCAGGACGACGGCGGCCAGGGAGAGGGCGGTGCGCGCGGAACGACGGGCTGGCATCCCTACATTCTGACGGAAGTCTGCTTTGTACTGCTTCGCGCGCCGGGCACGAGGGGCGCGGGGAGCTACTCGGCCAGCTCCTCCAGCAGCCGCACGGTCGCGAGCCCCGTCCGCAGATACTCCACGAACAGCTCGTTGTGCAGCGCCCACGCCGAGCGCCGGGCCCGGATCAGCTGGATCGCCTGGTCGGCCGTGTCACCCCGCTGGACCAGCGCGTGCGCGACGACCAGCCCCGAGCGGTTGTACCCGTGGTAACAGCGCACGAGCACCCGGCGGCCCGCCTCCAGCGCCTCGTTCACCGCCCCGGCCAGCCGGATCACCCCCGCCAGCTGCGTGCCGTCCAGCGGTCCGTCCGGTATCGGCCACACATGGTGCTCCACGCCCGGATCGGGCCCGTACCCCGGCAGCCGCAGCAGCGTCTGCACGACGTCGAACTCGTCCCGTACGACGGCGAGCTCCAGCCGTCCGGAACGGTCCCGGAACTCGTGGCCGCCCATCCACAGACCGGGCACGATCTCGTTCCACGCGCTCTCCGGAGCCGGCACGCCGGGCTGCATTCCGCGGGTCCGCAACGGTCCCTCCCCAAGTCCCCGCACAGGGCCGCCTCCACGGTAACCGGTCTTGCCCCCGGAGCGCCCCGCCTGTTCCCATGGTCGAGGGGTGATGGCGCATGAGCGGACTGCGCGTGGTGCCGGCCTTCCGGCACGGTGGTGAGCGGCTGTACGTCTGCCGCGAGGACGGAGCCGGCATCGCCTGGTACGACCGTGAGGCCGGCCGGGTCAACCTCCTCGGCGAGGACAGCCGGGACGCCGTGCTGGAGGCCCTGGGACCCTTCCTCACCGGCCCGGTGACCGTGGGCCCGCCCCCCGTCCCGACCCCCGCCGAACTCGCCCGGCTGACCCTGCACCCGGACGACGACCTGGCCCCCAACCGCCCCGGCGAGGCCCTGCTCGTCGCCCTGGACCGCCACCCCGGCCCCGCGCACCGGCTGCGCCCCGACCCCCGGCGGCGTGCGCTGACCGCCGAGCGGACCGTCGGCCGGGCACTGGACGCGCTGGAGGGCGCCGGCTGGCACACCCTGCACTCCGTCCCGCTGCCCGGCGGCGACCGCGTCCACCACCTGGTGATCGGACCCGGCGGCCTGTTCGCCGTCCACGCCCTGTACGCCCGCCGGGCCCGGGTCCGGATCGCCGACCCGATGGTCGCCCTGGGCCGCCGCGAGGCCGAGCCGCTGCTGCGCCCGCTGCGCTCCGCCGCCGACCGCGCCTCCTACGCGCTGACCGCCGAGGTCCGCCCGGTGCTGGCCCTGGTGGACCCGGCCGAGGTCACCGTGACGGCGCCGCCGCGGGGGGTGCGGATCCTGCGGGACCCGGAACTGGCCGACCTGGCCCGGCTGGGCGGGGTGCTCAAGCCGGCGGACGTGGAGGCACTGCACGGGATGGCCCGGGACCGCAACGTCTGGCGCAGGGTCTGAGCACCGCCCGCCGCACTGCCCTGCCCCGGCCGGCCCTGCCCGGCCCCGCCCGGAGACCATCCGCCTCGCTGTCCTGCCCCGCCCCGTCCCGCTGCCCCGCCCCGCGGCCGTCCGCCGCCATGCCCTGCCCCGCTGCCCTGCCCTGCCGCGACCCGGCAACCGCCCGCCGCACCGCCCTGCCCCGGCCGGCCGGCCGGCCCGGCCCCGCCCGGAGACCGTCCGCCGCGCTGTCCTGCCTCGCTGTCCTGCGCCGCCCCGTCCCGTCCCGCTGCCCCGCCCCGTCCCGCGGCCGTCCGCCGCGCTGCCCCGGCCGGCCCGGCCCCCCCGCCCGCCCGGAGGCCGTCCGCCGGGCCCGGTCACGGCAGCGTGGCGGCCGACTCCGGGTCCAGCAGGGGTGCCATCAGGTCGCCGTGGTCCGTCAGGCGCGGGGCGATGTCCTCGGGCCGGAACTCCAGCTGGGCGGGGGCGCGGCAGTCGGCGACCTCCTGCCAGGTCACCGGCGCGGACACCAGCGGGACCCGGCGGGCGCGCACGGTGTACGGGGTGGCCGTGGTCTTGCGGGCCGCGTTCTGGCTCCAGTCGACGAACACCTTCCCCGGCCTGAGGCTCTTCGTCATCCGGTGCACCACCAGCCGGGGCAGCGCCCGCTCCGCCTCCACCGCCAGCGCCTTCGCGTACTGCGACGTCCGCTCGGACGAGCTGCCGCGCACCGCGGCCAGCAGGTGCAGCCCCTTCGACCCGGCGGTCTTCGGGTACGCCTCGATCCCGTCCGCCGCGAGCCGCTCCCGCAGCCACGAGGCGACCTCGCAGCAGTGCACGACGTGCGCGGGCGGCCCCGGGTCCAGGTCGAAGACCAGCCGGTCCGCCTCTTCGGGACGCTGCACCAGCCACTGGTGGGTGTGGAACTCGGTGACCAGGTTCGCCGCCCACACCAGGCTCGGCAGGTCCTGTACGACCACCATCCGGGCCGGGCTGTCCGCGGCGGACCGCGGGACCTCGGCGGTGGTGACCCACTCGGGCGTACCCGGCGGCACGTTCTTGGTGAAGAACAGCTGCCCTCCGGGACCGTCCGGATAGCGCAGGAAGGACACCGCCCGGTCGCGCAGGTGGGGCAGCAGGGCGGGGGCGGTGGTCGCGTAGTAGTGCAGCAGCTCCCCCTTGGTGAAGCCGGTCTCCGGATAGAGCACCTTCTCCAGGTTGCTGAACGCGACCCGGCGCCCCTCCACCTCTGTGATAGGCGTCATAGGATGACAATCCCAGACGAACCGGCAAAAACGGCTATGGAAGGGTGCGGCACGTGCGATCGATATGGAACGGCGCGATCTCCTTCGGCCTGGTCAGCATCCCGATCAAGCTGGTGAACGCCACGGAGAGCCACGCGATCTCCTTCCGCCAGATCCACACCGAGGACAACGGCCGCATCCGCTACCGCAAGGTGTGCGAGCTGGAGGACCGCGAGGTCACCCAGGCCGAGATCGGCAAGGCGTACGAGGACGCCGACGGCACGATGATCCCGATCACCGACGAGGACCTCTCCCACCTGCCCATCCCCACCGCCCGCACCATCGAGATCGTGGCGTTCGTGCCGGCCGACCGGATCGACCCGCTCCAGATGGGCGCGGCGTACTACCTCGCCGCCGGCGGGGCCCAGGCCGCCAAGCCGTACACCCTGCTGCGCGAGGCCCTCAAGCGCAGCAACAAGGTCGCCATCGCCAAGTACGCGCTGCGCGGGCGGGAGCGGCTCGGCATGCTGCGCGTGGTCGACGAGGCCATCGCCATGCACGGCCTGCTGTGGCCGGACGAGGTCCGCACCCCGGAGGGCGTCGCGCCGGACGAGCACGTCACCATCCGCGACAAGGAACTGGACCTGGCGGACGCTCTGATGGACACCCTCGGCGAGGTCGACCTGGAGGACCTGCACGACGAGTACCGCGAGGCGCTGGAGGAGGTCATCGCCGCGAAGGCCACCGGCGAGGTCCCGCCCGAGACCCCCGCCCCCGCCCCCGGCGGCAAGGTGCTGGACCTGATGGCCGCCCTGGAGAACAGCGTCCGGGCGGCCCGCGAGTCCCGCGGCACCCCGGGCGAGGAGGCCGAGGTCAGACAGCTCCGCGGGGCCGGCTCGGCACCGAAGGAGACGGGCACCAGGAAATCGACGTCGACGAAGAAGGCCCCGGCCGCGAAGAAGGCGGCCCCCGCCCGCAAGTCGACGTCCAAGGCGGGGGAGGGAGCGGGAACGGCGAAGAAGACGTCAACGGCGAAGAGCACCGCGGGGAAGAAGGCGGCGGCCAAGACGACGGCGAAGACGGCGGGGAAGAAGGCGGCGTCCCGCAAGCGAACGGCGTGAGGGGCGCGGAGGGAGCGCGGCAGGCCGGTCAGCCGGCCGAGGGCACCCGCCCGTGCCCGAGCAGCACCACCGCGCCCCCCGCCACGGCCAGCCCCGCCAGCGCCGTACCGAAGACCGTCGCCCCCGCGGTCAGCCCCACCGCGTCACTCAGATAGCCCGCACTCACCGGCAGCAGCCCGGCGGGAAGGTAACCCCCCACGTTGAACGCCGCGTTGGCCTCGGCCAGCCGAGCCCCGGGCACCGCCGAGTTCAGCAGCGACAACCCGCCGAGCTGCCCCATTCCCTGCCCGGCCCCGGCCAGCAGCGCCGCCGCGGCCAGCGCCGCGACCGACCCGGTGTGCACGGCGCCGACGAGCAGGGCCATGCCGAGCGCGGTCGCCCCGGCACCCGCGGCCAGCACCGTGCGCCGCCCCAGCCGCCGCACCGCGAACTGCACGCCCGTCGCGCACAGGAACATAGCGAACGCCAGCGCCCCGGGTACGGCCCGGCTGCCCGCACCCGGCAGCTCCGCCAGCAGCGACGGCCCGAGCGACAGCACGAAGGACGTGGCGGTGATGCCGGGCGCGAACACGGCGATCCCCAGCGCGAGCCGCCACCCGGCCCCCCGGGGCACCCCCGGCACCCGGACCCACCCGCCGGCACCGGCGTTCCCCCGCCCCGGCCCCCGCACCGGCATGCGCAGCACCACCCCGACGGCCGACACCAGCAGCGCCGCCTCCACCGCGAACACGGTGACCGCGGGCCCGGGCAGCGTCTCGGACAGCACGCCGGCCAGCAGCGGTCCCACCCCCGCCCCGAACACCATCGCGCACGAGGCGAGCAGCGCCGCGAGCCGTCGCCGGCCGGGCCCCGCCACGTCCGTCACCGCGGCCATCCCCGCCGAGACCACCGCCCCCACCGCGACACCGGTGCACAACCGGGCCACGACCAGCGCCGCCACCCCGCCGGCGGTCGCGAAGACCAGGCAGGCGACGAGGGCGAGCCCCAGCGCGGGCAGCAGCACCGGCTTGCGCCCGAACCGGTCGGAGACGACACCGCAGACCAGCAGGGATCCGAGCAGCCCGGCGATGTAACAGGCGAAGACCACCGTCAGGGTGCCCCGGCCGAACCCCATCTCGCGCTGCCACAGCACGTACAGCGGGGTGGCCGCGTTGGACAGCACGAACACCGCCGTCACGGGCCAGGCGGCGAGCCACACCCACCGGACGGGCACCTCGCCCCCGCCCACCGCTCCCCGGACGCGCGCTCCGGCCGTCGTCGTCATGACACAGTCCTCCCCTGGACTCGAGTACGACTCAAGCCGTACTTGTACGAGTGGAGTCGAACCTAGCATGCAGTACGATCTGAGTCGTACAGGAAGTCTGCGAGAGGGAGCCGCAGTGACCGGGCAGAGCACCGAAGCGACCCAGCCGGCCGTCGGCATCGAGGAGCGGCCGGAACCCCCCGGCCTGCCCGACCCGCTGCCCGAGCCGGCCGTCGGCGACATCAGGCTGGAAACCGTGCTGGGCGCGCTCAGCGACCCGCTCAGACTGCGGATCGTCCGCAAACTCCTCCTGGAGTCGCAGGAGTACGACCACACCTGCGGCTGGTTCGGCCTGGACCGCCCGAAGTCCTCGCTGACCCACCACTTCCGGGCCCTGCGCGAAGCGGGCGTCACCCGGCAGCGCCAGTACGGACTGGAGCGCCGCAGCCGGGTCCGGGTGGCCGACCTGAACGCCCGCTTCCCCGGCCTGCTGGACCTCGTCGCCGCGTGGACCCCGCCGGAGGGCGACTGAGCCGGCGCGGCCCCGCCGGGTGCCCGGGATGCGGACCGCGACCCGGTCCCCGACCATGGAAGTCGTCGCGAGGGGAGGGGCAGTCAGGCGGCCGACCTCCCGGGAGTGTGAGCGATGACCGGTGACAGACCCTCCGCGGCGGCCTGGCGCAACCTGGTCATGGCCACCGTCGGCTTCACCCTCACCTTCTGGGCCTGGAACCTCATCGCCCCGCTCGCCGGCGACTTCGACGCCCGCCTGCACATGGGGGCCTCGGCCCAGTCCCTCCTGGTGGCGGTCCCGGTCCTGGTCGGCTCACTCGGCCGGGTCCCGGTCGGCGCGCTCACCGACCGCTACGGCGCCCGCCTGATGTTCCCGCTGACCAGCGCCCTGACGATCATCCCCGTACTGCTCCTGATCCCGGCCCGCTCGTCGTACGTGGCCCTGCTGCTGGTGGGCTTCGTGCTGGGCCTCGGCGGCACGACGTTCGCGATCGGCGTGCCGCTGGTCAACTCCTGGTTCCCGCCCGCCCGCCGGGGCGCGGCCCTCGGCATCTTCGGCATGGGCATGGGCGGGGTGGCGCTGTCCGGCTTCCTCACCCCGCGCATGTACCACCGGGGCGAGAATCTGCCGTTCCTGGTGATGGCGATCGCGCTGGCGGTGTACGCCGCGCTGGCCGCCTTCCTGATCAACGACCGCCCCGGCCGGGAGATCCCCTCGACGCCGCTGGCCGCCCGCCTCGGCCGGGCCGCCCGCCTCCGCGTCACCTGGGAACTGTCGGCGCTCTACGCGATCGGCTTCGGCGGCATCGTCGCGTTCGGCGTCTACCTCCCCACCTACCTGCGCACCTGGTACGGCCTCACCCCCACCGACGCCGGCACCCGGGCGGCCGGCTTCGCCCTCGTCACGGTGGTCTTCCGCCCCCTCGGCGGCTGGCTCGCCGACCGCGTCCACCCGGCGATCGTCACGGCCTGCGCGCTCGGCCTGGTGGCGGTCCTGGCGATCCTCCAGTCCTTCGACCCGGTCCTGGTCCCCACCGCCACGATCTGCCTCCTGCTGATGGCGGCGGGCCTCGGCACGGCCAGCGGCTCGGTCTTCGCCCTGGTCTCCCGGGTCACCCCCCAGCCCCAGGTGGGCAGCGTCACCGGCATCGTCGGGGCGACAGGCGGCCTCGGCGGCTTCGTCCCACCCCTGGTCATGGGCGCCGTCTACAGCGCCAAGTCCTCGTACTCCATCGCCTACATGCTCCTGTCGGACCTGGCCCTGGCGGCCTGCGTCTACTCCTACGCCCGCATGCGCACAGCGGGCCCCACTCCGGAACGGCCCCCGAGCCGGACCCCCGCCCACGAGGAACCGACGGGCCGAAGTGCCTGAACCGCCAGGCCCCGACGACCGTGGCTCATGCGCCGCACGTGGCGGGCGATCGGCTCGGTGACCGTATTCCGGCGGGCCGGGTGCGGGGCGCTCCCGGGTTCGCCCTGGACCGGGTCGCGCGGGCCGACACTTCCCCGCAAAAACAAAGAAGTCCTTGACCTGCGTCTCGGCAGGGCAAGGACTTCTTCAGCACTTCGATCGAAGTGCCCCCGGCAGGATTCGAACCTGCGCACACGGCTCCGGAGGCCGTTGCTCTATCCCCTGAGCTACGGGGGCGTGTCGGGCGCTGAGCTTCTCGCTCGCGGCGACGGGTAGAACACTAGCAGGTCCGGAGGGGTGATCAGCAATTCGGTTGCCCGGGCGGGGTGGGCAGGTCCCCTGTAGGGGGTGGAAGTGGGGAAAACCCGGACGCGGTGGCCGGTCCGCACCTACTCTCGAGTTGTGCCAGGCGCTCCGGGTCGGGTGCTTGTTGTGGACGACAACAAGGTCATCCGGCAGCTGATCAGGGTCAACCTCGAGCTGGAAGGGCTGGAGGTCGTGACCGCGGCCGATGGTGCCGAGTGTCTGGATGTGGTGCATGAGGTGCGCCCCGATGTCGTGACGCTCGATGTCGTCATGCCCCGGCTGGACGGGCTCCGCACCGCCGCCCGGCTCCGCGCCGATCCCCGTACGCAGCACCTGCCCGTCGCCATCATCAGCGCGTGCACCCAGTACGAGGTCCAGGCCGGCCTCGACCTGGGCGTCGACGCCTTCCTCGCCAAGCCCTTCGAGCCCGCCGAGCTGGTCCGGCTCGTGAAAGACCTCATCGAGGGGAAGGCCGGGCGTGCGGCGTCCGGGGGAGACGGGTCCGCCGCGGGCGACGGGCCGGGTGAGGTCGGTGACGGGGATGTCGGCGAGGCGGTCGACGGCGGCAACGCCGAACCGGCGGGTGCCGGGAGCGACGGCGGGGGAGAGGAGGCCGACGAGGGTGCCTCCGGCCATGAGCGCCTCCCCTGCGCGCAAACCCTCCCGTGTCGGCAAGGCCTCGCCGGCCACGAGGGCATGCGCCCGCATGAAGACCCGCGTGGGTACGAGGACCCGCCCGGCCGCCACGAAGGTCTCCTCGGTCGCGATCACCTACCGGGTCAGGACGGGCCGGCCCCCGGCCGTGAAAGCTTCCCCGTGCACGAAGGCGTCCCCGATTCCGGTGGCCTGACCGGTTCCGGCGGTCTTCCCAGTGCGCACGACCACTCCGGTCACGAAGGTCTCCCGAGCTCCGGTCTCCCGAGTCCCGGCGGCCTCCCCGCCCCCGGTCTCCCCGCCTCCGGCCTCCCCGACCCCGACGGGCTCCCCAGCCCCGACGGCATCCACCCCTAGCCACGCACTCCCCGGCCAGGCACCCGCAGGCCCCGCGCCCCTGGCACCCTCCTCCCGGTCCGGCCCCCCGGCCCCGCCCCGGTCCCGCGCGCCCCAGCCGTCCACCAGCGTTCACCTCACCCGACGCTCCCCGGCCCTCCCCCCGAAGCCCCGGCGCGCACACCCACGCCCCCGCCCCGCCCCCTCACCCACCCCCCGCCCCGGAAAAGCCATAACCGGCTCGCCCACCCACCCCCCTCCTCCCCTACGCTTGTCCCGTGACCCCCGCCGAGCTCTCCCACACCGTGCTGCACGCGGTGTGTCGTGCTGTCGACGACGGGGAGCTGCGCGTGGCCGTGCCCGAGCGGGTCGTGGTGACCGAGCCGGGGCCCGGGGGGTGCGGGGACTTCGCCACCGCCGTCGCGCTGCGGCTCGCCCGCGCGGCCGGGCAGCCCCCGCAGCGGGTCGCCGCGATCTTGCGGGAACGTCTCGTCGGGGCCGACGGGATCGAGGACGTCGTCGTCACCGGGCCCGGGTTCCTGAACATCCGGCTCGCGGAGCGGGTCGACCCGGTGGCCGCGCTCGTCGCGGAGGTCCGGGAGAAGGGCGCACGGTACGGGCACGGAGACACCCTCGCCGGGCAGGTCGTCGCGCTCCGGGTGCCGTACGAGGTGCGGGCCGAGGTCGTCGCCGACACCGTCGTGCGGATCGTGGGGACCCAGGGCGGGCGGGCCACCGTAGAGCACGGCGAGCCCGTCAACCTGCGGCCCGTGCCCGCCCCGGAGGACCCCGCGCCGCTCGGGCCCGACGCCGCCCGG
The DNA here is from genome assembly GCF_055583025.1 of Streptomyces sp. NPDC104831. Lineage (NCBI taxonomy): Bacteria > Bacillati > Actinomycetota > Actinomycetes > Kitasatosporales > Streptomycetaceae > Streptomyces > Streptomyces sp. NPDC104831. The sequence goes on from NZ_JBVJOT010000007.1 coordinate 108,323, forward strand.
TGGGCCCTGCTCCACCCCGCCCCGCACGACCGGCCCCGGATCACCGCCGACCACCTGGTGCAGCGCGAGGGCAACCCGCTGTTCCGGGTGCGCTACGCCCACGCCCGTGTCCGTTCCCTCGGCCGCAACGCGGCCCGCCTCGGCTTCGCCGCCGAACCCGGCCCCCCGCACACCAAGGCGGGCGCCCCCCTCCTCACCCCCCTCGCCGACCACCCCCGGATCCTCACCGCGGCCGCCACCCACCGTGCCCCGGACCGGCTCGCCCGGCATCTCGTCACCGTCGCCGACGCCGTGCTGCCCCTGCTGCCTTCCGTGCTTCCCGTCGGCGAGGAGAAACCCTCGGCCGCCCACCGCGCCCGGCTGGCCCTCGCCGAAGCAGCCGGGACGGTGCTGGCCGGTGGCCTGTCCCTGCTCGGCATCGACGCACCCGAACATCTCTGAGGCGCGTGAGCGGATGCGCCCCGGAGAGAGACAGAGAGCCTGAGAATCACGTCATGAGCCGTTCCGCCCATCCCGCCGGGCCCCGCCACGCCGACGTCCTGCCCGAGGGGCACCACCCCGCGCCGCCCGCCGACCCGAACGCCCTGGACCGGAAGGTGTGGGCCCGGACCGTCGCGCGCGGCGACGACGGTGTGGTCGCCGTCGCGGGTATCCCCGTCACCCGGCTCGCCGAGGAGTTCGGCACGCCCGCCTACATCCTCGACGAGGACGACTTCCGGGCCCGCGCGCGTGCCTGGCGCACCGCGTTCGGCCCGGACGCCGACGTGTTCTACGCCGGCAAGGCCTTCCTCTCCCGGGCCGTGGTGCGGTGGCTGGACGAGGAGGGGCTGAATCTGGACGTGTGCTCCGGCGGCGAGCTGGCCACCGCGCTGTCCGCGGGGATGCCCGCCGAGCGCATCGCCTTCCACGGCAACAACAAGTCCGTCGAGGAGATCCGCCGGGCCGTCGAAGCCGGTGTCGGGCGGATCGTGCTCGACTCCTTCCAGGAGATCGTGCGGGTCGCCCACACCGCCCAGTCCCTCGGCAGGCGGCAGAAGGTCCAGATCCGGATCACCGTGGGCGTCGAGGCGCACACCCACGAGTTCATCGCCACCGCCCACGAGGACCAGAAGTTCGGCATCCCGCTGGCCGGCGGACAGGCGGCGGAAGCCGTGCGGCGGGCGCTCCAGCTCGACGGGCTGGAGCTGATCGGGATCCACTCGCACATCGGCTCGCAGATCTTCGACATGTCCGGCTTCGAGGTCGCCGCCCACCGGGTCGTCGGCCTGCTGAAGGACATCCGTGACGAGCACGGCGTCGAACTGCCCGAGATCGACCTCGGCGGCGGGCTCGGCATCGCCTACACCAGTGCCGACGACCCCCGCGAGCCGCAGGAGATCGCCAAGGCGCTCACCGAGATCGTCACCCGCGAGTGCGAGGCCGCCCGGCTGCGCACGCCCCGCATCTCCGTGGAGCCCGGGCGGGCCATCGTCGGCCCCACCGCCTTCACCCTGTACGAGGTCGGCACGGTCAAGCCGCTCGACGGGCTGCGGACCTACGTCTCCGTCGACGGCGGCATGTCGGACAACATCCGCACCGCGCTCTACGACGCCGAGTACAGCGTCGCGCTCGTCTCCCGCGCCTCCGACGCCGAGCCGGTGCTCACCCGCGTCGTCGGCAAGCACTGCGAGAGCGGGGACATCGTGGTCAAGGACGCGTTCCTGCCGGGCGACCTGGCACCGGGCGACCTCGTCGCCGTGCCGGCCACCGGCGCGTACTGCCGGTCCATGGCCAGCAACTACAACCACGTCCTGCGGCCGCCGGTCGTGGCGGTACGGGACGGCGAGGCCCGGGTGATCGTCCGGCGCGAGACGGAGGAGGACCTCCTGCGTCTCGACGTCGGGTGACGCGCCCCCCGAGAACGGCGGGGGCGGGAAGAACGGAAGATCTCCGGTCTCCGGCCCCCGTGAAAATGAAATAGATGTCTCACGATCCGGACGAAGGGTAGAAACTGCCGTCCGGTGAGTGAGACTGGACCAACCGTAGACGGTATGAGGAAACGAGGTCGGATGATGCGTACGCGTCCGCTGAAGGTGGCGCTGCTGGGCTGTGGAGTGGTCGGCTCAGAGGTGGCGCGCATCATGACGACGCACGCCGCCGACCTCGCCGCCCGCATCGGCGCGCCGGTCGAACTCGCCGGCGTGGCCGTGCGGCGCACCGGCAAGGCGCGCGAGGGCATCGACCCCGCGCTCGTCACCACCGACGCCACCGCCCTGGTCAAACGCGGGGACATCGACGTCGTGGTCGAGGTCATCGGCGGGATCGAGCCCGCCCGGACGCTCATCACCACCGCCTTCGAGCACGGCGCCTCCGTCGTCTCCGCCAACAAGGCGCTGCTCGCCCAGGACGGCGCCGCCCTGCACGCGGCGGCCGAGGCGAACGGCAAGGACCTCTACTACGAGGCCGCCGTCGCCGGCGCCATCCCGCTGATCCGGCCGCTGCGCGAGTCCCTCGCCGGCGACAAGGTCAACCGGGTCCTCGGCATCGTCAACGGCACGACCAACTTCATCCTCGACAAGATGGACTCCACCGGCGCCGGCTACCAGGAGGCCCTGGACGAGGCCACCGCCCTCGGGTACGCGGAAGCCGACCCGACCGCCGACGTCGAGGGCTTCGACGCCGCCGCCAAGGCCGCGATCCTCGCCGGCATCGCCTTCCACACGCGCGTCCGCCTGGACGACGTCCACCGCGAGGGCATGGCCGAGGTCACCGCCGCCGACTTCCGCTCCGCCAAGGAGATGGGCTGCACCATCAAGCTGCTCGCCATCTGCGAGCGCTCGAAGGACGGGACGTCGGTCACCGCGCGGGTGCATCCCGCGATGATCCCGCTCAGCCACCCGCTCGCCTCCGTGCGCGGCGCGTACAACGCCGTCTTCGTGGAGAGCGACGCCGCCGGGCAGCTGATGTTCTACGGCCCCGGCGCCGGCGGCTCGCCCACCGCCTCCGCCGTCCTCGGCGACCTGGTGGCCGTCTGCCGCAACCGGCTCAACGGCGCCACCGGACCCGGCGAGTCGGCCTACGCCGACCTGACCGTGTCCCCGATGGGTGACGTCGTCACCCGGTACCACATCAGCCTCGACGTGGCCGACAAACCGGGCGTGCTCGCCCAGGTGGCCACCGTTTTCGCCGAGCACGGCGTGTCCATCGACACGGTTCGGCAGCAAGGCAAGGACGGCGAGGCCTCTCTCGTCGTCGTCACCCACCGGGCCTTCGACGCCTCCCTGTCCGGGACCGTCGAGGCGTTGCGCAAGCTCGACACCGTGCGGGGTGTCGCCAGCATCATGCGGGTTGAAGGAGAGTAACCAGCAATGACCCACCAGTGGCGCGGAATCATCGAGGAGTACCGGGACCGGCTGCCCGTCTCCGACACCACGCCGGTCGTGACGCTCCGCGAGGGCGGCACGCCCCTCGTGCCCGCGCAGGTGCTCTCCGAGCGCACGGGCTGTGAGGTCCACCTGAAGGTGGAGGGGGCCAACCCCACCGGATCCTTCAAGGACCGCGGCATGACCATGGCGATCAGCAAGGCCAAGGAGGAGGGGGCGAAGGCCGTCATCTGCGCCTCCACCGGCAACACCTCCGCCTCCGCCGCCGCGTACGCGGTGCGGGCGGGCATGGTCTCGGCCGTCCTGGTGCCGCAGGGCAAGATCGCCCTCGGCAAGATGGGCCAGGCCCTCGTGCACGGCGCGAAGATCCTCCAGGTCGCCGGCAACTTCGACGACTGCCTCACCCTCGCCCGCGCGCTCAGCGAGAACTATCCCGTGGCGCTGGTGAATTCGGTGAACCCGGTGCGGATCGAGGGCCAGAAGACGGCCGCCTTCGAGATCGTGGACATGCTCGGCGACGCGCCCGACATCCACGTCCTCCCGGTCGGCAACGCGGGCAACATCACCGCGTACTGGAAGGGCTACCAGGAGTACGCCGCCGACGGCGTGTCCACCCGCACCCCGCGGATGTGGGGCTTCCAGGCCTCCGGCAGCGCCCCGATCGTGCGCGGCGAGGTCGTCAAGGACCCGTCGACCATCGCCACCGCCATCCGCATCGGCAACCCGGCCTCCTGGCAGCGCGCCCTGGCCGCGCGCGACGAGTCCGGCGGCGCCATCGACGAGGTGACGGACCGTGAGATCCTGCGCGCCTACCGCCTGTTGGCCGCGCAGGAGGGCGTCTTCGTGGAGCCCGCCTCCGCCGCCTCGGTGGCCGGTCTGCTCAAGGCCGCCGAGCAGGGCAAGGTCGACCCGGGCCAGCGCATCGTGTGCACGGTCACCGGCAACGGCCTGAAGGACCCGGACTGGGCCGTCGCCGGTGCCCCGCAGCCGGTCACCGTCCCGGTCGACGCCGCCACCGCGGCCGAGCGCCTCGGCCTCGCCTGAGCGCCCCCCGACCGGGGAATCCCTGACAAGGTGCACAGGGGGCTTACGACACGCATCGTGCGCCTCCTGTGCGCCCTATGTCGCCACAGAACCTTCCTTCGATAGGCTGTAGCGAACCCGCCTGCCGCATATGCCCTCGCGCATGGCCGGCGCCGCGCCGTCTCCGCGGCCCGACGGGTGTTCGTACGTCAGTCATCGGCAGTCCACCGAATGACCATCGAATCCATCGAGCGTCATTCGACCGCAAACGCAGCTCAAGGAGAGTCTTCGAGCGATGGCCGGTCCAGCGTTCCGCGCCGCCGCCGTCCGGGTGCGCGTTCCCGCCACCAGCGCCAACCTCGGCCCGGGCTTCGACGCCCTGGGCCTCGCGCTGGGGCTCTACGACGACGTGGTCGTCCGGGTCGCCGACTCCGGGCTGCACATCGACATCGCGGGTGAGGGCGGCGAGACCCTGCCGCGGGACGAGAGCCACCTTCTCGTCCGCTCCCTGCGGACCGCCTTCGACCTGCTGGGCGGACAGCCCCGCGGGCTGGAGATCGTCTGCGCCAACCGCATCCCGCACGGCCGCGGCCTCGGCTCCTCCTCCGCCGCCATCTGCGCCGGCATCGTCGCCGCCCGCGCCGTGACCATAGGCGGCGAGGCCCGTCTGGACGACGCCGCGCTGCTGGAACTGGCCACCGAGATCGAGGGCCACCCGGACAATGTGGCCGCCTGTCTGCTCGGCGGTTTCACCCTGTCCTGGATGGAGGCCGGCACCGCCCGCGCCATCAGGATGGAGCCGCACGATTCCATCGTTCCGGTGGTTTTCGTGCCCGGAAAGCCCGTGCTGACCGAGACCGCGCGCGGACTGCTCCCGCGCAGTGTGCCGCACGTGGACGCCGCCGCCAACGCGGGCCGCGCCGCCCTGCTGGTCGAGGCCCTGACCAGGCGCCCCGAGCTGCTGCTGCCCGCCACCGAGGACCGCCTCCACCAGGAGTACCGCGCCCCGGCCATGCCCGACAGCGCCGCACTGGTGGAGCGGCTGCGCGCCGACGGCATCCCGGCCGTCATCTCCGGCGCCGGTCCCACCGTCATGGCCCTCGCCGACGCCGACAGCGCCGACAAGGTCTCCCACCTCGCGGGCGAGGGCTGGGCCGCCAACCGGCTGGACCTGGATGTGCGGGGAGCGAGCGTCCTGCCGCTCGCGACGTGACACACGGTTGCCGGATTTGGAGAGGGGGAATGTTTGTTGGATCCGGTAGTGTTAATCTCAAGTCTGCACCCGACCTCACCATGGCGAGGTGCCTCGTGTCCCCGTCCGGGACAGACATTCTTCCGGGAGCCTCCCGGGCCACTCCGTGACCCTTGCGCCGTACCTGGGCAGTACGACGCACGCGGACACTGAGCGGGCCACAGGTGGGGGTACCCCCTCTGGGGGAGCTCCGGAGCAGGTGCTACCACGCCACGTGACACTGGGTGCCACGGCTCGCGGAAGCGCCGTCACCGCACATTATCTTCCGCCGCTTTGGCGGACCACCGCCCCGGCACGGTTCACAGAAGACAGGACCGTAGCCGGACAGCACAACCGGTCGCCGAGCCAGACAGGCCGACGTCCGCTCCAGGGAAGGACCCTTCGTGAGCGACACCACCGATCTGATGGGCGCACGTGTCGAGGACACCGCTGCCGCGCCCGCCACGGACGCCTCCGCGCCTGCCACCGGTGCCGGGTCCCGGCGGCGCCGCGGTACCGGCCTCGAGGGCATGGTGCTGGCCGAGCTGCAGCAGGTCGCCTCGGGCCTCGGGATCAGGGGCACGGCGCGGATGCGCAAGAGCCAGCTGATCGAGGTCATCAAGGAGGCGCAGGCCGCCGGGGGCGCCGCCCCCAAGGCCGAGGCCGCCGCCACCGAGACCAAGCCGAAGCGCCGGGCCACCTCCCGGACGCGCACCGGCGAGGAGACCGCCGGCAAGAAGGCGGACAAGGCCGCCGAGGCCCCTGCCGACAAGGCCGCGGCCCAGCAGCAGATCGAGATCCCGGGCCAGCCGGCCGGGGACACCGCCCGCGCGGCCGCCGAGCGCGGGGGAGAGGACGCCCCGACCGAGCGCCGTCGCCGCCGCGCCACGGCCGACGCGGGCAGCCCGGCCCAGAACGGCGCCGAGACCGTCGCCGCCGAGGCCCGCACCGAGCCCAAGGCCGAGACGCCGGCCCAGTCGCAGCAGGGCGAGGCCAAGGGCGACGCCGGTGACGGCGAGGGCCGTGGCCGCCGGGACCGCCGCGAGCGAGGCCGCGACCGTGACCGGGACCGCGACCGCGACCGGGACCGCCGCAACAAGGGCGACGAGCAGCAGGGCGGCCAGCAGCGTCAGCAGCAGGGCCAGCAGCAGGGCGGCCGGCAGGACAGCCGGCAGGACGACGACGACTTCGAGGGCGGCCGCCGTGGCCGCCGCGGCCGCTACCGCGACCGCCGTGGCCGTCGCGGCCGCGACGAGATCGCCGAGCCGCAGGTCGCCGAGGACGACGTCCTGATCCCCGTCGCGGGCATCCTCGACATCCTCGACAACTACGCCTTCATCCGGACCTCCGGCTACCTGCCGGGCCCGAACGACGTCTACGTCTCCCTCGCCCAGGTCCGCAAGAACGGCCTGCGCAAGGGCGACCACGTCACCGGCGCGGTCCGTCAGCCGAAGGAGGGCGAGCGCCGCGAGAAGTTCAACGCGCTGGTCCGCCTGGACTCCGTCAACGGCATGGCGCCCGAACACGGCCGCGGCCGCCCCGAGTTCAACAAGCTGACCCCGCTCTACCCGCAGGACCGGCTCCGCCTGGAGACCGACCCGGGCGTGCTGACCACCCGGATCATCGACCTGGTCTCGCCGATCGGCAAGGGCCAGCGCGGTCTGATCGTGGCCCCGCCGAAGACCGGCAAGACCATGATCATGCAGGCGATCGCCAACGCGATCACGCACAACAACCCCGAGTGCCACCTGATGGTCGTCCTCGTCGACGAGCGTCCGGAAGAGGTCACCGACATGCAGCGGTCGGTCAAGGGCGAGGTCATCTCCTCGACCTTCGACCGTCCGGCCGAGGACCACACCACGGTCGCCGAACTGGCCATCGAGCGCGCCAAGCGCCTGGTCGAGCTGGGCCACGACGTGGTCGTCCTGCTGGACTCGATCACCCGTCTGGGCCGCGCCTACAACCTGGCGGCGCCGGCCTCCGGCCGCATCCTGTCCGGTGGTGTCGACTCGACCGCGCTCTACCCGCCGAAGCGGTTCTTCGGCGCGGCGCGCAACATCGAGGACGGCGGCTCGCTCACCATCCTCGCCACCGCCCTGGTGGACACCGGGTCCCGCATGGACGAGGTGATCTTCGAGGAGTTCAAGGGCACCGGCAACATGGAGCTGAAGCTCGACCGGAAGCTCGCGGACAAGCGGATCTTCCCCGCGGTGGACGTGGACGCGTCCGGCACCCGCAAGGAGGAGATCCTGCTCGGCGCCGAGGAGCTGGCGGTCGTCTGGAAGCTCCGCCGGGTCCTGCACGCGCTGGACCAGCAGCAGGCGATCGAGCTGCTGCTGGACAAGATGAAGCAGACCAAGTCGAACGTCGAGTTCCTGATGCAGATCCAGAAGACGACGCCGACGCCCGGCAACGGCGACTGAGCGTCCGGGAACCGCTGAGAGAAGGCCGCCTCCCTCCGGGGAGGCGGCCTTCTCCCGTCTTCCGGCACCGCCGCTGCCCCTTCCGGCGCCGCCCATGGCGAGATCTCCGCCACAGCGCCCCCGGTGCCCGCCCACCGCCGGGCGCACCGCCGAGGGCCTCGAAACCGCAGGTGAGCGCCGTCCGTCCGGCGCGCCCGACTACACACCGTGGCGATTTCCGTACACGGCGGCCACAGTGCGTTGTGCAACCCTGTCCCGAGTTTCTCCGTCTGACCCGGCGGAGCGACGATGGAGCGGTGACGACCGCGCCCGACCCTGGCCGCAGGGGGTACCCGACCGCCGAGACCTAGGAGCGATGTGGCCGCCGAGAGCACGCCCGCCATACCCGAGCCGGGCCCGACCGGACCCCGCCGGCGGGGCAAGGGGCGCCGCCGCAAGGCCCCCAGCACCGGTCGCAAGGCCCTGCGCGCGACCGCCTGGACGGCCGCGGGCGTCGTGGTGCTGGGCGGCGCCGGAGCCGGGTTCGTCTACTTCAAGCTCAACGGCAATCTGCGCAGCGTCGACCTCAACCAGGCCCTCGGCACCGACCGGCCCGCGAAGGTCGACAACGGCTCGCAGAACATCCTGGTCCTCGGCTCGGACACCCGCGCCGGCACGAACAAGAAGCTCGGCGGCGGCACGGACGACGGCAGTGCCCGCTCCGACACGGCGATGATCGTCCATGTGTACGAGGGCCACAAGCAGGCCAGCGTGGTCTCCATCCCCCGGGACACCCTCGTCGACCGCCCCGAGTGCACCGACACCAAGGGCACCGCCCACCCGGCCGCCACCGGTGTGATGTTCAACGAGGCGTACTCCACCGGGGGCGCGGCCTGCGCGGTCAAGACCGTCGAGTCGATCACCGGCATCCGCATGGACCACTACCTGGAGGTCGACTTCGAGGGCTTCCAGCAGCTCATCGACGACCTCGGCGGCGTGCGGATCACCACCACCAAGGACATCCACGACCGGCAGAGCCACCTCGACCTCACGGCCGGCCCGCACACCCTGAACGGCGAGCAGGCCCTCGGCCTGGTCCGCACCCGGCACGGCGTGGGCGACGGCTCCGACCTCGGCCGCATCCAGCTCCAGCAGGCGTTCATCAAGGCCCTCATCGACCAGGTCAAGCACGTCGGCGTCCTCACCAGCCCCAAGAAGCTCTACGACCTCGCCGACACCGCCACCAAGGCCGTCACGACCGACTCCGACCTCGGCTCGGTCAACGCCCTGATCGACTTCGCGGGGAACCTGAAGGGCATCAGCTCCTCCCGCATGAAGATGGTCACGATGCCGGTCCAGTACGACCCGGCCAACCCCAACCGCGTCCTGCTGGACACCGCCAAGGCCCAGCTGGTCTGGAACGCCCTGCGGGACGACCGGCAGATCCCGGCGGCGGCGACGCGGGGCACGGCGACGGGCGAGGCCAAGGGCGTCGTCAACGCCCAGTAGGGACGCCCCGCGCACCCCCCGGAATAGAACAGCCACACCCCCGGTTTGGGTGGATGGCGCCAGTCCTGGCAGACTGGTACGTCGGCTCCGGTTCACGCCTCCGCATCCCGCGGCAGCGACCCGGCGCCCTCCCGAAACCTAGGAGACACCTTGAAGCGCGACATCCACCCCGCGTACGTCGAGACGCAGGTCAGCTGCACCTGCGGCGCGTCGTTCACCACCCGCAGCACCATCGAGTCCGGCACCATCCGGGCCGAGGTCTGCTCCGAGTGCCACCCGTTCTACACGGGCAAGCAGAAGATCCTCGACACCGGTGGCCGTGTGGCCCGCTTCGAGGCCCGCTTCGGCAAGGCCGCCGGCTCCAAGAAGTAGCGAGCCCCATTCCGCCGGTCCACGGCCACACCCCGCTCGCGGGCGGGTGTGCCCGGGACCGGCGTTTTTGGTCGCCGCCCTTCCCTTCACCGCAGTACAGGAGCCCAAGATGTTCGAGGCCGTCGAGGAACTCGTCGCCGAGCACGCCGACCTGGAGAAGAAGCTCGCCGACCCGTCGGTCCACGCCGATCAGGCGAACGCGCGCAAGCTGAACAAGCGCTACGCCGAGCTGACCCCGATCGTCGCCACGTACCGCTCCTGGAAGTCGACCGGCGACGACATCGAGACCGCCCGCGAGCTGTCCGCCGTCGACCCCGACTTCGCCGCCGAGGTCAAGGACCTGGAGAAGCGGCGCGAGGAGCTGACCGAGAAGCTGCGCCTGCTGCTCGTCCCGCGCGACCCCAGCGACGACAAGGACGTCATCCTGGAGATCAAGGCGGGCGCGGGCGGCGACGAGTCGGCCCTCTTCGCCGGCGACCTGCTGCGGATGTACCTGCGCTACGCCGAGCGCGTCGGCTGGAAGACCGAGATCATCGACGCCACGGAGTCCGAGCTGGGCGGCTACAAGGACGTCCAGGTCGCGGTGAAGGCCCGCGGGCAGATCGAGCCCGGCCAGGGCGTCTGGGCCCGGATGAAGTACGAGGGCGGGGTGCACCGCGTGCAGCGCGTCCCGGCGACCGAGTCCCAGGGCCGCATCCACACCTCCGCTGCCGGTGTGCTCGTCACCCCCGAGGCCGAGGAGGTGGACGTGGAGATCAACCCCAACGACCTCCGCATCGACGTCTACCGGTCCTCCGGGCCCGGCGGCCAGTCCGTGAACACCACCGACTCCGCCGTGCGCATCACGCACATCCCGACCGGCGTCGTCGCCTCCTGCCAGAACGAGAAGAGCCAGCTGCAGAACAAGGAGCAGGCGATGCGTATCCTGCGTTCCAGGCTGCTCGCCATGGCGCAGGAGGAGGCGGAGCGCGAGGCCGCCGACGCCCGCCGCAGCCAGGTCCGCACCGTGGACCGCTCCGAGAAGATCCGCACCTACAACTTCCCGGAGAACCGCATCTCGGACCACCGCGTCGGCTTCAAGGCGTACAACCTGGACCAGGTCCTGGACGGCGACCTCGACGCGGTCATCCAGGCCTGCGTCGACGCCGACTCGGCGGCGAAGCTCGCCGCCGCGTAACACCCGTACGCACGAGTACGACACGGAGGAGACGCGTGAACCTGCTGCTCGCCGAGGTGGCCCAGGCCACCCAGCGGCTGGCCGACGCCGGTGTGCCCTCGCCGCGCAACGACGCGGAGGAGCTGGCCGCCTTCGTGCACGGCGTGAAGCGCGGTCAACTGCACTCCGTGAAGGACGCCGACTTCGACGCCCGGTACTGGGAGGTCATCGCCCGGCGCGAGCAGCGCGAGCCGCTGCAGCACATCACCGGGCGGGCCTACTTCCGCTACCTGGAGCTCCAGGTCGGGCCCGGGGTGTTCGTGCCCCGGCCGGAGACCGAGTCAGTGGTCGGCTGGGCGATAGACGCGGTCCGCGCGATGGACGTCGTGGAGCCGTGCATCGTCGACCTGTGCACCGGCTCCGGCGCCATCGCGCTCGCCCTCGCCCAGGAGGTGCCGCGCTCGCGCGTGCACGCCGTGGAGCTGTCCGAGGACGCCCTCGTGTGGACCCGGAAGAACGTGGCCGGCTCCCGCGTCGACCTGCGCCAGGGCGACGCGCTGACCGCCTTCCCGGACCTGGACGGCCAGGTCGACCTGGTCGTGTCCAACCCGCCGTACATCCCGCTCACCGAATGGGAGTACGTCGCCCCGGAGGCCCGCGACTACGACCCGGAGCTGGCGTTGTTCTCCGGTGAGGACGGTCTCGACCTCATCCGGGGCATCGAACGCACCGCGCACCGGCTGCTGCGCCCCGGCGGTGTCGTCGTGATCGAGCACGCCGACACCCAGGGCGGCCAGGTGCCGTGGATCTTCACCGAGGAGCGGGGCTGGGCCGACGCCGCCGACCACCCCGACCTCAACAACCGGCCGCGCTTCGCCACCGCCCGCAAGGCGCTGCCGTGACCACCCCGACGACTTCCATCCCGCAGTACGTGTACGAGGAGGCCCGCTAGTTATGGCACGGCGATACGACACCAACGACGCGACCGACCGCGTGACGGGTCTGCGCGAGGCCGCGTCCGCCGTCCGCCGGGGCGAGCTGGTGGTCCTGCCGACCGACACGGTGTACGGCATCGGCGCCGACGCGTTCTCCTCGGAGGCGGTCGCCGACCTGCTCGCCGCCAAGGGCCGGGGCCGCAACATGCCCACCCCCGTCCTCATCGGCTCCCCGAACACCCTGCACGGCCTGGTCACGGACTTCTCCGAGCTGGCCTGGGAACTGGTCGACGCGTTCTGGCCGGGCGCCCTGACGATCGTCGCCAGGCACCAGCCGTCCCTGCAGTGGGACCTCGGCGACACCCGGGGCACGGTCGCCGTGCGGATGCCGCTGCACCCGGTCGCCATCGAGCTGCTCACCGAGGTCGGCCCGATGGCCGTCTCCTCGGCGAACCTCACCGGCCACCCGGCGCCGGAGGACTGCGACGCGGCCCAGGGCATGCTCGGCGACTCCGTCTCCGTCTACCTCGACGGCGGCCCCACCCCGGGCAACGTGCCGTCGTCCATCGTGGACGTCACCCGCGCGGTGCCGGTGCTGCTGCGCGAGGGCGCGCTCTCCGCGGAGGAGCTGCGCAAGGTCGTACCCGACCTCGAGGTGGCGAATTGACGGCCCCTGGGACGGGGCGCGGCATAGGCGGCGGGAGCTGGAGCGCGGAGGAGACGACGACGTTCGGGTTCCCCCGCGACACCTTCCGCATCCTCCACGTCAGCACCGGCAACGTGTGCCGCTCGCCCATCACCGAGCGGCTGACCCGCCACTTCGTCGCGGAGCGGCTCGGCGTGCTCGGCGGCGGGCTGGTCGTGGAGAGCGCGGGCACCTGGGGCCACGAGGGCGCGCCCATGGAGTCCCACGCGGAGACCGTGCTCGCCGAGTTCGGGGCGGACGCCTCCGGCTTCGTCGGCCGGGAACTGCTGGACGAGCACGTGATCAAGGCCGACCTGGTGCTGACCGCCACCCGCGACCACCGCGCCCAGGTCATCTCCATGGGCCACTCGGCGGGCCTGCGCACCTTCACCCTGAAGGAGTTCACCCGGCTGGTCCGGGCGATAGATCCGGCCACCCTGCCGCCCCTGGAGGACGGCGTGGTCATGCGGGCCCGGGCGCTGGTGCGCGCCGCGGCGGCGCTGCGCGGCTGGCTGCTCGCCCCGACCGCCGAGGCGGACGAGGTGTACGACCCCTACGGCGCGCCCCTGACCTTCTTCCGGTCCATCGGCGACGAGATAAGGGACGCCCTGGATCCGGTGGTGACGGCGCTGACGGGGGTCCCCGCGCGGACGTAGGGCCCGCCGAGCCCCGACGCGGTCCCCGGCCTACATTGGAGCTACGTCACCGCCGACCGCCCGGGAGCCCGCCATGTCGGTCACCCACACCCTCGAGACCGACGTGCTGCGCCGGCAGGACCCGGCGATGGCCGAACTGCTGCTCGCGGAGCTGACGCGGCAGTCGACCACCCTCCAGCTGACCGCCGCCGAGAACTTCTGTTCCCCGGCCGTCCTCGCCGCCCTCGGCTCCGCGCTCGCCAACAAGTACGCCGAGGGCTACCCCGGCGCCCGCCACCACGGCGGCTGCGAGATCGCCGACGCCGCCGAACGCGCCGCCGTCGACCGGGCCAAGGACCTGTTCGGCGCCGAGCACGCCAACGTCCAGCCGCACTCCGGCTCCTCGGCCGTGCTGGCCGCCTACGCGGCCCTGCTGCGCCCCGGCGACACCGTCCTCGCCCTCGGCCTGCCCTACGGCGGCCACCTCACCCACGGCTCGCCGGCCAACTTCTCCGGCCGCTGGTTCGACTTCGTCGGCTACGGCGTCGACGCCGAGACCGGGCTGATCGACCACGACCAGGTGCGCCACCTGGCCCGCAACCACCGGCCGAAGGCCATCGTGTGCGGCTCCATCGCCTACCCGCGCCACCCGGACTACGCCTTCTTCCGGGAGGTCGCCGACGAGGTCGGGGCCTATCTGATCGCGGACGCCGGCCACCCCATCGGGCTGGTCGCCGGGGGAGCGGCGCCGAACCCGGTGCCGTACGCGGACATCGTCTGCGCGACCACCCACAAGGTGCTGCGCGGTCCGCGCGGCGGGATGATCCTGTGCGGGGCCGGGCTGGCCCAGCGCGTGGACCGGGCCGTGTTCCCGTTCACCCAGGGCGGTGCCCAGATGCACACCATCGCCGCCAAGGCCGTCGCGTTCGGCGAGGCGGCGACCCCGGCCTTCGCCGGGTACGCCCACCGGGTGGTGGACAACGCGCGGGTGCTGGCCGGCCATCTGGCCGCCGAGGGGCTGGCCGTCACCACCGGCGGCACGGACACCCACCTGATCACCGCGGACCCGGCCCCGCTCGGCGTGGACGGCCGCACCGCGCGCGGCCGGCTGCTGGCGGCCGGAGTGGTGCTGGACTGCTGTGTGCTGCCGCACGGCGACGGCCGCGGGCTGCGCCTGGGCACGGCGGCGGTGACCACCCAGGGCATGGGCGAGCCGGAGATGGTGCGGATCGCGGCGCTGCTCGCGGCCGTGCTGCGCGGGGAGGCGGAGCCGGCCCGGGCGCGGGCGGAGGTCCGCGCGCTCACCGGCCGCTTCCCGCCGTATCCGGGCTGAACGGGGGGAGGAGCGGTCCCGTACCTCCCGGTGCGGACCGGTCCGGGACGGGGCGTACGGCCCCGGGTGCAACCTCCTTCGCTACCCGGCCGTCCTCATCCATATGCATCCGTCGCTAGGGTGTGAGGCTGTGATGGCCAGCGAGACCTGTGGGGAAGCCCGTGCGTGAATACCTGCTGACGCTCTGCATCACGGCCGCGGTGACGTATCTGCTGACGGGGCCGGTACGGAAGTTCGCGATCGTGGCCGGGGCGATGCCGGAGATCCGGGCCCGTGACGTGCACCGGGAGCCCACTCCGCGTCTCGGCGGGATCGCGATGTTCTTCGGCCTGTGCGCGGGCCTGCTGGTCGCGGACCACCTGACGAACCTCAGCGAGGTCTTCGCCAAGTCGAACGAGCCGCGGGCGCTGCTCTCGGGGGCCGCCCTGATCTGGCTGATCGGCGTCCTGGACGACAAGTTCGAGATCGACGCGCTGATCAAGCTGGGCGGTCAGATGATCGCCGCGGGCGTGATGGTCATGCAGGGTCTGACGATCCTGTGGCTGCCCATCCCGGGCGTCGGCAACGTCGCGCTGACCCAGTGGCAGGGCACGCTGCTGACGGTGGCCCTGGTGGTCATCACGATCAACGCGGTGAACTTCGTGGACGGCCTGGACGGTCTCGCGGCCGGCATGGTGTGCATCGCGGCCTGCTCGTTCTTCCTGTACGCCTACCGGATCTGGTACTCGTACGGCATCGAGGCCGCCGCCCCCGGCACCCTGTTCGCGGCCATCCTGATGGGCATGTGCCTGGGCTTCCTGCCGCACAACATGCACCCGGCGCGGATCTTCATGGGCGACTCCGGCTCGATGCTGATCGGCCTGGTGCTGTCGGCGGGCGCGATCTCGATCACCGGCCAGGTGGACCCGGACGCCCTCGCGCTGTTCACCGGCTCGGAGAAGGCGGCCGTCCACCAGACGGTGCCGGTCTACATCCCGCTGCTGCTCCCGCTGACCATCATCGCCGTGCCGGCGGCCGACCTGGTGCTGGCGATCGTCCGCCGCACCTGGCGGGGGCAGTCCCCGTTCGCCGCCGACCGGGGCCATCTGCACCACCGTCTGCTGGAGATCGGCCACTCGCACAGCCGGGCCGTGCTGATCATGTACTTCTGGTCGGCGCTGATCGGCTTCGGGGCGCTGGCGTACTCGGTCAACTCGGCGTCGATGTGGATCGTGCTGGGCGTGGTCTTCCTCAGCGCGGTCGGCCTGGTCCTGCTGCTGCTCCCGCGCTTCACCCCGCGCGTGCCGCTGTGGGCCCAGCGCTTCGTCCCGCCGCGCTACCGCAGGCGCCGCCCGGCCCCCGAGGCCGTCGCGGAATCCGCCGCCGAGGGCGGCGCCGAGGGCGCGGAGCGGTCCCCGGTCCCGGCCGGGATCCCGGGCGTCAACGGGGCGACCGCGATCGGCGCCCGATCGCGTTTCCCCGACCGCGGCTGAGACGGCCAAGGTAAGAATCTGACTAGAGCATTGCCAACTCGTGGGGGAGCAAAGCGCCCTAATATCAGACAACTGGGCGGCGTTTTTGCACAGACGGGCACGTTCACTCTCATGTGTGACAGCCAGCACACCCAACAGGTAAAGACCTCATCAAATAGTTTGTGATACGGTTCACGAGAACCCCGGATAGGACCCAGGCGCCTCAGTGTGACGGTCCGCAGGTGTGAGATCTCGATCACTCGGTCCGGGACTACGCTCGTCCATGACGACACCCTGCCCCCTTGTGAAAGCGGAGTTGCCGCCATGCCGTCCAATGACGCCCGGATCCTGGCCCAGGCCGCAGTGCCCACGGCTGCCGTCGGTGTGATCGCCGCCGTCGTCAGTGCCGTGGTCGCCGGGGGCAAGGGAGCGATCGGGGCCGTCGTGGCGACGCTGGTGGTGCTCGTCTTCATGGGGCTCGGCCTCTACGTGCTCCAGCGCACCGCCAAATCCTTTCCCCAGCTGTTCCAGATGATGGGCCTGATGCTGTACGCGGCCCAACTGCTGCTGCTGGTCGTCTTCGTCGCCTTGTTCAAGAACACGACGCTGTTCAACCCGCGTGCCTTCGCCATCACGCTCGTGGTCGCCACCCTCGCGTGGATCGCCGCGCAGACGCGTGCGCACATGAAGGCCAAGATCCTCTACGTCGATCCCGATGCCTCGTCGAAGGGCGACAAGCCCGAGAAGACAGGGCATTCGTCGTGAGGGGTAGGGCCGGGATAAAGGCGCACGAGAGATGCTGCTATCGTCCGGTGCCAACTGCGGCATCGCGGGCGCGGGCATCTGAGCTGACGCCTGCTCGAACGCGAGGCGAGATGCCCCACAGCCGCCCCCACATCCGTAACACCAGTCCCGTGCCGACCCGCGGCCGTGCGCCGCGCCGACACAACGAGGTTGCCGTACCTATGCGCCACGATGAAGGAGCCCGCGGTGAGTGCTGACCCGACGCAGACGCTCGCTTTCGAAACGAGCTGCCACCTGTTCGACGGGTGCGGCTTCCCGGCTCCGGGCCTGCACTCGTTCCTGTTCAAGCCGCTCTGGGGCGACGCGGACAGCAACTTGTACTTCAACAAGACGATGCTGCTGGCGCTCCTCGGTTCCATCATCATCGTGGGCTTCTTCTGGGCCGCCTTCGCCAAGCCGAAGGTCGTCCCGGGCAAGCTCCAGATGGTGGCCGAGTCGGGTTACGACTTCATCCGCCGCGGGGTGGTCTACGAGACCATCGGCAAGAAGGAGGGCGAGAAGTACGTCCCGCTGGTCGTCTCGCTGTTCTTCTTCGTCTGGATGATGAACCTCTGGTCCGTCATCCCGGTCGCCCAGTTCCCGGTGACCTCGATCATCTCGTACCCCGCCATCCTGGCCGGCATCGTCTACGTCCTCTGGGTCGGGCTGACCTTCAAGCGGCACGGCTTCGTCGGCGCCTTCAAGAACTTCACCGGCTACGACAAGTCCCTCGGCGCGGTGCTCCCGCTGTCGATGACGATCGAGCTGTTCTCGAACCTCCTCGTGCGGCCCTTCACCCACGCCGTCCGACTCTTCGCGAACATGTTCGCCGGCCACACGCTGCTGCTGCTCTTCACGATCGCCAGCTGGTACATGCTGAACGGCATCGGCATCGCCTACTCCGCCGTGTCGTTCGTGATGGTCATCGTGATGACCGCCTTCGAGCTCTTCATCCAGGCTGTCCAGGCGTACGTCTTCGTACTGCTGACCTGCAGCTTCATCCAGGGCGCGCTCGCCGAGCACCACTGAGCCACCCGACCACCCACCCCAGACATCCGGTGGCCAACCCCCACCGGTCTTTGAAAGAGAAGGAAGAACCGGCATGTCCGCTCTCGAAACCCTTGCCGCCGGCGTCCAGATCAAGGGCAACCTCGGCTCCATCGGTTACGGTCTCGCCGCCATCGGCCCGGGCGTCGGCGTCGGCATCATCTTCGGTAACGGCACCCAGGCCCTCGCCCGCCAGCCCGAGGCGGCCGGTCTGATCCGTGCCAACCAGATCCTGGGCTTCGCCTTCTGTGAGGCGCTCGCCCTGATCGGTCTGGTCATGCCGTTCGTCTACCCGGCCTCCTGACCCGACCGCCGCGCACCAATAGACGAAAGGCACTGATATGAGCCCCCTGGTTCAGCTGGCGGCTGAGGAGGCCGAGAACCCCCTCATCCCGCCGATCCCAGAGCTCGTCATCGGCCTGATCGCCTTCGTCATCGTCTTCGCCTTCCTCGCCAAGAAGCTCCTCCCGAACATCAACAAGGTTCTGGAAGAGCGCCGGGAAGCCATCGAGGGCGGTATCGAAAAGGCCGAGGCCGCGCAGACCGAGGCCCAGAGCGTCCTTGAGCAGTACAAGGCCCAGCTCGCCGAGGCCCGGCACGAGGCCGCGCGCCTGCGCCAGGAGGCGCAGGAGCAGGGTGCCGCGCTCATCGCCGAGATGCGGGCCGAGGGCCAGCGCCAGCGCGAGGAGATCGTCGCCGCCGGTCACGCGCAGATCGAGGCCGACCGCAAGGCCGCCGCCTCCGCGCTGCGTCAGGACGTCGGCCGGCTCGCCACCGAACTGGCCGGCAAGCTCGTCGGCGAGTCCCTCGAGGACCACGCCCGCCAGAGCCGTGTGATCGACCGCTTCCTCGACGAGCTCGAGGAGAAGGCCGAGGCCACGCGATGAACGGAGCGAGCCGCGAGGCACTGGCAGCCGCCCGGGAGCGTCTCGACGCGCTGACGGACTCCACGTCCGTGGGCGCCGCGCAGCTCGCCGACGAGCTGGCGGCCGTCACCGCGCTGCTCGACCGCGAGGCCGGTCTGCGCCGGGTCCTCACCGACCCGGCGCAGCCCGCAGAGGCGAAGGCCCAGCTGGTCCAGCGACTGATCGGCGGCCAGGTCAGCGGGTCCACCGCCGACCTGCTGGCCGGGCTGGCGCGGTCCCGCTGGTCGCAGCCGCGCGACCTGGTGGACGCGCTGGAGGAGCTGGCGGACATCGCCGACCTCACGGCGGCGGAGAAGACGGGCACGCTCGACGACGTCGAGGACGAGCTCTTCCGGTTCGGCCGGATCGTCTCCTCCAGCACCGAACTGCGCGCCGCGCTCACCCACCGCGCCGCCGGCGCCTCGGCCAAGACCGAGCTGCTGCACCGGCTGCTGGGCGGGCGGGCCAAGCCGGCCACCGAGCGACTGGTCACGCGCCTCACCACCGCGCCGCGTGGACGTAGCCTGGAAGCGGGACTGGAGTCCCTGTCCAAGCTCGCCGCCGAGCGCCGGAACCGCATGGTCGCCGTCGTCACCTCGGCGGTGCCCCTGAGCGACGGCCAGAAGCTGCGCCTCGGCGCCGCCCTGACCAAGCTCTACGGCCGGCACATGCACCTCAACCTCCATGTCGACCCCGAGGTCGTCGGCGGCATCCGGGTGCAGGTCGGTGACGAGGTCATCAACGGCTCCCTCGCGGACCGGCTCGACGAGGCCGCCCGCCGCATGGCGAGCTAGCAGCAACTCGATATATCGGTCCCTCGGCGCATGCCGGGAGACGCAGTACGTACTTACGGCCCTGGTTGGGCCGTGCAGAGGATTCCTGGGGGTCGCCCCCAGACCCCCAAAGTGAAACTTCGGGCCCAACAAGGAGAGCAGGGAACCCAGATGGCGGAGCTCACGATCCGGCCGGAGGAGATCCGGGACGCGCTGGAGAACTTCGTCCAGTCGTACAAGCCGGACGCGGCCTCGCGCGAGGAGGTCGGTACGGTCACCCTTGCCGGCGACGGCATCGCGAAGGTCGAGGGCCTGCCCTCGGCCATGGCCAACGAACTGCTGAAGTTCGAGGACGGCACCCTCGGCCTCGCGCTGAACCTGGAAGAGCGCGAGATCGGCGCCATCGTCCTCGGTGAGTTCAGCGGCATCGAGGAGGGTCAGCCGGTCACGCGCACCGGTGAGGTCCTCTCCGTCGCGGTCGGCGAGGGCTACCTCGGCCGTGTCGTCGACCCGCTCGGCAACCCGATCGACGGCCTCGGCGAGATCGAGACCGACGGCCGCCGCGCCCTCGAGCTGCAGGCCCCCACGGTCATGCAGCGCAAGTCGGTGCACGAGCCGATGGAGACGGGCTACAAGGCCGTCGACGCGATGACCCCGATCGGCCGTGGCCAGCGTCAGCTGATCATCGGCGACCGCCAGACCGGCAAGACCGCCCTGGCCGTCGACACGATCATCAACCAGCGCGACAACTGGCGCTCGGGCGACCCCAAGAAGCAGGTCCGCTGCATCTACGTCGCCATCGGCCAGAAGGGCTCCACCATCGCGTCGGTCCGCCGCGCGCTGGAGGAGAACGGCGCGCTGGAGTACACGACCATCGTCGCCGCCCCGGCGTCCGACCCGGCCGGCTTCAAGTACCTGGCGCCGTACACCGGTTCGGCCATCGGCCAGCACTGGATGTACCAGGGCAAGCACGTCCTGATCATCTTCGACGACCTGTCGAAGCAGGCCGACGCCTACCGCGCCGTGTCGCTGCTGCTGCGCCGCCCGCCGGGCCGTGAGGCCTACCCGGGTGACGTCTTCTACCTGCACTCCCGTCTGCTGGAGCGCTGCGCCAAGCTCTCCGACGAGATGGGCGCGGGTTCGATGACCGGTCTGCCGATCGTCGAGACCAAGGCCAACGACGTCTCGGCGTTCATCCCGACCAACGTCATCTCCATCACCGACGGCCAGTGCTTCCTGGAGTCGGACCTCTTCAACGCCGGTCAGCGCCCCGCGCTGAACGTCGGTATCTCCGTCTCCCGAGTCGGTGGTTCCGCCCAGCACAAGGCGATGAAGCAGGTCTCCGGCCGCCTCCGCGTCGACCTCGCCCAGTTCCGTGAGCTGGAGGCGTTCGCCGCCTTCGGTTCCGACCTGGACGCCGCCTCCAAGGCCCAGCTGGAGCGCGGTCAGCGCATGGTCGAGCTGCTGAAGCAGGACCAGTACCAGCCGATGTCCACCGAGGACCAGGTCGTCTCCGTCTGGGCCGGCACCACCGGCAAGATGGACGAGGTCCCGGTCGCCGACATCCGCCGCTTCGAGAAGGAGCTGCTGGAGTACCTGCACCGCCAGGAGCAGGGCCTCATGACCTCCATCCGCGAGGGCGGCAAGATGTCCGACGACACCCTCACGGCCGTCGCCGACGCGATCGCGGACTTCAAGAAGCAGTTCGAGACCTCGGACGGCAAGCTGCTCGGCGAGGACGCCCCGTCCGCCGCCAAGTGACGTAAGGAAGGGACCTGACTCATGGGAGCCCAGCTCCGGGTCTATAAGCGTCGCATCCGATCCGTCACCGCGACCAAGAAGATCACGAAGGCGATGGAGATGATCGCCGCCTCGCGCGTCGTCAAGGCGCAGCGCAAGGTGGCGGCCTCCACTCCCTACGCGACCGAGCTGACGCGCGCGGTCACGGCGGTCGGCACGGGTTCGAACACCAAGCACCCGCTCACCACCGAGGCGGACAACCCGACCCGCGCCGCGGTCCTGCTCCTCACGAGCGACCGCGGCCTGGCCGGCGCCTTCAACTCCAACGCCATCAAGGCGGCGGAGCAGCTGACCGAGCGCTTGGAGCGCGAGGGCAAGCAGGTCGACACGTACATCGTCGGCCGGCGCGGTGTCGCCCACTACAACTTCCGTGAGCGCAAGGTCGCGGAGTCGTGGACGGGCTTCACGGACGAGCCGTCGTACGCGGACGCCAAGAAGGTGGCGGCGCCCCTGATCGAGGCCATCCAGAAGGACACGGCCGAGGGTGGTGTGGACGAACTCCACATCGTCTTCACCGAGTTCGTCTCGATGATGACGCAGACGGCGCTCGACGCCCGGCTGCTGCCGCTGCGCCTCGACGAGGTGTCGCAGGAGACCGCCCCCCAGGGCGAGATCCTCCCGCTGTACGACTTCGAGCCCTCGGCGGAGGACGTCCTCGACGCCCTGCTGCCGCGCTACGTGGAGAGCCGCATCTACAACGCGCTGCTCCAGTCGGCCGCTTCGAAGCACGCCGCCACGCGGCGCGCGATGAAGTCGGCCACCGACAACGCGGGCGAGCTGATCAACACGCTCTCCCGTCTTGCCAACGCGGCCCGCCAGGCCGAAATCACCCAGGAAATCAGCGAGATCGTCGGTGGCGCGAGCGCCTTGGCCGACGCGACCGCGGGGAGTGACCGATAAATGACCACCACTGTTGAGACCGCGACGGCTACGGGCCGCGTCGCCCGGGTCATCGGCCCGGTCGTCGACGTGGAGTTCCCCGTCGACGCGATGCCGGAGATCTACAACGCCCTGCACGTCGAGGTCGCCGACCCGGCGAACGAGGGCGAGAAGAAGATCCTGACCCTGGAGGTCGCCCAGCACCTGGGTGACGGCCTGGTCCGCACCATCTCCATGCAGCCCACCGACGGCCTGGTCCGCCAGGCCCCGGTGACGGACACCGGCTCCGCCATCTCCGTCCCGGTCGGCGACTTCACCAAGGGCAAGGTGTTCAACACCCTCGGTGAGGTGCTGAACGTCGACGAGTCCTACGACGGCGAGCGCTGGCCGATCCACCGCAAGGCGCCGAACTTCGACGAGCTCGAGTCGAAGACCGAGATGTTCGAGACCGGCGTCAAGGTCATCGACCTGCTGACCCCGTACGTCAAGGGCGGCAAGATCGGTCTGTTCGGCGGCGCCGGCGTCGGCAAGACGGTGCTCATCCAGGAGATGATCTACCGTGTCGCCAACAACCACGACGGTGTCTCCGTGTTCGCCGGTGTCGGCGAGCGCACCCGTGAGGGCAACGACCTGATCGAGGAGATGTCCGACTCGGGCGTCATCGACAAGACCGCGCTGGTCTTCGGTCAGATGGACGAGCCCCCGGGCACCCGTCTGCGCGTCGCGCTGGCCGGCCTGACCATGGCCGAGTACTTCCGTGACGTCCAGAAGCAGGACGTGCTGTTCTTCATCGACAACATCTTCCGCTTCACGCAGGCCGGTTCCGAGGTCTCCACGCTGCTCGGCCGCATGCCGTCCGCGGTGGGTTACCAGCCGAACCTGGCCGACGAGATGGGTCTCCTCCAGGAGCGCATCACCTCGACCCGCGGTCACTCGATCACCTCGATGCAGGCGATCTACGTCCCCGCCGACGACCTGACCGACCCGGCCCCGGCCACCACCTTCGCCCACCTCGACGCGACGACGGTTCTGTCCCGTCCGATCTCCGAGAAGGGCATCTACCCGGCCGTGGACCCGCTGGACTCCACGTCCCGGATCCTGGACCCGCGCTACATCACGCAGGACCACTACAACGCGGCCATGCGCGTGAAGACGATCCTGCAGAAGTACAAGGACCTCCAGGACATCATCGCGATCCTCGGTATCGACGAGCTGGGCGAGGAGGACAAGCTCGTCGTCCACCGGGCCCGTCGTGTGGAGCGCTTCCTCTCCCAGAACACCCACGTCGCCAAGCAGTTCACCGGCGTGGACGGTTCGGACGTGCCGCTGGACGAGTCGATCGCCGCGTTCAACGCGATCTGCGACGGCGAGTACGACCACTTCCCGGAGCAGGCGTTCTTCATGTGCGGTGGTCTCGACGACCTCAAGAAGAACGCGAAGGAGCTGGGCGTCTCCTGAGCCCCGAGCTCATCGGAGGGGGCGGGCGCGTCCCGCCCCCTCACCCACGCCCACTAGAATTGACCCCAACACCCGGCGCCCCTGCCGGGTGGTGACCCGAGGAGCCACTCTTGGCTGCTGAGCTGCACGTCGAGCTGGTCGCCGCCGACCGCCAGGTCTGGTCCGGCGAGGCCACCCTGGTCGTCGCGCGCACCACGTCCGGCGACATCGGCGTCATGCCCGGTCACCAGCCGCTGCTCGGTGTGCTGGAGTCGGGCCCGGTGACCATCCGTACGAGTGAAGGTGGAACGGTCGTCGCCGCGGTGCACGGCGGTTTCATCTCGTTCGCGGACAACAAGCTGTCCCTGCTGGCCGAGATCGCCGAACTGTCGGACGAGATCGACGTCCAGCGCACGGAGCGGGAGCTGGAGCGGGCGAAGGCGGAGGGCGACGCCGCCGCCGAGCGCCGCGCGGACGTCCGACTGCGTGCTGCGGCGGCGCGCTGATCCAGCCGCGCGGTACGTTGACGTCACTCAGCCGCGGCCGGCCCGGAGCAATCCGGTGCCGGTCGCGGCTGAGGCAGATGTAGGTGTTTTTTCCGTTTCATTACTCAAGTGCAGAAGCAGTTCCCCCAACTAGGAGACGAGGAGGTCGGTGCCGATGGTCCTCGCTCTGACTGTGTGCGGAATCGTGGTCGCGCTCGTGGTGGTGGGACTGTTCCTGTTCGGGCTGCGGCGCCGGCTCATCCAGCGCTCCGGCGGCACCTTCGACTGCTCGCTGCGCTGGGACGTCTCCGAGAAACCCGACGCGGGCGGCAAGGGCTGGTCCTACGGCGTCGCCCGCTACAACGGCGACCGCATCGAGTGGTACCGGGTCTTCTCCTACGCCGTCCGCCCCCGCCGGGTCCTGGAGCGGGCGCAGATCGAGGTGGCCGGGCGCCGGCTGCCCGATGGCGAGGAGGAACTGGCGCTGCTGTCGGACGCGGTGGTGCTGGCCTGTACGCATCGGGGCACGCGCCTCGAACTCGCCATGAGCGAAGACGCGCTGACCGGATTTCTCGCGTGGCTGGAAGCAGCCCCGCCCGGTCAGCGCGTCAATGTCGCTTAGGACTCTTTTCGGTTGTGGCGCGGGTCCCGCGAGGTGTTCTTACAGGTTGTCGCTGATCGCGCTCACCAGTTCGCCGTTGGCGGTGTCACCGGTGAAGTCCCAGAAGAACGCGCCGCCGAGGCCCTGGCTGTTGGCCCAGGCCATCTTCGACTTGATGGTGGTGGGGGTATCGTAGGACCACCAGTTGCTGCCGCAGTGCGCGTACGCCGTGCCGGCGACGGTGCCGGTGACCGGGCAGGACGTCTTCAGGACCTTGTAGTCCTCGATGCCCTGCTCGTAGGTGCCGGCCGCGGGGCCGGTGGCGGTGCCGCCGGGGGCGTCCTGGGTGACGCCGGTCCAGCCGCGGCCGTAGAAGCCGATGCCGATGAGCAGCTTCTTGGCGGGGACGCCGATCGCCTTGAACTTGGCCATCGCGTCGGCGGTGGTGAAGCCCTCCTTCGGGATGCCGTTGTAGGAGGTCAGCGGGGAGTGCGGGGCGGTCGGGCCCTTCGCGTCCCAGGCACCGAAGAAGTCGTACGTCATCACGTTGTACCAGTCGAGGTACTGGGCGGCACCCGCGTAGTCCGCGGCGTCGATCTTGCCGCCGGTGGTGGCGTCCGCCGTGGTGGCGGCGGTGACCAGGTTGTTGGCGCCGAACTTGGCGCGCAGCGCGGCCATCAGGTTCTTGTAGGCCGCGGCCCCGCTGGTGTCACAGGTGAGACCGCAGGCGTTCGGGTACTCCCAGTCGATGTCGATGCCGTCGAAGACGTCGGCCCAGCGCGGGTCCTCGACCAGGTCGTAGCAGGACTGCGCGAAGGCCGCCGGGTTCTTGGCCGCGTCACCGAAGCCGCCGGACCAGGTCCAGCCACCGAAGGACCACAGCACCTTGATGTGCGGGTACTTGGCCTTCAGCTGGCGCAGCTGGTTGAAGTTGCCGCGCAGCGGCTGGTCCCAGGTGTCGGCGACGCCGCTGACCGAGTTGTCGGCGGTGAACGCCTTGTCGTAGTCGGCGTAGGAGTCGCCGATCGTGCACTTGCCGCCGGTGACGTTGCCGAAGGCGTAGTTGATGTGCGTGATCTTGGCGGCGGAACCGGACGTCACCAGGTTCTTGACGTTGTAGTTCCGGCCGTAGATGCCCCACTCGGTGAAGTAGCCGAGCTTGACCTTGTCACCGGAGGGCTGGGGAGTGGTGCCGCCGCCGGTGGTGTGCACCTTCACCGCGCCGCTGACCGGACCGGTCTGGTCGGCCGTGTCGCGGGCCTGCACGGTGTAGGAGTAGTCGGTTCCGGCGGTCAGCCCGGTGTCGGTGTACGACGTGGTGGTGACCGTGGAGACCTTCTTGCCGTCGCGCAGGACGTCGTAGTTCTTGACGCCCTTGTCGTCGGTGGCCGCGCTCCAGGAGAGCTTCACCGAGGTGTCGGTGACGGAGGAGGCGGTCGGGGTGCCGGGGGCCGACGGGGCGGCGTCGCCCGGGACCGTGGCGCCGTCGCAGCTGTCGCCGTTGAGCTTACAGTTGGAGGGGGAGCCGGAACCCGTGCCGTTGAAGCCGAAGGAGACGGAGGCGCCGGGGGCGATGGTGCCGTTCCAGCCGACGTTCTTGGCGGTCCAGTGGTCACCGGAGTTGGTGACCGTGGCGTCCCAGGCCGAGGTGGCCTTGGTGCCCGAGGGGAAGTCCCACTCGATGGTCCAGGAGCTGATGCTGCTGGTGCCGGTGTTCTTGACGGTCCACTGGCCGCCGAAACCGGAACCCCAGTCGCTGGTCTTGGTGAAGGTGGCCGTGGCGTTGCCCGCGGCCTGGGCGGGGCTCGCGAGAGCGACGGCGCCGGCCAGGGGGAGCAAGAGGGACGCGAACCCTGCCGCGGCTCTGTGTCTGAAGCGCATGCTGCGCCTTCCTCGTCGTAGAGGTGTCAGGGGCATGACTGAGCCTTCATGCCCCACGGTGCTGCGAGGGTAGAAAGGTCTGGACCACAGGTCAATAGGTCTGGACCATTCTGGGGCCCATTCCGGAGGGCTCCCGGCTAGAGCCCCAACTCCTTCGCCAGCACGGCCGCTTGCACCCGGCTGCGCAGCCCCAGCTTGGCCAGCAACCGGCTGACGTGCGTCTTCACCGTTCCCTCCGCCATGTCCAGCCGGCCCGCGATCTCCGCGTTCGACAGGCCCTCGCCGATGCGCCCGAGCACCTCCCGCTCCCGCCGGGTCAGCTCCTCCAGGACCACCGGATCGGCCGCCGCACCCTGGTCCGGGACCGCGCCCGCGGCGAACTCGGCGATCAGCCGCCGGGTCACGGCCGGCGCCACGATGCCCTCCCCGCGCGCCACCGTCCGCACCGCCTCCAGCAGCTCCCGCGCCTCCGCGTTCTTCAGCAGGAACCCCGCCGCCCCGGCCCGCAGCGCCCCGAACACGTACTCGTCCAGGTCGAACGTGGTCAGCACCAGCACGTCCGCCAGGCCCTCGGACACGATCCGCCGGGTCGCGGACACCCCGTCGAGCACCGGCATCTGCACATCCATCAGCACCACGTCGGGCCGCAGCCCGCGGGCCAGTTCCACCGCCCGCTCCCCGTTCGCCGCCTCACCGGCCACCTCGATGTCGGGTGCGCTGCCCAGGATGAGCACCAGCCCGGCGCGGACGGCGGACTGGTCCTCGGCGACCAGGACACGGATCATGCGGAATCTCCTTCGGTGAGCGGAAGAGCGGCCCGTACGGCCCACAGCCCGTCCCGGGGCCCGGCCTCGAACGTGCCGCCGAGCAGCGCCGCCCGCTCCCGCATCCCGGTCAGACCGGAACCGGAGCCCGGCGCGCGGGGGCCGTCGCCCGGCCGGTAGGGACTGGTCACCCGGATGTCCAGCAGGCCGTCCCGCTGCCGCAGCACGACGCGCACGCATCCCTCGGAAGCGTGCTTGAGGGCGTTGGTCAGCGACTCCTGCACGATCCGGTAGGCGGCCAGCTCCACGGGCGCCGGCACCTCCCCGTGCCCGGCGTCCAGACGCACGTCCAGGCCGTTGGCCCGGGCGGTGCCGACCAGCGCGCCGAGGCCCGCCAGGGTGGGGGAGGCGGCGGGCTGCCGGTCGCCCGAGCGGTCCCGCAGGATCCCGATCAGCCGGCGCATCTCGGCCAGTCCCGCCACGCTGTTCTCCCGGATGACGGCCAGCGCGTCCCGGGAGGTTGCCGCGTCGTCGAGGGAGAGCGCCGCCGTGGAGTGGATGGCGATGGCCGACAGATGGTTGGCGACCATGTCGTGCAACTCGCGGGCCACCCGGGCGCGTTCCGCGGTCACCGCCTGGGCCCGGTCCATCTCGGCCAGCAGCGCGGTCTGTTCGGCCCGCAGCCGGGCCGCCTCGGCGGCGTCGCGGTGGCCGCGCACCAGGGCGCCGGTCGTGGCGGGGGCCAGCGCCACCACTCCGACGCCCAGCCCGATCAGCAGCCCCTGCGGATCGCGCCACAGCGCCGCCGGCACCACCCCGCCGAGGACCGTCAGCATCCCGGTGATCCACGGGATGCGGCGGGCCGAGGCGGGGGTGCCGTACAGGACGGCCGCGTACACCAGGTCGGTGTACAGCACGACCGTGGCCATGCTGCCGAGGGTCACCGTGTCCAGCGCCAGCATGAGGGTGCCGATCAGCAGGCCGGTGCGCGGGCGGACGCGGCGCAGCGGCTCACAGGCGGCGGTCAGCGCCAGCGGGACCAGGGGCGCCCAGGGCGCGTGCCACAGCACCAGGCCGGTCGAGGCTTCCCGGGGGTGGATGCCGAGCGCCCACAGCAGCACCCCGCCGAGCAGCCCGACCACGGCGATCCACCAGTCGTCTCGGTGCGGGCGGGGGAGCGTGCGGGCCATGACCCCATCCAACACGGCCGCCGCACGCCCCGCCTGCTCCCCGGGAAGGGTGCGGGACTGCGACTTTCGCTTACGGCACTCTCCTCAGCGCCGACGACGCGGCCGGCCCGGGCGGCCGGGACCCTGGAGGGGTCAACGAGGGGAGCGAACCGTGATCGTCGGCCTGGTCATCGCCTGCGAGGTGGCGTTCTGGGTGCTGCTGGCGGCCGGCCTGGCCTTCCGGTACGCGCTGCGGATGCCGCGCACCGGACTGGCGCTGCTGCTGTGCGAGCCGCTGCTGGAGGCCGTGCTCTTCGTAGCCACGGCGATCGACCTGGAGCACGGCGCCGAACCGGACTGGCGGCACGGGCTCGCCGCGGTCTACATCGGCTTCACCGTCGGTCTCGGCCACTCCACCGTCAAGTGGGCCGACGCCCGGGTGGCCCACCGCTTCGCCGGCGGGCCGCCCCCGGTGAAACCGCCCAGGTACGGCACCGCCCGCGCCGTCCACGAGTGGAAGGTCGCGGGCCGCTGGATCCTGGCCGCGGCCGTGGCACTCGCCCTGCTCCAGGGGGCGGTCTGGTACGTCGGCGACGACGGCGACACCGCTTCGCTGCGCGGCTGGCAGCAGTCCATGCTGTGGCTGATCGGCATCAACGTGCTCATCGCGGCGAGCTACACTCTGTTCCCCAAACGGGAGCCGGCCGGACGCGGCTAGGCCCGGCCGGACCTAGCGCTCCCCGCCCGGCACCCACAGCACGTCCCCGGTCTCCGTGTTGGCGCTGCGGGCCAGGATGAACAGCAGGTCGGAGAGGCGGTTGAGGTAGGTCGCGGTGAGCGGGTTCATCGTCTCGCCGTGCGCCTCCAGGGCCGCCCAGGTGGAGCGCTCGGCCCGGCGGACGACCGTGCACGCCTGGTGCAGCAGGGCCGCGCCCGGGGTGCCGCCCGGCAGGATGAAGGAGCGCAGCTTCTCCAGCCGCTCGTTGAACCGGTCGCAGTCCGCCTCCAGCCGGTCGATGTAGAACTGCTCCACCCGCAGCGGCGGGTACTCGGGATCCTCCACGACCGGCGTCGACAGGTCCGCGCCCACGTCGAACAGGTCGTTCTGCACGCGGGTGAGGACCGTGACGATCTCCTGGGGCAGCCCGCCCAGCGCGAGGGCGGTGCCGATCACCGCGTTCGCCTCGTTGGCGTCCGCGTACGCGGCGATCCTGAGGTCCGTCTTGGGCACCCGGCTCATGTCACCGAGGCTGGTGGTGCCCCGGTCGCCGGTCCTGGTGTAGATACGCGTCAGATTGACCATGCGGCCAGCGTAGTTACGCCCCGGCCGTCCGGAACACCCGAGTGCCCGCCGTCAGGGCCGGCGCCGCGAACCCCACGGCGACCAGGACGCCGTAGAGCATGTGCGCGCTCGTGTAGTCGCCGACGTACGCGTCCCGGACCGCGTCCACCAGGTAGCGGAACGGCACCAGGTGCGACAGCGCGTCCAGCCAGGCCGGCGCGAGGCTCATCGGGAGCATCAGCCCGGACAGCAGCATCGACGGCATCGACACCGCGTTGATCAGCGGACCGAATTCCTGCGGGCTGCGCACCTTCATGCCGAGCGCGTACGACACCGAGGCCAGCGACACCGTGAGCAGGGCCACGAAGACGAAGCCGATCAGGATGCCGGCCAGCGGCGCCCGCAGGCCCATCACCAGGGCCGCCAGCACCAGCAGCACCGCCTGGAAGACGAACACGGTGGCGTCCCGCAGCACCCGGCCGAGCAGCAGGGCGAGCCGGCTGACCGGGGTCACCCGCATCCGCTCCACCACCCCCTGCCCCTTCTCGACGATCACCGTGAACCCGGCGAACAGCGCGCCGAACAGGCCGAGCTGGAGCAGCAGCCCCGGCACCAGCACCTGCCAGGAGCCGCCCCGCCCGCCCAGCGGCAGGTCCGTGAGCAGCGGGCCGAAGAAGAGCAGGTACAGCAGGGGCGTCAGCACGCCGAAGAGCAGCGCGAAGCGGGAGCGCAGGGACTGGCGGAGGTAGCGGCCGTAGACGAGGGCCGTGTCGTGGAGCAGCATCGTTTCCGTCTCTCCTATACGGCCACGGGGGCGGTGTCGGCCGGGGCGGGCCCGCGGCCGGTGATGGCGAGGAACGTGTCCTGGAGGGTGGCGTCGAGCGAGCCGCCGTAGCGGAGCCTGAGCGCGCCCGGGGTGCCCTCGGCGGCGACCGTGCCCCGGTCGACGATCACCAGGCGGTCGGCCAGGGCGTCGGCCTCGTCCAGGTAGTGGGTGGTCAGGAAGACGGTCGTGCCGTGCTCGTCGCGCAGCCGGCGGACCAGCGCCCACAGGTCGGCGCGGCTGCCGGGGTCCAGACCGGTGGTCGGCTCGTCCAGGAACAGCACCCGCGGGCGGTGGGTCAGCGCCATCGCGATGTCCAGCCGGCGCCGCTGACCGCCGGAGAGGGCGCCGGTCCTGCGGTCGAGGAGCCCGGTGAGGTCCAGTTCCGCGGCCAGTTCGGCGGCGCGGGCGACGGCCCGGTCCTTCGGCAGGCGGTACATCCGGCCCTGGGTGACCAGTTCCTCCCGCACGGTGATCTGCGGATCCGCCCCGCCGGACTGGGCGACGTAGCCGATGGCCCGGCGGACCCCGGCGGGATCGGCCACGAGGTCGCGGCCGGCCACGGTGGCCGTGCCGCCGGTCGGTCCCAGCAGGGTGGTGAGCATGCGCAGGGTGGTCGTCTTGCCGGCGCCGTTGGGGCCGAGGAAGCCCAGGATCTCGCCCTCGTGGACGGTGAGGTCGATGCCGCGGACGGCCGCGACGGGGCCGGCCTTCGTCCGGAAGGTGCGGGCCAGGCCCGCCGTGCTGATGACTGCTGCCATGCCCACAGAAAAACAGAGTCTCTCAAATTTTGCAATGACACCAAATTTTCATCGAACCCAGCGAAGTTAGGATGGCGGGCATGGCTGAAGGGCTCAGGGAGCGGAAGAAGAGGCAGACCCGGCAGTACATCTCGGATGTCGCCACGGGGCTGTTCCTGGAGCGCGGCTTCGAGGCGGTGACCGTCGCGGAGATCGCCGAGGCGGCGAACGTCTCCGTCAACACCGTCTACAACTACTTCCCGGCCAAGGAGGACCTCTTCTTCGACCGCTCGGCCGGCATGGCCGACCGGCTCGCCCGCTGGGTCCGCGGCCGGGACGCGGGGGAGTCCGCCGCGCGGGCCGTCCTGCGCGAACTGCGCTCGGAGGTCGAGGCCGTCTCGCCCCGGGTCGGCCTGATGCCGGGCTACGACCGCTTCATGCGGGTCATCCACGAGGCCCCGGCGCTGCGTTCGCGGCTGTGGAGCCTGCAGCAGGAGGCCCACGGCATCCTGGAGGCGGCCCTGCGCGAGGAGACCGGCGCCGCCGCCGAGGATCCGCTGCCGGACCTGATGGCCGGTCAGATCTGCTGGGTTCAGCAGGCCGTCTTCGCCGCCATCGGCCGCGAGATGGTGGCCGGCCGCAAACCGGCCGAAGTATCACGAGAGGTACTCGTCCTGCTGGACGACATCGAGGACCTGTTGAGTGAAAACGTCCTCAACTACGCCGTCCGAGGCGAGGCCTGACCCCTGCCGGTGTGATGTCCGTCAATTGGGACGTGACGCGCGTTACTTACCGGTCACACGGCGCCGCCGGAGCGCTATGGTCCGCCGGAGAGGCAGACGTTCAGCGCGTTCAAGGGAGTCGGAGTGGCACGGAAGCTTGCCGTCATCGGGGCCGGGCTCATGGGATCCGGTATCGCTCAGGTCGCCGCGCAGGCCGGCTGGGAGGTCACGCTGCGGGACGTCACCGACGAGGCGCTCCGGCGCGGCACCGACGGCATCAGGGCCTCGTACGACAAGTTCGTCGGCAAGGGCAAGCTGGCGGCCGAGGACGCCGAGGCGGCCCTCGCCCGCATCACCCCGACCACCGACCTGGACGCCGCCGCCGACGCGGACGTCGTCGTGGAGGCCGTCTTCGAGAAGCTGGAGGTCAAGCACGAGATCTTCCGCGCGCTCGACAAGCTCGTGCGCGAGGACGCCGTGCTCGCCTCCAACACCTCCGCCATCCCGATCACCAAGATCGCGGCGGCCACCGAGCACCCCGAGCGGGTCGTCGGCGTCCACTTCTTCTCGCCGGTGCCGATGATGAAGCTCGTCGAGCTGGTCCGCGGCTACAAGACCAGCGACGAGACCCTCGCCACCGCCCGGGAGTTCGCCGAGTCCGTCGGCAAGACCTGCATCGTCGTCAACCGCGACGTGGCCGGCTTCGTCACCACCCGGCTCATCTCCGCCCTCGTGGTGGAGGCGACCAAGCTCTACGAGTCCGGCGTCGCGACCGCCGAGGACATCGACCTCGCCTGCAAGCTGGGCTTCGGCCACGCCATGGGCCCGCTCGCCACCGCCGACCTCACCGGCGTGGACATCCTCCTGCACGCCGCGAGCAACATCTACACCGAGTCCCAGGACGAGAAGTTCGCCCCGCCGGAGCTGATGCGCCGGATGGTGGACGCCGGTGACATCGGCCGCAAGAGCGGGCAGGGCTTCTACACGTACTGAATCCCCCACGCCGTCACATAAGCCCCGGGAGCATCACTCCCGGGGGTGAATTCGGTATCGGTTCGCTTACAAACAGCAACCGCACCGCCACCCGCACAGTCAGACGGGGCACAGCATCCGTCACCGAGACGCCAACCGCATTCAACGGGGAGCGCATATGCACATCAGGGGCGACCACGCCGAGCTGGTCGTCGGGGGCCGCCTCGACGTCCGCAGCGCGGCGGACGCCCGTACGGCCCTGCACTCGGCCGTCGACACCGGAGTCGGCGACCTGGTGCTCGACCTGTCCGAACTGGATTCCTGGGACGCCACCGGACTCGGCGTGATCATGGGTGCCCACCGGAGGGCCGGCCGCTGCGGGCGCCGGCTGGTGCTGCGGGGCGTGCCCCCGCAGATGCAGCGCCTGCTGGTGGCCACCCGGCTGCACCGCATCCTGGCCATCGAGGGCGGCATCGGCGTGGAGTCGCTGCCCCGGGTCTGAGGCACCCGCGAGGCCGGGACGCGCGGGGTGTGCGGCGCGTACGGGTGAACCGGCGCGCAGTGACCCGACCCTGGCGCATCCGCCGGCGCACGCGTCGGGGAAAATCCTCCCAAGACCGTGACGTCTCGGACGGCATGGCACCCCGCCCTGTCGGAGACACCCCGTGACGGTTTAGTGTGCGGTCGCCCGCCGTCTCGCGACCCTCGACCGAGCGGGCCCGGACCAGAAGCGACAGCGCGGTGTGCGACAAGGCCGGGAGGGCCACAACACGGGCACACGACGCTTTTGGGAGCTTGAACCCATGGACCCGATCAACCCGGGACCCGAGGACCACGGCCAGGCGCACAGCCGCCGCCCGCCCCGGGATCCCCTCGCCTCCGACCTCGCCCCGGCCACGCCCGCGCCCGCCCGCATGGACCGGGTGGTCTGCGGCGGCCTCCAGCTGACCGTCAACCCGGTCGACGGCAGCGAGATCGAGCCCTGCCCGCCGGCCGGGCGCCCCGGCAGGCCCCCCAGGCGCACCGCCGCCGAACGCGCCGAGGCCGCCCTCGCGGCCCGTCCGCCCGCGCCGGCCGGCTCGACCCCGGCCGAGCCCGCGGTGCCGGAGCGGCAGGAGGAGCGCGAGCGCCTGGCCCGGCTGCTGGCCCGGGGCCGCTCGGTCCGCCTCACCGGCCCGGCCGGCTCCGGCCGCACCGCCCTGCTCGACCTGGTCGCCGAGGACTGCCGCGACCTCGCCCCCGACGGCGTGGTCCGCCTGGGCGGCTTCCGCCGCACGCCCGGCGATCTGCTGCACGAGCTGTTCCACGCCGTCCACCACGCCCCCGGCTACCGCCCCGATCCGGACGAACTCCTCGCGATCGTCCGGGAGATCGGCGCGGTCGTCGTCCTGGACGACCTGGAGTTCGGCGGGTCCGCCCTGGACGAACTGCTCGACGCCACCCCCGAGTGCGCGTTCCTGTTCGGCGCCGCGCCCGACGCGCCCGCTCCCTCCGCCGAGGCGGACGTGGAGGAGGTCTTCCTCGGCGGCCTCGACCGGGCCGCCGGGCTGCGGATCCTGGAGCGGACCGCCGGCCGGGCGCTCACCGAGGAGGAGGTCAACTGGGCCGGCGACCTGTGGTTCGAGTCCGAGGGGCTGCCGCTGCGGTTCGTCCAGGCCGGCGCCCTGCTGCGGCAGCGCGACCAGCTGCGGGTCAGCACCGGCGCGGTGGACGAGTACGGCGTCTTCGAGGACGTCCGCAACGCCCTCGACCTGCCGGTCGAGCCGGCGGAGGAGGTTCCGCTGCCGTCCCTGGGCGAGGCCGCGGCGCCCGCCCCGCTGCTCGCCTCCCGGCTCACTCCCTCGGCCCGGGCCGCCCTGCGCTTCGCGGTGGCCCTCGGCGGGGAGCTGCCGCACCAGGCCCACCTGCCCGCCCTGGTCGGCGACACCCACGCCGACGCGGCCCTCGCCGAACTGCTGGAGTGCGGGCTGGTCGCCCCGGTCGGCTCCCGCTACCGGCTGGCGGCCGGTGTGCGGGCCCAGCTGGAGGCCGCCGGATACGCCGACGACGCCGCCGGGCACGCCCTGACCGCGGCCCGGCACTACGCCTGGTGGGCCGGGCATCCCTCGGTCACCCCCGACCGGGTGTGCGCGGAGGCCGACGCGGTGCTGGCCGCGCTGGCCGCCGTCGTCCCGCGTACGTCGCCGGGCGCGGAGGGCGAGGAGAGCGGCGCGGTACGGCTGGCGCGCACGGCGGCGCCCGCCTTCGCGGCGGGGCTGCACTGGAGCGCCTGGGAACGGGCCCTGCGGTCCGGCGCGGAGGCCGCCCGACTGACCGGCGAGGTGGCCGAACAAGCCTATTTCCACCACGAGTTGGGCATCCTCGCGCTGTGCACCGGGCAGTTCGGCCGGGCCCGTGCCGAGCTGGAGGCGTCGAGCGGGCTGCGCGGCGCCCTCGCCGACAAGCGGGGCGCGGTGGCCGGCCGCCGGGCGCTGGCGCTGCTCGCCGACCTCGCCGGTGAGGTGCCGGGGGCGTCGGTGCGGGGACCGGCGGTGCCGGGGTCTTCGGTGCCGGACTCCGTCGTGCCGGGCTCCGCGGTGCCGGACTCCGTGGTGCCGGTGGAGGAGGAGCCGGCGGCGGTGCGGCAGGACGGACCGGCGCCGGCGCCCCACGGCCCTGCGGCCGAGCCCCCGGCCACCCGGCAGCTGACGCAGCCGGTGCCGCAGACCGTGCCCCAGCCGGCGCCGGCATCGGCGCCGGAGCCGGGGGCGCGACCCGCGGTACGGGGCGGCGGCCTGCGCCGGCTGGCCCGGCGCAACCTGGTGGCGGCGGGGGCGGGCGCGCTGCTCGCGGCCGTGCTCGGCACGGTCGTCACGCTCGGCATGACGTCCTCCGGCAGCAGCGAACGGGACCCGGCGGGGAAGGTCGACGCCAACCCGTCGGCGAGCCAGGGGACGGACGACGGCGAGTCGGGCGTGGGGCCGACGGAGACCGGGGACACCGGCGCGGCCGGCGGCGGCCGGTCCACGTCGCCGGGGCCCGACGGCACGTACGGCACGGCGGACGACCCCGTCCCGCCGGGCGCCACGACGCGTCCGCGGGAGAGCGTCGAGCCGTCGCGTCCCGGCACGTCCTCCGGCTCGCCTTCGACGTCGCCGAAGCCCGGCGGATCGGGCGGTTCGTCCACCGGCGGCACGACGGGCGGCACGTCCGGCGGGTCGACCGGGGGCGGCGACACGGGCTCCACCGGTTCGTCCGGCGGTACGTCCACGGGCGGCGGCGGCTCGGCGACCGGCGGCTCCACGGACGGCACGTCCACGGGCGGCTCGACGGGGACCGAGACCGGCGGCTCGACCGGTACGACGGGCGAGACGACGGGCGGCTCCACGGACGGCGCGGCCACGGGCGGTACGGCGGACGGCGGCACCGGCACCGGCGGCGCGACGACCGGCGACACCTCCGGCACGACGACCTCCGGTTCCACCGAGGGCACCACGGCCTCGGCGTCCCTCCCGGCCCCGTCCTCGACGAACCCGCTGATCTGACCCCGCCGGCGCCGGGGGAGGGGGCCGCGCGGGTGGGGCGCCGTCGCGGCGGAGGTGCCCGGTGGCCGGTCCGCCGGTGACGGTGTGAGAACGCAGACGGCCCCGTGCCGGTGCCGTCGTTCCGCCGCGGCCCCGGCACGCCGCGGTGCCTGTGTCCGGCGGTGCCGGCCGGGGCCCGTCGCGGCGGGGACGGCGGGGGCCGGGGCGGTCAGAAGAGGCGGAGCTTGTCGTCCTCGATGCCGCGGAGGGCGTCGTAGTCGAGGATGTGGCAGCCGATCCCGCGGTCGGTGGCGAGGACGCGGGCCTGGGGCTTGATCTCCTGCGCGGCGAAGATGCCGCGGACCGGCGCCAGATGGGGATCGCGGTTCAGCAGTTCCAGGTAGCGGGTGAGCTGCTCCACGCCGTCGATCTCGCCCCGCCGCTTGATCTCCACCGCGACCGTCTGCCCGTCGGCGTCCCGGCACAGGATGTCCACCGGCCCGATCGCGGTCATGTACTCGCGGCGGATGAGGCTGTACCCCTCGCCCAGGGTCTCGATGCGGTCGGCGAGCAGTTCCTGGAGGTGCGCTTCCACGCCGTCCTTGATCAGGCCCGGATCCACCCCGAGTTCGTGCGAGGAGTCGTGCAGGACTTCCTCCATCGTGATGATCAGTTTCTCGCCCGCCTTGTTGACGACGGTCCACACGCCCGCGTCCTCGCCCGTCCCCTCCTTCAGCGTGCAGGGCGGCGACATCCAGTTGAGCGGCTTGTAGGCCCGGTCGTCGGCGTGGATGGAGACGCTGCCGTCCGCCTTGACGAGGATCAGGCGCGGCGCCGAGGGAAGGTGGGCGGTGAGCCGGCCGGCGTAGTCGACCGAGCACCGGGCAATGACGAGACGCATGGTCGGCAACGCTACTCGACGCGCGCCGGTGCACGCGATCCGCCCATCCCGCTCCCTGCGGATCGCCCCATTTGTCCCTGGAAACTCTTGTTCATCCCTGGCCGATAGTGAGCATGAGCCGACCGTTCCATATACGCATTCTGCTGGTGTGGTCACCGACCGTTGCCTACCGTAGGGACGGGAGGTCGCGGTCCCTGTACCGAGCGTGTTCGAAGTCGCGAACTCCCCTATCTGTTCTGTCCGCCAACCCCTGCGCTTCGGGGGTGCGAGAGGAGAACCCATGTCGCTCGACGTCTCACCGGCCCTACTCGAACAGGCCGAGCGAGGCGAGGTCGACGATGCAGCATTCGTCGACTGCGTCCGGACCTCCCTGCCCTACGCATGGGAGATGATCAGCTCCCTGGTGGCCCAGCTGAAGGTGGACGGCGGACCCTTCGCCGACAACCAGACGCCCCCGCCGGACGAGCAGGCGCGCGGTCAGCTGCTGCGTGCGCTCGCGAGTGACGCCATACGCGGCGCGCTGCAGCGGCACTTCGGTGTGCGGCTGGCCTTCCAGAACTGCCACCGGGTGGCGGTCTTCCCGCTGGACGCCTCGGTGGACGAGAAGCTGGCCCGCTTCACGTCGGTGCGCAGCCAACTGCTGAACCAGTCGCCGGAGTTCCGGGACTGCTGACGCGGCCGCGGTACGGCCGGGACCGGATCGGACCGGGCGGCCGTCGGCTTGCCGCTCCACCTCGCGGGAGGTGCGCATACGTCGTCGGGGCGGCGAGCCCCCGGCCGGCCCCGCACCGGGGCCGGCCGGCCCGGGGCCGGGCGGTCAGCGCAGCCGGGGCAGGACCTCGGTGCCGAGCCGCCGCAGGTTCTCCTCGGTGGCCGCGAGCTGCCCCGAGCCCTCGACCATGAGGGCGAAGCGGCTGATTCCGGTGCGCTCCGAGGTGGCCGCGAGCCGGTCGGCGGCGAGCCGGGGGGTGCCCACCGGATGCAGCCCGCAGAGCAGCTCGGTGTAGGCGTACGGATCACGCATCACCCGCTCGCGTCCGTGCACCGTCATATGGGCCGCGAGGCCCTGGCGCAGCCAGCCCGGCATCGCCTTCAGCAGGGTTTCGGCCGCGTCCGCGCGCCGGTCGGCGAGCTGGCA
Source organism: Streptomyces sp. NPDC104831 (assembly GCF_055583025.1). Classification (NCBI taxonomy): domain Bacteria; kingdom Bacillati; phylum Actinomycetota; class Actinomycetes; order Kitasatosporales; family Streptomycetaceae; genus Streptomyces; species Streptomyces sp. NPDC104831. The sequence continues at coordinate 147,022 of NZ_JBVJOT010000007.1, forward strand.
GACCCCGGCCGAGACATGGGCGGCGCCCGCGATCTCCTCGGCCGGCAGGCCCGCCGCGCGGGCGCAGTCCCGCCACAGGGCGACCATCTCGGCCTTCTCCTCGTCCCCGACGTGCATGCCGAGCAGCATCGGCAGCCCGCGCTCGGCGGCGAGGCGTACGCTCGCCGGCGAGGTGCAGGCCAGGACGACCTCGGGGCCCGGGGTGTCCGTCAGGGCGTCCGACGGGCGGGGCACCACGGGCACCTCCCGGAAGGAGAACCGCTCCCCGGAGGCCGCCACCGACGGTTCGCCCAGCCAGCGCAGCAGCAGATCGAGTGACTCGGGGAACCCGTGTTCGTAGGCCTCCAGGCCCGCGCCGAACACCTCCAGGTCCACCCAGGGGCCGCCGCGCCCGACGCCCAGCGTGAACCGTCCGCCGCTGGTCAGGTGGAGCAGCGCGGCCTGCTCGCCGAGGGCGACCGGGTGGGCGGTGGGCAGGACGCTGACCGCCGTGCCGACCCGGATGCGGCGGGTGCGGCCCAGCAGCAGCGCGGCCAGGGTGACCGCCGACGGGCATGTGCCGTAGGGCACGAAGTGGTGCTCGGCCAGCCATACGGCGTCCAGCCCGGACTGCTCGGCGACCTCCGCCGAGCGGACGGCCCGGTGCAGGGCCTCGCCGGGGCCCTGGCCCGGGAACTGGGCGGCCAGCACAAAGGTTCCTACGCGCATCGCATTTCCTGCTTCCTTGGCTCCGACCCGGAGCTCCCCCACCGGGCATAACCGTCCGACACGTGCCAAGGACACGGTCTCGCGGGGAGATTTGCCGATTGTCTGCAGAATGGATCGCTTCGGAGGGGGACTTGTGGGGGTTGGTTCCGTACACGTACCCCGCTCGGCGCCGCGTAGGCTGGATGGCGCCCGTGCTCCCTGTATAGCCCCGAGAGGTGTCCCGTGTCCCCGCGTCGCAACCGACCGAAGGCAGCCGGATCGTCGGGCCGGAGCGCCGAGGACGACCGCGCCGGCCGGTACGGCGGCTGGCAGTCCACGGAGAGCTGGCAGGGCGAGGACTGGAGCGTGCGGCACGTCGCCGGGGCCAGCGCGGAGGGCAAGACCTACCGCTGCCCGGGCTGCGACCAGCTGATCCCCTCCGGCGTCCCGCACGTGGTGGCCTGGCCGGAGTTCGCGGGCGTCGACGACCGCCGGCACTGGCACAAGGCCTGCTGGAACGCGAAGGACCGCCGCACCACGCCGGTGCGGCGGTCCCGTAACGCGCCGAGGTTCTGAGCCGCGGGGCCCGTCCTCGCGACGTCCCCGCGGGGCTACACGTCGCGGCTCCGCAGCAGCGCGTACGTGCCCGCGTACACCGCCGCCGTCACGCCCAGCATGATCCACAGCGGGTCCCAGCCGGACGGGCCGGACTCGGTCAGGGAGTTGGCGTAGAAGACGCTCAGCTGGTTCGGGATCGAGTACTCGAACAGCCAGTCGCGCAGCTTCTCCATCGACTCCGCGACCATGAACATCGCGATCACGAGCGGTGCCAGCACCACGCCGATCATGATGGTGATGGCGCCCGCGGAGTGCCGGATGACCGAGCCGATGAGCAGCGAGAGCAGCCCGAGCAGCGCGATGTAGAGGCTGATGCCGACGGTGGCCTTGAACCACTCCGAGCCGCTCGGGGCGTCGGCGCCCGCGCCCTCCAGCATGGACACCTGGACCATCGCCACGAAGGCGGACGTGACCAGGGTGAACACGAAGGCGACGGCGAAGAACACGAGCGACTTCGCGGCGAGCACCCGGGCCCGGCTCGGGCACGCGGTCATCGTCGTGCGGATCATGCCCGTGCCGTACTCCGAGGCTGTGGTCAGCACGCCGAGCGTGATGATGCAGATGGAACCGAGGAGCAGGCCGAAGAAGCCGAACGACAGCGGGTTCTCGCCGGCCAGGGTCGAGGGGTCGGAGTTCGCCTCGACCAGCGCGCCGGCGGCGAGGCCGATGCCGACGACGAGCAGCACGAACACGCCGAGCGTCCACATCGTGGAGCGCACCGACCTGATCTTCGTCCACTCGGAGGCCAGCGCGTGCCCGAGGTGGGTGCGCACGACCGGGATGGGCGAGGTGTAGCCGGGGTACGCCCCTCCGGGCGCCGCCGCGTGCCAGTCGGGCGCGGCGGCGGGGGCCTGCGGCATCGGGGGCTGGGGGGTGCTCATCGGGCGTCCTCGGGCTGGGTCGTCGGGGCGGCGGAGACGGGGGCGGCGGCCGGTCCGGGAGCCGGGGCCGCGCCGGGAGCGGGGGCCTGGCTCGCGGCGGGGGCCGGCGCGGCGGCGGGCGCCTGCTGCGGCGCGGGCGGCGCCGAGGGGGCCTGCGGGGCGGCCGGCGCCTTCTGGGTCGACGGCGTCGGCCGGTCCTGCGCCACCGGCGGCGCCGCCGGGGCCGAGGGAGCCGGCGCGGGCTGCGGGGCCCGACCGGCGGCCTGGCCCGGCGCGCCCGCCTGGCCCGGCGCGCCCGCCTGGCCCGCCGTGCCCGAAGGCGCCGGTGCGGCCGCGGGGGCCGGGGGTGCGGGCTGGGCGTACGGGTTGGGCGTGCCCGGGGCCGCCCCCGGGGCGGCACCCGCGCCCGGAGCGCCGTAGCCGTTCGCGCCCTGGCCGGGCGCCGGGGCGCCGCCGTACGGGCCGCCCGCCGGCATCGTGAAGGGCGCTTGGCCCTGCTGGGGCGGCGGCGGGGCGTACCAGCCGGGCTGGCCCTGGCCGGGGACCGGCACGGGCGGCTGGGCGCCGGGCGGCAGCGGCTGCTGGAGACCCGCCTTCTGGTCGACGGTCGAGCGGTAGTCCACCGCGGCCTGGGTCATCCGCATGTACGCCTCTTCCAGCGAGGCCTGGTGCGGGGACAGCTCCCACAGCCGGACGCCCGCCTCGTGCGCGAGGTCGCTGATGCGGGGCAGCGGCAGCCCGGTCACCCGCAGCGCGCCGTCCTGCTCGGGCAGCACGTGCCCACCCGCCTCGGCGAGCGCGGAGGACAGCTTCTCCCGCAGCTGCGGCTCGGTGTCGGGGGTGCGGACGCGCGCGAAGTCGGCGGAGTTCGCCGAGATGAAGTCCGTCACGCTCATGTCGGCGAGCAGCTGCCCGCGGCCGATCACGATGAGGTGGTCGGCGGTCAGCGCCATCTCGCTCATCAGGTGGGAGGAGACGAAGACCGTCCGGCCCTCCGCCGCGAGCGCCTTCATCAGGTTGCGGACCCAGAGGATGCCCTCGGGGTCGAGGCCGTTGACCGGCTCGTCGAAGAGCAGCACCTGCGGGTCGCCGAGCAGCGCGGCGGCGATGCCGAGGCGCTGGCCCATGCCCAGCGAGAAACCCTTGGAGCGCTTCTTGGCCACGTCCTGGAGGCCGACGACGCCGAGCACCTCGTCCACCCGGCGGGCCGGGATGCCCGACAGCTGGGCGAGGCTCAGCAGGTGGTTGCGGGCGGAACGGCCGCCGTGCACGGCCTTGGCGTCGAGCAGCGCACCGACCTGACGGGGTGCGTTGGGCAGCTTGCGGTACGGGTAGCCGCCGATGGTGACCGACCCGGACGTGGGGTTGTCCAGCCCGAGGATCATCCGCATCGTCGTCGACTTGCCCGAGCCGTTCGGCCCGAGGAAGCCGGTCACGGCGCCCGGCCGCACCCGGAAGGAAAGGTTGTACACGGCGGTCTTGTCGCCGTAGCGCTTGGTCAGGCCGACAGCCTCGATCATGCTCCGCACCCATCGAAAAGGTTCAGGAAGGCGGGGCACACGCCCCCGTAAGGGTTAGGAGGATATCCAGGCGCTGACGGTTCCGCCCAAGAGAGAGTAAAGCGGGAGCGCCCGCGGAGGGCGACGGCCGCGGCCGCGGCGCCCCGGGGAGGACATGGGCGCCCTTGATCACCGGGCCTCGCGGTTCGCGGCAGGGAACGGCGAAGGGGCGGTGGGGCCGGGCCCCACCGCCCCTCACGGTGTCAGCGTCGCGTACGACTACCGGGACTGCTGCGCCGGGACGCTGCGGGAGACCGGCTCGTCGTCGCTGGAGGTGCCGGCCGCGGCCACCGCGGCGCCGGTCAGCGTGGCGAGCATCTCGCGGACGTTCGTCAGCTGGGCGTTGATGCTGTCGCGGCGGTTGGTGAGCGCCGCCAGCTCCCGCTCGGACTCCGAACGGATCCGGTCCGCCTTGGCGTTGGCGTCGGCCACGATGTCCTCGGCCTGCCGCTGGGCGGTCTCCACGGTCTGGCGGGCCCGGCGCTCGGCGTCGGTGCGCAGCTTCTCCGCCTCCAGGCGCAGCTGCTCCGCCCGGTGCTCGATCTCGGCGAGCCGCTTCTCGGCCTTCTGCTGGCGCGAGGCGAGGTCGCGCTCGGACTGCTCGCGCCGCTTGGCGAGGTTGGTCTCGAAGTCGGCGGCGGCCTGCGCGGCCTTGGCGCGGGTCTCCTCGAAGAGGGCGTCCGCCTCCTCGCGCTTGGACTGCGCGTCCTTCTGCGCCTCGGCGCGCAGCTGGGCCGCGTCGGCCTTCGCCTTCTCGACGATCCGGACGCCCTCGTCCTCGGCCTTCGCCTTGCGCTCGGCCGAGTACGTCTCGGCGTCGTTGCGGACCTGCTGGGCCGCGGACTCGGCGAGGTCGCGGTGCTGCTCGGCCGCCCGCCGGGCCTCCTCACGCAGCTCCTTGGCCTCTTCCTCGGCCAGCCGCAGGATCTTCTCGACCCGCGCGCCGAGACCCGCGTACGACGGCTCGGCGTCCGTGATCTGGGCCTGGGCGTTCTGCGTTTCGAGGTGCAACTCCTCGATGCGCTTCTCCAAGGCGGTGATCCGGGCGAGAGCGCTGTCACGGTCGGAGACGAGCTTGGAGATACGTTCGTCCACCTGAGCGCGGTCGTATCCACGCCGCACAAGCTCGAAGCCGTAGGGGGAAGTGTCGCTCATGGGGTTCCTGTCGAATGAGACCGGTGAGTGAGGTGATAAAAGGAATCCTAGGGGCCGCAGCGGTGTGTCATCGAGCGGATACGGTTTTGATCTGGAGAATGGCACCTCTTTTGGGTGGCCGGCCGTGGCACGGCTCGCCGAGGAGTCGGGCAAAGCCCCCAGAAAACACCCGAACCCTCCCCGAACGCTAGCCTTCTGACGCCTTGCCACCCGAACGGGGGGCGCCCACCGTGGCGCCCGCCTTGACCCCGCCGTCCTTGCCGGAGGCGGGCGCCTCGAAGGACTCCAGTGCCTCCAGGACGTCCTGCACCCGGGAGATCTCGGCGTTGATGTCCTCGCGCCGGCGCATCAGGAGCTCCAGCTCCCGCTTGCCCTCGTCGACGGTGCGCCGGGCCTCGCGGATCGCCTCCGCCTTCAGCTCCTCGGCCTCCTCCACGGTACGCCGGGCGTCGCTCACCGCCTGGGCCTTCAGCTCCTCGGCCTCCTTGACCAGGCGGGCCTTCTTCTGCTCGGCCTCCTTGAGCAGCCCCTCGGCCTTCTTCACCGCGGCGATCCGCACCTTGCCCGCCTCGGAATCGGCCTCCGTGACCAGCTCCTTGGCCTTCGCCTCGGCCTTCGCGAGCTGCTCCTCGGCGGCCTTGATGAGCGCGTCGCAGCGGTCGCCGGTGGACTTCATCGTCTCGGCGGCCTCCCGGCGGGCCCGCTCGTGCAGCTCCTCGATCTCCGTGGTGACCCGGTTGCGCAGTTCCTCCGCGCGCTCCCTTATGGCGGTGGCGTCCCGGCGCGCGCCGACCAGCAGCTCGTCCGCGTCCGTACGGGACTTCTCCACCAGCGAGTTGCCCTCGATGGTCGCCTCGGCGACGATCCGCTCGGCCTCGCTGCGGGCCGCGCCCACCATCGCGTCGGCCTGCGACTCGGCGTCCGCCGTGGTCTTCAGGGCCTGCGCCTGCGCCTCGGCGAGCAGCTTGTCGGCCTCGGCCGTGGTCTCCGTGATGAGCTTGTCGACCTGCTCGGCCGCCTCCGAACGCCGCTTGTTGGCGTCCTTGCGGGCCTCGTCCAGGGTCCGCTCGGCCTCTTGGCGCGCGGAGCCGACGAGCCGTTCGGCCTCGGCCTCGGCGTCCGCCTTCGTCCGCTCGGCCTCCGCCCGCACCCGCTTGGCGTGCGTCTGCGCGGAGCCGACCTGCTCGGCGGCCTCCGCCCGCAGCCGCTCGGCGTCGCCCGTGGCGTCCCCGATCAGCTGCTCGGCGTTCGCGACGGCCTCCGCGCGCACGCGCTCGGCCTCGGTCAGCGCCTCGGTGCGCACGCGCTCGGCCTCGGCGGCGGTCTCGGTCTGGAGCCGTTCGGCCTCGCTGCGGGCCTCGGTGATGAGGGTGTCGGCCTGGGTGGCGGCGTCCGAGCGGATGCGGTTGGCGTCCTCGCGGGCGTCCGCCCGGGTACGGGCCGCCGCCTCGTCGGCCTCGGCCAGCGTCTGCGACGCCTTCGTCCGGATCCGCTCGGCCTCGGCGGCCGTCTCCGTCCGCAGCCGCTCCGCCTCCGTGATCGCCTCGGTGCGCACGCGCTCGGCCTCGGCGGCGGTCTCGGTCTGGAGCCGTTCGGCCTCGCTGCGGGCCTCGGTGATGAGGGTGTCGGCCTGGGTGGCGGCGTCCGAGCGGATGCGGTTGGCGTCCTCGCGGGCGTCCGCCCGGGTACGGGCCGCCGCCTGGTCCGCCTCGGCGAGCGCGTCCGACGCCTCGGTGCGCACCCGCTGGGCGTACTCGCCCGCGTCCGCGCGCAGCCGCTCGGCCTCGGCGATCGCCTCCGCCGTCGTCCGCTCGGCCAGCGCCTTCGCGGCCTCCGTCTCCTCGTGCGCCTCGCGCCGGACCCGGGCGGCGTCCTCGCCCGCCCGCTCCCGCTCGGCGTAGGCGTCGGCGCGGACCCGGTCCGCCTCCTCCTCGGCCTCCCGCCGGGTACGGTCCGCCGCGTGCTCGGCGGCCGAGCGCAGTCCGGCGATCTCCTCCTGCGCCTGCTCGTGCAGCCCCGCGACGGAGTCCCGGACCTGCTGGGCGTGCTGCTCGGCGGCGGCGACCATCTCGCCGGCGCGCCGGTCGGCCTCCTCCACCAGCCGGGTGGCCTCGGCCTGCGCCTCCTCGACCCGCTTGCGGGCGGCGGCCAGCAGCTCCTCGCTCTGCTGCCGGGCCCGCTGCCGCTCCTGGTCGGCCTCCTCGCGGGCGGCGCCGAGCAGCTCCTCGGCCTCGCGGCGGCGCCGGGCGGCCTCCTCCTGCGCGGCGGCCAGCGTCTCGGACGCCTCGGCGCCCAGCCGCTCGGCGGCGGCCTGCGCCTCCGCGCGCACCCGGTCGGCGGTGTCCTGGGCCTCCGCCTTCAGCCGCTCGGCCTCGGCGGCGGCCTCCGACCGCAGCCGTACGGCGATGGACTCGCCCTCGGCGCGGGAGGCGGACGCGTCGGCGGCGGCCTCGGTGCGCAGCCGCTCGGCCTCGGCCTCGGCCTGCTGCCGGAGCGTACGGATCCGCTCGGCGGACTCCGCGCGCAGCCGCTCGCTCTCCTCGGCGGTCTCCCGGCGGACCCGGGCGGCCTCCTCGCGGGCCTCGGTCAGCGCCCGCTCGGCCGACGCCAGCCGCTCCTGCGCCTCGGACTGCAGCCGGGCCAGTTCCTCGGCGGTCTCGGCACGCCGGGCCTCGACGGCCTTCTCGGTCTCCTCGCGCAGCTCCCGCGCGGCCTTCTCGGCGTCCGTCCGGGCCGTCTCGGCCTGCTCGGCGGCCTCGGCGCGCAGCCGCTCGGCCTCCTCGCGGGCGCGTTCCAGGGCCTCCTCAGCCTGCCGGCGCAGGGAGGTGGCGCGCTCGGCGGCCTCGGCGCGGACCTTTTCGCTGTCGGCCGTCGCGGTCTGCCGCAGCTCCTCGGCGTCCGCCTTGGCCTTGGCCAGCAGCTCCTCGGCGGTCCTGGCCGCCTCCTCGATCTTGGCGACGGACTCGCGGCGGGCCTCGGCACGGATCGACTCGCCCTCGGCGACCGCGTCGGCGCGCAGCTGCTCGGCCTCGCCGCGCAGCCGGCGGGCCTCCTCCTGGAGCTCGACCGTCTTGGCCCGGTACTCCTTGGTGTCGTCCTTGGCCGCGCCCTTGAGCTGCTCGGCGATGTCGTGTGCCTCGGCGCGCAGCCGGTCCGCCTCGGCCTCGGCCTCCGAGCGGATCCGCTCGGCCTCCTCGGCGGCGGCCCGGGTGGTCCTGCGGGCGTCCTCCGACGCCTTGTCGAGCACGTCCTCGGCGGTCTTGGCCGCCTTGGACAGCTGGGTGGCCGTCTCCTCGGCGGTGATCGTGCGGGCCTTCTCGGCGGCCTCGGCGACGAGCTTCTCGGCCTCGGCGCGGGCGTCCGCGACCAGCTGCTCGGCCTCGGACCGGGTGTGCTCGGCCTCCTTGGTGGCCTCCTCGACCAGCCGGGCGACCTGCTCCTTGGCGGTGCGCGTCCGCGTCTCGTTGGCGGCCTCGGCCGTGGCCAGCGCCTTGGCGGCGGCCTCCTTCGCCTCGGTGACCACCTTCTCGGCCTCGGCGTGCGCCTTGCGCAGCGCCTCCTCGGCCGCCGTCATCCGCTCCTCGGCGGCCCGGCTCAGCTCGGCCGCCTGCCGGCGGGCCGCGTCCGACTCGGTGACCGTGGCCGTGCGCAGCTGCTCGGCGTGCTCGGTGGCCTCCTGCGCCTGCGTGGAGGCCGCGTTCAGCAGCCGCTCGGCGTCCGCGCGGGCCCGGCGCAGGATCTGGTCGGCCTCGGCGCGTGCGGACTCCGCCTCGCTCCGCAGCCGCTCCCGGGCCTCCCGGGTCAGCCGCTCGGCCTCCGCGCGGGCGGCGGCCATCGCCTGCTCGGCCTCCGCGCGGGACTCCTCCAGCAGCCGGCGGGCCTGCTGCTCGGTGCGGGCGCGCAACTGCTCCGCCCACGCCACGTTCTCGTTGACGTGCGACTCGACGGTGGCGCGGCGCTCGGCCAGCTCCTGGTCGAGCTGCTGGCGCCGGGTCACCGCCTCCTGGTGCAGCTCCGCCTGGAGCCGGGCGGCCTGCTCGGCGTGCTCCTGGAGGATGCGCTGGGTCTGCGCGCGGGCCTGGCTCAGCTCCCGCTCGGCGTCCTGGCGCAGCTGCTCGGCCTGCATCTGGGCGTTGCGGAGCAACTGCTCGGCCTGGTAGCCGATGTCACCGCCGTCGTAGGCGGGCCGGGTCATGAGGGTGCGGCGCGCCTCGTGCAGCTTGGCGCGCAGCACCTCGACCTGGTAGCCGAGGTCCTCGGCGTGCTGGATCGCCTTCTCCCGCTCGGTCCTCAGCCGCTTCATCTCGGCCTCGAACCGAGAGAGGTGGTCGACGTCAGCCGCCGGCTCTCGCTCCTGGCTCTCGTAGCCCCGCACTGCGCGGTCCCATCCGTCCCCTGGTCAGCTTCTCCAACGAGCTCCGTCCGTCCGCGGACGGGGCCCCCGGGGAATGGTGTCAGACAGACGGCGGAGCACGGGCTGATGCCCCGACGCTCGCCCCCGAAACCCGGACCCCGGCCGGGTCCCGCCGGCAACGGCAGGACCCGGTCGCCCCGGTGGACGGGACGACCGCCCCCAACCCTACCGGCCCTTATGTACGGGGGTCAGTGCTCGGGCGTCTCAACAGGGGCCGAAGTGACCAGTTCTGTGAGGACTCCGTGGCAGTCCTTGGGGTGCAGGAAGGTGATCCGCGAGCCCATGGAGCCGCGCCGGGGCTCGTCGTAGAGCACCCGCACGCCCTTGCCCCGGATCTCCTCGGAGTCGGCGTCCACGTCCGCGGTGCCGAAGGCGATGTGGTGGACGCCCTCCCCGTTCTTCGCCAGCCACTTGGCGACCGTGGAGTCCTCGCGGACCGGTTCGAGCAGCTGGAGGTAGGAGGCGCCGCCGTCGGACGTGCCGTTGATCCGGAGCATGGCCTCGCGCACGCCCTGCTCCTCGTTGACCTCGGTGTGGAACACCTCGAAGCCGTACGTGGCCCGGTAGAACTCGACGGTCGCGTCGAGGTCGTGGCAGGCGATCCCGATGTGGTCGATTCGCGTCAGCATGGATTCAGTGCAGCGCCCCCGGGGTGGTTACGCAACGTGCGCGCGATCACACCGACAGGCCGATGACGGCGTGTCCAACCGCTCAGTACATTCGAAGTAAACCCTCGTTCACTCCTCGGCTGTACGCAGCTGGAAGGGGATCGCACCTCATGTCTTCTGGAACGACCAGCTCGGTGATCGTCGCGGGCGCCCGGACGCCCATGGGGCGGCTGCTGGGCTCCCTGAAGTCCTTCTCCGGAGCCGACCTCGGAGCCTTCGCGATCAAGGCCGCCCTCGACCGTGCGGGGATCGGCGGCGACCAGGTGCAGTACGTGATCATGGGCCAGGTGCTCCAGGCCGGCGCGGGCCAGATCCCGGCCCGCCAGGCCGCCGTCAAGGCCGGCATCCCGATGAACGTCCCGGCGCTCACCGTCAACAAGGTGTGTCTCTCCGGTCTCGACGCCATCGCCCTCGCGGACCAGCTGATCCGCGCCGGCGAGTTCGACATCGTCGTGGCGGGCGGCCAGGAGTCCATGAGCAACGCCCCGCACCTGCTGCCCAAGTCCCGCGAGGGCTACAAGTACGGCGCGGTCCAGATGCTCGACGCCATGGCCCACGACGGCCTGACCGACCCGTGGGAGAACATCCCGATGGGCGAGTCCACCGAGAAGCACAACACCCGCCTGGGCATCGAGCGTCCCGAGCAGGACGAGATCGCCGCCCTGTCCCACCAGCGCGCCGCCGCCGCCCAGAAGAACGGCCTGTTCGAGGCCGAGATCACCCCGGTGGAGATCCCGCAGCGCAAGGGCGACCCGGTGCTGTTCAGCAAGGACGAGGGCATCCGCGCCGACACCACCGCCGAGTCCCTGGCGAAGCTCCGCCCGGCCTTCGCCAAGGACGGCACGATCACCGCCGGTTCCTCCTCGCAGATCTCCGACGGCGCCGCCGCCGTGGTCGTGATGAGCAAGGCCAAGGCCGAGGAGCTGGGCCTGGAGTGGCTCGCGGAGATCGGCGCGCACGGCAATGTGGCCGGTCCCGACAACTCCCTGCAGTCGCAGCCGTCCAACGCCATCCGGCACGCGCTGAAGAAGGAGGGACTGGACGTCGCCGACCTGGACCTCATCGAGATCAACGAGGCCTTCGCGGCGGTCGCCGTGCAGTCAATGAAGGACCTCGGCGTGTCCACGGAAAAGGTGAACGTCAACGGCGGCGCCATCGCGCTGGGTCACCCGATCGGCATGTCCGGCGCCCGTCTCGTGCTGCACTTGGCGCTGGAGCTCAAGCGCCGGGGCGGCGGGGTCGGCGCCGCCGCGCTGTGCGGCGGCGGCGGCCAGGGCGACGCGCTGATCGTGCGGGTGCCCAAGGCCTGAGACCCGTAGGTCCGATTCCGGTACGTCGGTGAAGTGAACGGAGTTGTGATGCAGGACGTCTCCTCTCTGGTGGCCCAGGCCAGGGAAGGCCGGCCGCGGGCCGTGGCCCGGCTGATCTCCCTGGTGGAGGGGGCGTCACCGCAGCTCAGGGAGGTCATGGCGGCACTGGCGCCGCTGACCGGCAACGCCTATGTGGTGGGCCTGACCGGCTCGCCCGGCGTCGGCAAGTCGACCTCCACCTCCGCGCTGGTCACCGCCTATCGCAAGCAGGGCAGGAGGGTCGGCGTCCTGGCCGTCGACCCGTCCTCGCCGTTCTCCGGCGGCGCCCTGCTCGGCGACCGGGTCCGGATGTCCGACCACGCCTCCGACCCCGGGGTCTACATCCGCTCCATGGCCACCCGCGGCCACCTGGGCGGACTGGCCTGGGCCGCCCCGCAGGCCATCCGGGTGCTGGACGCGGCGGGCTGCGACGTGATCCTGGTCGAGACGGTCGGCGTCGGCCAGTCCGAGGTCGAGATCGCCTCCCAGGCCGACACCAGCGTGGTGCTGCTCGCCCCGGGCATGGGCGACGGCATCCAGGCGGCGAAGGCCGGCATCCTGGAGATCGGCGACGTCTACGTGGTCAACAAGGCCGACCGGGACGGCGCCGACGCCACCGCCCGCGAGCTGAACCACATGCTGGGCCTGGGCGAGTCCCGCGGCCCCGGCGACTGGCGCCCGCCCATCGTCAAGACCGTCGCGGCCCGCGCGGAAGGCGTCGACGAGGTCGTGGAGGCCCTGGAGAAGCACCGGGCCTGGATGGAGGAGCGGGGCGTCCTCGCCGAGCGCCGCAAGGCCCGCGCGGCCCGCGAGGTGGAGACCATCGCCGTTACCGCGCTGCGCGAACGCATCGGTGACCTGCACGGCGACCGCCGGCTCGGCGCCCTCGCCGAACGCGTCGCCGCCGGCGAGCTGGACCCCTACCGCGCGGCGGACGAACTGGTCGCCGGCCTGACCCAGGGCTGAGTCTGGCCGGTCCGGTGAGCACGCTGCTACCGTGACCGGCATGTTGTTCCTCCTCATGGCATAGGGCACGCCCGGCACGCGGGGCCGCGCAGACGGTCACCGCGGCCCCAGGTGTCCCCTTTTCCGCCTCTCCCAGAGGAACATCCGCGTGTCCACGCCCCTGTCGCGGCCCTCGTACGCCGCCGTCCTGCGCGTGCCCCAGGCCCGCCGCACCTTCACCGCCGCCCTGACGGCCCGTCTGTCCTACGCCACGGTCGGCCTGGCCGTGCCGCTGTCCGTCACCGCCGTCACCGGTTCCTGGGCCGTCTCCGGTGTCGTGCTGTCCCTGTTCGGCGCCGCCACGGTCCTGCTGATGCCGCTGCGCGCCGCCCTCGTCGACCGCCACGGCCCGCGCCGGGCCCTGCTGCCCATGTCGGTGCTGTACGGCGCCCTGCTGACCCTCCTGGCCGCGCTGACCTGGCGTCCGGGCGCCCCGGCGGCGGCCCTCGCCGGCACCGCCGCGCTCGCGGGCTGCTGCGCGCCGCCGCTGGGCCCGGCCATGCGCGCCCTGTGGTCGGAGCTGATGCCCGACGAGGCCATGTCACGGCGCGCCTACAGCCTCGACGCCGTCGCCGAGGAACTGCTGTACGTCTCCGGCCCGGCGCTGGTCGGCGTGCTCCTGGGCGTCGCCCCGGCGGCCGCGGGGATCCTGCTGAGCGCGGCCCTGAACGTGGCCGGCACGTGTGCCTTCGTCACCTCCCCGGCGCTGCCCGGCCCGCGCCCCGCCGCCCCCCGGGAACGGCCGGCCCCGGTGCGGGGCCTGCTGCCGGCGGTCGTGGTCGCGCTGGGCCTCGGGCTGGCCATCAGCGCCGTGGAACTGCTGGTGCTGGCCTTCGCCGCGGCCCGCTCCTACGACACCGCGCTGGTCCCCTGGGCCCTGGGCGCCCTCTCGGTGGGCAGCGCGCTCGGCGGGCTCGCGGCCGGGGCGGTGCGCTGGCGCGTGGCCGCCCGGGTCCGGCTGTGCCGGTTCGCCGCCGCCTTCGGGCTGGTGCTGGCGGCGGCGGGGCTGGCCCCCGGTCTGTGGACCCTGTCGGCCGGGCTGGCCGTCGCGGGCGCGTTCATCGCCCCCGCGCTGACCACCGCGTATCTGCTGGCCGACGAGACGGCGACGCGGGACACCCGCATCCGGGCCGGGGCCTGGGTGAACACCGGCGTGAACGCGGGGAGTTCGGCCGGGGCCCTGGCGGCCGGCCTGCTCATCGACCGCCTGCCGCTGCCCCTGTGCTTCGCCCTGGCGGGCGCCACCGTCCTGGCGACGGCCGCGGCCGCCATGGGCCGCGCGGGCGCGGCGGGCCGTGCGCGCGGGACGGGCCGTGCGGCCCGTGCGGCGCGGGTGACCGCGCCCGCACCCGGCGAACGCGGCTGAGCGAGAGCGCTGCCGCCGGCCGGCCGTCCGTGACCACGGACGCGCCGCGCCCTGGCGGCTGCGGCCACCACCGGATGGGCGGGGTGGCGCGGCGGGCACCGGGCGACGCGGCCCCCCGGCGTCGTCTGCCGCCCTCCGACCGCCCGTGACTGCCACTGTCCGACCGCCCGTGACTGCCACTGTGCCGCGCCGCCCCGGCGGTGATCGGGGTCGCGGTCGCGGCGGGGGCGCGTACGGACGGCGGTGGACGGGTTGATCCCTGTACGACCTGGTCGGCCGTCGCCGGACCGCTGGTGGCTGGTGATGCGCCGTGTCCCGGCGGCGGTGGCGACCGCCGTCGGGTGCGCGGGGGCGCGGGGATGCGCGGCGGGCGCTCGGGGAGCCGCCGGCCCCTGCCCGGCCCCGGATGGCGCAGGTCGTGCGGCGGGGTGGCCGGGCGGGTGTCCGGCGGGTGCCGCCAGCGGTTCCCGGCCGGGGTGCGCGGGCGGGGGTGGCCGGTGACCGCCGCCGCCCGCGTCAGGGGGAGGCTCAGGGGCGTCCCCGCTGTCCTCTCAGGTGCTCGGCGACCGGCTTGAGCGCCTTGTCCAGTTCCATCAGCGCGTCCGTCGACAGCAGATCGATGAAGTGGCGCCGCACCGATGCCACGTGGTGCGGGGCGACCTTCCGCATGGTCTCCATGCCGTGGTCCGTGAGCACGGCGTACAGCCCCCGCCGGTCCGTGTCACAGTTCTCGCGGCGAACCAGGTTGGCGTTCTCCATGCGCGTGATCTGGTGCGAGAGCCGGCTCTTGGACTGCAGGGTCGCGGAGGCGAGGTCGCTCATCCGCATCCGTACGTCTTCCGACTCGGACAGGTTCACCAGGATCTCGTAGTCGTTCATTGTCAGGCCGAACGGCTGCAGATCCTTCTCGAGCTGGTACGTCAACAGCCTGTTGACCTCCAGGTGGGTGCGCCAGGCGCACTGCTCCGCATCGGTCAGCCAGCGCGTGGCCGTCTCGGTCTCCATGAATGAAGTCTACCTAAGAAGTTGAATGGCGAACTACTTCGGGTGGTGTGACTGTGCGCACGCGTTCGACGTCACACTCCGCAGACTACCGCTCACAGCCCGAAGCGACGCTGGAGGTCTCCCAGCTGTCCGGGAAGGCGCGGTGCGCCCGGCGATTGCGGACCGTGTCCGTCCGGTGCCATTCCGCCACCCCCGGGCACGCCCGGTTCGGACGGAACCGCCCCCGTCGCCGCCTCGGCCATGAGGGTCTCGGTCGACTGCAGCAGGACCGTCCCCGCGCCGACGAACTCGAACTGGTGCTCCTCCCCGGAGACCCCGCCGAAGCCCGTCATCGCACGTAGACCGCCCAGTACACCCGTCAGGTACCCATGGCCGTAGTGATGGCACGGGGACGGGCAGTCGGCCCACCCGACGAGCGCCTGGGGGTCGACCCGGATCGGAGGCTCCAGGAACACCACCGGACCGTTTGATGCCGCCACGAACTTGCCGGTTCCGATGAGGGTCAGAAATCCCGGGACGATCGACTGTTTGAGGGCCAGACTTGGCTGAAAAGCGAGCAGATTGCCCGCGCGAATGGTCAAGTTCCCGTCGTCCAGGTCGTAGGAGTTGACGTCGAACGCCCGGTCGGCCAGCAGCATCTTCCCGGAGCCCTCCGCCACGACCCAGTCGCTCGCGTGCAGTGGCGAATGAAACGACGTACGGACAAGCCGGTCGAGTCGCCCGTGCCCGATGCCGTTGAACTCGATCGTCCCGTAGTAGGCGATCATCTTTCCCTTCTGCAGGAACCACTGCCCGCTCCTGAGCTCCACGCAGAAGGTGTACGGGTTGACGTTGTCGTCCGCGGGCAGCGACAGCGGGTCGTACGCGACCGGTGCGGCGCCCGGGGTTCCGTAGGTGCTCACAGCTTCTCCTCCGACGCCTGGACGAACACCGTTCCGTTGCCGCTCAGCTCCAGCTGGAAGGCCTCGCCGGAGCCGCGGCCCACCATCTCGCGCCAGCCGAGCGCGGTGGACAGCCTGTTGCGGACCTCGCCGTGGTGGGCGACGTACGCCTGCGGGTCGACGTGGACCGGGCGCTGCGGGGTGACCGGGATCTCGAAGACGCCGCCGTGCGCCATCACCGCCACCGAGCCGTGCCCCTGGAGCGTCGTCGTGAACAGGCCCTGCCCGGTGACCTGGCCGCGCACCAGGCCCATCACCCCGCCCTGGGCGCCCAGGAACATCGTGCCCTGCCGCAGCGTGCCCTCGAAGGCGAGCAGCCGGTCGGCCTCCACGTGGAGCGTGTCACCGGAGAGGGTGATCACATGGACGTGGTGGCCGCCGTGCCCGAAGAAGACCGTGCCGCTGCCCTCCACGGTCATCAGCGGGGTCGCCTCGCCGGCCACCCGGCGCCCGAGCATGGACATCAGCCCGCCCTGGCCGCCCTGGAGGTTGGGCGTGAAGGACACGTCCCCGCGGTAGGCGAGCATCGCGCCGCGCTGGCTGAACAGCCGCTGCCCCGGCGCCACGGTCGCCTCCACCATCTTGGCGTTGATCTCCCGGAAGGTCATCACACGTCCCCCGCGATCGTGGTCCGCTCGCTCGGCTGCACGTACACCAGCCCGTCGCCCTCGAAGCGGATCTGGAAGGCCTCGCCGCCGCCCTCGCCGAGGAACGTGCGGAACGTCACACCGGACTGGAAGGACTGCCGGACATCACCCTGATGGGCGACATAGGCGCCCGGGTCCACGGTCAGCGGGTACTGCGGGCTGACGCGGAGGGCGACCGCCGGACCGTCCGAGAGGATCGCCGCCTGCCCGTGGCCCTCCACGGTCGTCGTGAACAGGCCGTTGCCCTGGGAGGCCCCGCGCACGCCGGTGAACGTCGTCCCCGTGCGCAGCGCCGCGTCCGTCGCCAGCAGATTGCCCGCCTCGACGTAGAGCTTGTCCCCCCGGAGGGTGACCAGGTTGATCTCGGACGCCCGGTCCGCGAACCAGCACGTCCCGTGCCCTTTCACCTCCATCACCGTCATCTGCTCGCCGGTGAGCCGCCGGGTCACCATCCCCCGCAGCCCCTCGCCGCCACCGCTCAGCTTCTTGAAGGCCATCTGCCCGTCGTACGCGACCATGGAGCCGTTCTTCGCCTTCACGGCGTCCCCGGTCATGTCGACGGCGAGCACCTTGCTGCCCTGGAGTCGGAACATCGCCACGCAGCGAAAGTAGCGGCGGCGCGGGTGGGCGGAACAGGGCCCACGGGTGGAAACCCACCCTGAGCGGCCCCCTAGGGGCGCGGTTTGCCACAATGGGGGAACGCTTGTGCGTGCGTTCACAAACCGGTGCCGTCGCCGGTACGCTCCGGCACGCGCCGGCGCGCTCCAACCGGCAGTCCGTAGCCGGCAGACCGTCGTCGACCCTCCCACCGAAGGTGACCCGTGGACATCAAGACCGCCACCGCCCTCCGCCGCCTCCGCCTGGTCTCGGCCCCGGAGGCCGTGTCCTTCCTGATCCTGCTCGTCTGCTCGGTGCTGAAGCGGACCACGGACTTCGACGCGGTCCCCGTGATGGGGGCGGTCCACGGCGTCCTCTTCGTCCTGTACGTGATCTTCTGGGCGGACGCCTGGAACCGGACCAAGTGGCCCCTGAAGACCGCGGCCCTCTACTTCGTCCTCTCGGTCCTGCCCACCGGCGGCTTCTTCGCCGAGCGCCGGCTGCGCCGCGAGGCCGAGGACGCCGTCATCGCCGCCCGCGCCCGCCAGGAAGGAGTCGTGAACGCATGATCGTCGCCTTCTCCGTGACGCCCCTCGGCGTCGGCGAGGACGTGGGGGAGTACGTCGCCGACGCCGTCCGCGTGGTCCGCGCCTCGGGCCTGCCCCACCGCACCGACGCCATGTTCACCTCGATCGAGGGCGAGTGGGACGAGGTCATGGACGTCGTCAAGCGCGCCGTCGCCGCCGTCGAGGCCCGCGCCCCGCGCGTATCGCTCGTCCTCAAGGCCGACATCCGCCCCGGCGTGACCGACGGCCTCACCAGCAAGGTGGAGACCGTCGAACGGCACCTCGCCTCCTAGCGCGTCCCCCCGCGCGAAACCCCGGTCCTCCAGGGCCGGGGTTTTTCCGTCCCGCCTCTTTGAGCGATCGCTCAAAAAGGTGTACGTTCAGCGCCAGATGATTTGAGCAGTCGCTCAAACACCGTGCTCACGTGGGGGAACACATGGGTCTCTACATAGAGACGCACATCCGGGCCGGCCTCGACGAGCTGTGGGCGCGCACCCAGGACCCCGCCCGGCACCAACGCTGGGACCTGCGGTTCACCCGGATCGACCACCTCCCGCGCACGGAGGGCGAACCGCAGCGCTTCCGGTACGCCACGCGCGTCCTGCCGTTCCTCACCGTCTCCGGCACCGGCGTCGCCGCCGGCGAGAAGGAACGCGCCGACGGCACCCGCACCTCCGCCCTGCGCTTCGCCTCCCCGCACCCCCTCTCCCTCATCGCCGAGGGCAGCGGCTACTGGCGGTACGTGCCCGACGCCCACGGCGTCCGCTTCCTCACCGGCTACGACTACCGCCCGCGCTGGGGAGCGCCCGGCGCCCTCGCCGACCGCCTGCTGTTCCGCCCGCTCATGGGCTGGGCGACCGCCTGGTCCTTCGACCGGCTCCGGCTCTGGCTGGAGCGGGGCATCACCCCCGAACGGGCCCGGTGCAACTGGCTCGCCGAACTCGCCGTCCGCGCCCTCGTCCTCGCCCTCGGCCTGACCGTGCTCGGCCGCGGCTCGCTCCCCGGCCTGCCCGGTCCCTTCGCCGACGCCATGGCCTTCCTGTGCCCGCTGCTGCTCGTGCCCGGCGTCTTCCTCGCCCTGTTCAAGGCGCCCCTCGCCGGCACCCCGGCCGCCCGCCGCTGCCTGCGCGCCCCCACCGGCCGCACCCGCGCCCCCCGCCTGCTGAACACGCTGGAGAAGCACGGATGACGCCGCCGTCCCGGACGGCCTCCCGGAGAAGCACGGATGACGCCCCCGCGCACACGACGGACGACCTCCCTGGAGGAGCACCGATGACCTCGATCTTCCGCACCGCGATGGGCCCCGCCTTCGACCGCCTCCACCCCGCCCTGCGCCGCCGCTTCTCGGTCGGCCTGGCCGGGGGCGAGGCGTGCACCGGCCGGGGTGTGATGGACCGGATCTGGCACGGACGGGCGTTCGTGAAGCCGTTCCTCGCCCTCGGCGGCACCCGCAACATCCTCGTCCCGCGGCCCGGCCGGAACATCCCCTTCGTGATCGAGAACGTGCCGTACACCGACGGCTTCGGCCGTGAGACGGTGAGCTTCGTGCGCACCTTCGACCTGCCCGGCCGCGCCCGCCGCTTCGACGCGCAGATGGTGCTCGGTCCGCGCGGCGACCGCGTCCTGGACTACCTCGGCACCCACCAGCACCTCGCCAGCGACCTGCACTTCCACGCCGAGCCCGACGGCTCCCTGCTCATCCGCTCCGGCACGCACCGGTTCCGGGAGGGCCCGGTGGACGTCCGCGTCCCCGAACTCGTCGGCGCCACCGCCGAGGTGCGCGAGTCCTACGACGACGCCGCCGGCCGCTTCCGGATCCGGGTGCGCGTGGTGAACCGGTACTTCGGGCCGCTCTTCGGTTACGAGGGCTCCTTCACCGCCTCGTACACCGACCTCCACGCCCGCGGTGTACGGCCCGGACTGCGCCCCGTACGGGAGGAGGCGCGCGCATGAGCCCGGAGACCGCGAAGTCCCAGGAGACCAAGACCAGACTGCTGGAGGGCGCCCTGCGCACCCTCACCGAGCAGGGCATCGCCAAGACCTCGGCCCGTACGGTGGCCGCGGCGGCCGGCGTCAATCAGGCGCTCGTCTTCTACCACTTCGGATCCGTGGACGAGCTGCTCGCGGCGGCCTGCCGGTACGGGGCGGAGCAGGCGGTGGCCCGCTACCGGGAACGGCTCGCCGAGGTGGGTTCGCTGTCCGAACTGCTGACCGTCGGCCGCGAGATCCACGAGCACGAGCGGGCCGGGGGCCATGTCGCCCTGCTCGGCCAGCTGCTGGCCGGCGCCCCGACCCACCCCGGCCTCGGCCCGGCCACGGCCGCCGGGCTCGACCTGTGGATCACCGAGATCGAGCAGGTGCTCCGCCGCGTCCTGGCGGCGACACCGTTCGGCGAGTTCACCGACCCGGCGGGGCTGGCGCGCGCGGTCGCCGCGTCGTTCGTCGGGATCGAGCTGTACGAGGGCGTGGACGAGGCGGGGGCGGGGGCGGCGCTGGCCGCGCTGGAACAGCTCGGGGTCCTGGTGGCCGCGGTGGAGTCCCTGGGCCCGGTCGCCCAGCGCGCGGTACGGCACCAGCTGCGGCGCCTGGCCCCGTAGCCGGGTGTCCGCCTGAGGGTGAGGGTGCGGGTGTGACGCGGCCCGTCCTGGTTCCCCGCCCACGTGAGCCCTCGCGCTCCCGGCGCCGGCGCCGGCGCCGTCCCGGCGGTGTCCGTCCGTGCGACACCCGGTGGCGGGCACGCCGTGCCCGTGGCGGCGGTCGGCCGGCGGCCCGCGTCGCGCAGGACCGTCGGGCGGGATGGCGACGGGGACGGGTGCGGGGTCCGGCCGCACCCGGTGGCGGGCACGCGGTGGCCGTGGTGGCGGTCGGCCGGCGGCCCGCGTCGCGCAGGACCGTCGGGCGGGATGGCGACGGGGACGGGTGCGGGGGCCGGCCGCACCCCGGTGGCGGGCACGCGGTGGCCGTGGCGGCGGTCGGCCGGCGGCCCGCGTCGCCCAGGACCGTCGGGCGGTACGGCACCGGGGACGGGGGCGCGGCCCGGCCGGCGCACCAGCGCCCCGGGCGTCCGACGGGCTGGACCGGGCGTTCGTGCGGGCGGTGCCGGACGGGCCGCGCGGGCGGGCCGTGACCGTCCCGGCCGCCGGGCTCGTGACCGTCCCGGCCGCCGGGCCGGTGACCGTCCGGGGCGCCTGGGGCGGGGGCGGCCGCGGCCGGCGTGGGCACGCTGCGCCGCCGCGCGATCGCCCCGCGCGCCCGGGCGGGAACGGCCGGTGACCGAAAGCCGAGACGGAGCTGACCGGCATATGACCGGCCGGTAGGGTCTGATGACGTGCCCAAGCCTCTCAGTCTCCCGTTCGACCCCATCGCCCGCGCCGACGAGCTGTGGAAGCAGCGCTGGGGAAACGTGCCCTCCATGGCCGCGATCACCTCCATCATGCGGGCCCAGCAGATCCTGCTCGCGGAGGTCGACGCGGTGGTCAAGCCGTACGGACTGACGTTCGCCCGCTACGAGGCGCTGGTGCTGCTCACCTTCTCCAAGGCGGGCGAGCTGCCGATGTCCAAGATCGGTGAGCGGCTGATGGTGCACCCCACCTCCGTGACGAACACCGTGGACCGGCTGGTGAAGTCCGGGCTGGTGGCCAAGCGCCCCAACCCCAACGACGGCCGGGGCACCCTCGCCGTCATCACCGACAAGGGCCGCGAGGTGGTCGACGCGGCCACCCGCGACCTGATGGCCATGGACTTCGGGCTCGGGGCGTACGACGCGGAGGAGTGCCGCGAGATCTTCGCGATGTTCCGCCCGCTGCGGATCGCGGCACACGACTTCACGGACGAGTGACCCGGGGCAAGATCTCCCGGATCGGGTGGTTACGCTCGACTCCATGAAAAAGAGCGTGCTGACCCGCTACCGCGTCCTCGCCTACACCACGGGCGTCCTGCTGGTGCTGCTGTGCCTGAGCATGATCGCGAAGTACGGGCTGGACATGGACGGCGCCGCCGACTTCACGCGGGTCGTCGCCATCGCCCACGGCTGGCTGTACGTCGTCTACCTGGTCTTCGCCTTCGACCTGGGTTCCAAGGCGAAGTGGCCGGTCGGCAAGCAGCTGTGGGTGCTGATCGCGGGCACGATCCCCACCGCCGCGTTCTTCGTCGAGCGCAGGATCAGCCGCGAGCTGGAGGCCAGGGTCGCCGACCCGGCGCCGGCCGTCGCCAAGGCGTAGCCGCACCGCCGTACGGATGCCGTGCGGCGGTCTCCCATCGACATTTACTAGGACGTCCAAGTAAATTCGGGGGTATGGACGCTCACGCCATCGAGGAGGGCCGCCGCCGCTGGCAGGCCCGTTACGACGCCGCACGCAAGCGGGACGCGGACTTCACCACGCTCTCCGGTGACCCCGTGGAACCGGTGTACGGGCCCCGGCCCGGTGACACGTACGAGGGATTCGAGCGGATCGGCTGGCCCGGGGAGTACCCCTTCACGCGCGGGCTCCATCCGACCGGCTACCGCGGCCGGACCTGGACGATCCGCCAGTTCGCGGGCTTCGGCAACGCCGAGCAGACCAACGAGCGGTACAAGATGATCCTCGCGGCGGGCGGCGGCGGGCTGTCCGTCGCCTTCGACATGCCGACGCTCATGGGGCGCGACTCCGACGACCCGCGCTCGCTCGGCGAGGTCGGGCACTGCGGCGTCGCCATCGACTCGGCGGCCGACATGGAGGTGCTGTTCAAGGACATCCCGCTGGGGGATGTGACGACCTCCATGACCATCAGCGGCCCGGCCGTGCCGGTCTTCTGCATGTACCTGGTCGCCGCCGAGCGCCAGGGCGTCGATCCGCGGGTGCTCAACGGCACGCTCCAGACCGACATCTTCAAGGAGTACATCGCGCAGAAGGAGTGGCTGTTCCAGCCGGAACCCCATCTGCGGCTGATCGGCGACCTGATGGAGTACTGCGCGGCGGGCATCCCCGCGTACAAGCCGCTGTCCGTCTCCGGCTACCACATCCGGGAGGCCGGGGCCACGGCCGCGCAGGAGCTGGCGTACACCCTGGCCGACGGGTTCGGGTACGTCGAGCTGGGGCTCAGCCGCGGGCTGGACGTGGACGTCTTCGCGCCGGGGCTGTCCTTCTTCTTCGACGCGCACGTGGACTTCTTCGAGGAGATCGCCAAGTTCCGCGCGGCCCGGCGCATCTGGGCCCGGTGGATGCGGGAGGTGTACGGGGCGAAGAGCGACAAGGCGCAGTGGCTCCGCTTCCACACCCAGACGGCCGGTGTGTCGCTGACCGCGCAGCAGCCGTACAACAACGTGGTGCGCACGGCCGTGGAGGCGCTGGCCGCCGTGCTCGGCGGGACGAACTCGCTGCACACCAACGCCCTGGACGAGACCCTCGCGCTGCCCAGCGAGCAGGCCGCGGAGATCGCGCTGCGCACGCAGCAGGTGCTGATGGAGGAGACGGGGGTCGCCAACGTGGCCGACCCGCTGGGCGGCGCCTGGTACGTCGAGCAGCTGACGGACCGGATCGAGGCGGACGCGGAGAAGATATTCGAGCAGATCAAGGAGCGGGGCCTGCGGGCTCACCCGGACGGGCGTCATCCGATCGGGCCGATCACCTCGGGCATTCTGCGCGGGATAGAGGACGGCTGGTTCACCGGCGAGATAGCCGAGTCCGCCTTCCGCTACCAGCAGGCGCTGGAGAAGGGCGACAAGCGGGTGGTGGGCGTCAACGTCCACACCGGGTCGGTGACCGGGGACCTGGAGATCCTGCGGGTCAGCCACGAGGTGGAGCGCGAGCAGGTCCGCGTCCTCGCCGAGCGCAAGGCCGCCCGCGACGAGACGGCCGTGCGCGCCGCCCTCGACGGCATGCTGGCGGCGGCCCGCTCCGGGGCCAACATGATCGAGCCGATGCTGGACGCCGTCCGCGCCGAGGCCACCCTGGGCGAGATCTGCGGGGTGCTGCGCGACGAGTGGGGGGTGTACACGGAACCGGCCGGTTTCTGACCGCTTCGCCGACGCGCCGCCCACCGGGGAGTCCCAAGGGCGGCGCGTTCGCGCGCGGGGCGGTGTCCTCAGGAAGTGCCGGCCGCTCCCGCCAGGCCCAGGAGGAGGATGCGGGTGAAGCTGCGCACCCACTCCTCGTTGGCGGGTTTGCCGCTGACCAGGGTGCGGTGGACCACCGCGCCCGCGACCATGTCGAAGATCAGGTCGACCGTGCGGGCGGACTCCTCGGGGTCCGGCTCGGCGGGCAGCTCGCCGCGGTGCTGGGCGCGGGCGCGCCCCTGGAGGACCAGGCGCATCTGGCGGTCCACGATCGAGGCGCGGATGCGTTCGCGCAGCGCGTCGTCGCGGGTGGACTCGGCGACCACCGCCATCAGGCCGCTGCGGGCCTCGGGGCGGGCGAGGATGGCCGCGAACTGGAGGACGACGCCCTCGATGTCGGCGGCGAGGCTGCCGAGGTCGGGGACCTCCAACTCGTCGAAGAGCTCCGCGACGGCGTCCACGACCAGCTCGTTCTTGCCGGCCCAGCGGCGGTAGAGGGTCGTCTTGGCGACCCCGGCCCGGATCGCGACGTCCGACAGAGTGAGTCTGGACCAGCCGAGTTCGACCAGAGCCTCCCGGGTCGCGGCCAGGATCGCGGTGTCCGCGGCGGCGCTGCGCGGGCGTCCGGTACGGCTGACGGGGGTGCGGCTCTGCATCCCCCGACCATAACCGGCGGGTCCTGTGGGGCCGTGAGGGAGATCACCGGGGTGTGGTGTCGCGCGGCGCCCTCATGGCATTACGCTACGACTCGTAGCGAAAGCTCGTGAGGGACGTACACGGGCGGACGACCACGAGGCGCGGGTGGGGACCCGGCGCCCCCTACCGCTTTTCACTCAGGCGCCGGCTCGGGGGAGGATAGACGCATGCAGCCACGGAACATGTCCATGAGCGGTGTCGTCGACCTCGCCGCGGTGAAGGCGGCCCAGGAGGCCAAGGCCAAGGCCGAGCAGACGCGCGCCGAAGCCGCCCGACAGGGCGGGACGGGGGCCGTCTCCCCGGCCGATCTCGTCATCGACGTCGATGAGGCGGGGTTCGAGCGGGAGGTCCTGCAGCGCTCCGCCGAAGTGCCCGTCGTCATCGACTTCTGGGCCGAGTGGTGTCAGCCCTGCAAGCAGCTGAGCCCGGTCCTGGAGCGGCTGGCCGTCGAGTACAACGGGCGCTTCCTCCTCGCCAAGATCGACGTCGACGCCAACCAGATGCTGATGCAGCAGTTCGGGGTCCAGGGGATCCCGGCCGTCTTCGCCGTCGTCGCGGGCCAGGCGCTCCCGCTGTTCCAGGGCGTGGCGGCCGAGCAGCAGATCCGGCAGACCCTGGACCAGCTGGTGACGGTGGCCGAGCAGCGCTTCGGGCTGACCGGTCTGACCGTCGACCCGGAGGCCGAGCCGGGCGGCGCGACGGTGACCGCGCCGGCGGAGGGCCCCTACGACGCGGCGCTGAACGCCGCCGCGCAGGCGATGGACGCGGGCGACCTGGCCGGGGCCGTCCGGGCGTACCGGAACGTGCTGGCCGACGACCCGGCGCACCCGGAGGCCAAGCTGGGCCTGGCGCAGGCCGAGCTGCTCCAGCGGGTGCGGGACATGGACCCGCAGAAGGTGCGCCAGGAGGCCGCCGACAAGCCGAAGGACGCCGAGGCGCAGATCGCCGCCGCCGACCTGGACCTGGTGGGCGGTCATGTCGAGGACGCGTTCGGCCGGCTGATCGACACCGTGCGGCGCACGGCGGGCGACGACCGGGACGCCGTACGGCGCCGGCTGCTGGAGCTGTTCGAGGTCGTGGGCCCGGAGGACCCGCGGGTCGTGGACGCGCGCAGGGCCCTCGCCCGCGCCCTTTTCTGAGGGGCGGTACCCGGCCACGGCTTGTGAGGCCGTGGTGAAAGATTCGCCGTAGAGGCGTCATGGCGGCCGCGCTTTGCCAAATCTTGGTAATCGCGGCCGCTGTTACTGCGAGTAAATCGAGGCCGTTGGTCTGTCTGGATTCGTCCAGGGATCAACGGCTTTGCTCTGCCCCACGCCGCGACCGTACGTCGCGCTCCGAGACCGGTCGGTCGTCCTCCGGTTATCCCGCCGTTACTAGCCAGTAACGAACCCCCTTGTGTCCAGGCCGAGAATGCACCACGATCGGCGACGCTCGGTCCATTCCCGCACCCCGGCAGCCGGCCGGGTCGCGGAGGAATCTGGGTCCCCACCGAGCAGGACCGGCGGCAGTGACGCCGGTCCAGGGCAGGGGGGTCTTCGCCACCCCGGCGAAGCCTGCCCGCAAGGTTGTGCGTGATGCGTGTCAGGCGCGACCCAGTGGTTGTCGCTCGGGGGTGATCGCCGGTGATTCGGGCGCGTAGTGCGCCGCCGAGTGCGGGCGCTCTCCTTTCCGAGGACGTAGCACTTCTCCCATCCCTGCCTGGCTGAGCCGCCGACCGAGGGCGAGCCGGGCCAGGAGATGTACGTCCGAGAAGGAGGAAATATGGAGTCCCAGGTGCGTGGCGGGACCAGATGGAAGCGGTTCGCCGTGGTCATGGTGCCCAGCGTGGCCGCTACGGCCGCGATAGGCGTCGCCCTCGCGCAGGGCGCCCTCGCCGCGTCGTTCAGTGTGTCGGGCCAGTCGTTCAAGGTGACGGCGAAGACGCTGCACGGCGAGGGTTTCTCGCAGTACGGCGCGATCGACCAGGGGTACACCCTGACCGGCGGCAAGGCGGCTCACCCCGTCGCGGTCTCGGCCTTCACCAAGGCCCGGATCGAGAAGATGTGCCAGTCGGTCGTCACCCCGGACATCCCGATCCTCGGCGACATCACGCTGCGGCTCGAGGCGGGCAACAGCTCCGACGAGGACAAGCAGGTCCACGCGAAGAACCTGTACATCGACGTCGAGGACCTGCAGGCGGACGCCACGTTCAACGGCCTCGACATCGGCGTCGCCGGGCGGGACCTCAAGGGCGCCCGCATGAAGGACGCCGAGGTCCAGAACAAGCAGGCCAACCCGTTCGGCTTCGCCCAGCAGGCGGACTCGGTGGACCTGAGCGGTGTGAAGCAGACGGCGTGGGCGACCACCGCCGGAACCTTCACGCTCAGCGGTCTGCACATGTCGCTGCACAGGGGCAGCGGCAAGGACATCGAGTGCTACTGAGCACGTACTGACGGGCGGGGGAGCCGTGGCGCCCCCGCCCGTCCACACTCCGGCGCGTCTTCACGGCCGGACCACATCACCACCACAGCAACGCCGCACCAGGGAGCTGTTTTCCATGAGCGCCGAGACTCCTGCCGCCGCACCCGGTCAGTTCACCCGCCGGAGGCTGCAGTTCCGCGCCTGGCGGGGCACGCGTCCGTTCTGGGCCGGTCTGCTCGTCATGCTCGGCGGCTTTCTGATCCTGTACTTCCCGTACGCCCACCTGCAGCTCGGTCACCTCAGCATGACGGTCGGAACGCCCGGCGGCTCCAGTTCCCTGATCATCGGCGGACTGCTCATCGCCCTCGGGCTCATCCTCTGGTTCCAGCAGCACATCCGGGTCTTCGGAGGTGTCGCGGCGATCCTGCTGGCACTGGTGTCCATCCCGCTGTCGAACATCGGTGGCTTCATCGTCGGATTCCTGTGCGCGCTGACCGGCGGGGCGATGGCCGTGTCCTGGGCGCCGGGCGCACCCGAGCAGCAGCCGGCGGGCGGGGCGGCAGCGGGCCAGGGGGGTTCCCCCGCCGCCGCGCCCCTTCCGGAGCAGCGCGTGTACGGGCTGGACGAGCCGAACGACCTGTCAGGAACGAACCCGGCCAACGGGGCGAACGGGAGGCACAGTGCCGGCTGACGAGGTGACCCGCGGGACCGATGTGGACGGGCCCCGTGCGAGAACCGGGCCCCGCCACGCGGCCCCCAGAAAGCCGCTGTTCACCAGGTTCCACATGCCCGCCGGCAAGGCCATCGCCTCGGTGGCGATGCCCACGGCCGTGCTGATGGGCATGGGCTTCACGTCCACGCTGGCCCTCGCCGACAACAACGGCAGCCCCTCCTCGTCGCCGTCCGCGCCGGCGTCCACGTCGGCCAAGGACCTGACGCGCGAGGAGTACGAGGCCTGCGTCAAGGCGCTCGACGACGGCAAGGAGCCCTCCGACTCCGCGTCGCCGTCCGCCTCCGAGGACGCGTCGGAGGCGTCGGACGCGCCGCCGCCGTCGAAGACCGGCAAGAGCGGGGAAGAGAGCGGGAAGACGCGGGGGGAGGACGGCACCTCTTCGCCGGATTCAGGTTCCGACGACGAGACCACGCCCGACCCGACCGCGACCTCAAACGCGCACCCCGGTTCCGGAGACGGGGACGCGGACGCCCCCGGCCCGTCCGGCGCGGATGCCGGCTCCCCGGGCACGGACTCCGGCGCGGCCGGCCAGGGTGCGGACGCCGGCGGTGGCACGGACGCGCCGGCGAAGCCCCAGGGCGGCGGGACCATCCTCGACACCATCGGCGACACGCTCGGCGACCTCCTCACCGGCGGGCGCGACGAGGACCCGGACACCGGCACGGACACGCCCGCGCAGAGCCCGGACCCGGCCCCGTCGGAGTCCCGGTCACCGGACCCGGGCGAGGACCCGGGCGGCAGCGCCTCCGACGACACCGCCGGGGACACGGGGACCAGGGCGGGGGACACGGGCAGGAAGGCCGAGGACACCGCCGGCACCGGTGGGAAGACCGGCGAGGGCGGCACCACCACGCCGGCCGGGGACGACGCGACCCCGTCGGCCCCGTCGTCCAGCCCCTCGCCCACCCCCTCGGACACGCCGAGCCCGTCCGCGGGCGACCCCGGCTCCGCCGAGGACTGCCCGGCGGCCACGGACCGCGTCGCCGGCGTCGACAACACGGTGGCGGTGGCGGACGACCCCTGGTACCTGGACGCCAGCTCCCTGCTCCTGAAGGGCGCCGACTACCAGGGCGTCGTGGAGGTGAGGCGGGCGAACGGCACCACGAAGAAGGTGCTGAAGTACGTCATCTCCGACGGCACCGAGATCGGCGACCTGCACCAGACGGTCAAGGACAAGCAGGCGGGCAAGACCTACCACGTCCAGGCGGCCAAGGGCTCGAAGTCCACCATCACCGGCGGCGACACGGTGATGTACACCGAGAGCATCTCCGGGAACCTGTTCGGGCTGATCCCGGTGACGTTCAGCCCCGACAGCCCGCCCCCGCTGAACATCCCGCTGATCTACTTCACCCATGCCAAGGTGGTCCAGGCCGCCCAGTTCGGCGGCAATCTGCACGTGCCGGGCATGCACGTGTACACGACCGACTGAGCGGTCGCACAAGCCGGTCCGGGAGCCGCACAAGGCCGAGGGCGCCCCCTGTCGCAGGGGGCGCCCTCGGTGTGTCGCGGGTCCGGCGATCAGCCGCCCTGGTTGCCCAGGTGGTGGACGCGGATCATGTTGGTGGTGCCGGGGACGCCGGGGGGCGAACCGGCGGTGATCACGACGGTGTCGCCCACGTCGAACCGGCTCAGCTTGGCGACCTCCTGGTCCACCAGGTCGACCATCTCGTCGGTGGTGTTCACGAACGGCACGACGTGCGACTCCACGCCCCAGCTCAGCGTGAGCTGGTTGCGGGTCGCCTCGTCCGTGGTGAAGGCGACGATCGGCTGGGACGCCCGGTACCGGGACAGCCGGCGCGCGGTGTCACCGGACTTGGTGAAGGCGATCAGGCCCTTGCCGCCGAGGAAGTCGGCGATCTCGCAGGCCGCGCGGGCCACCGAACCGCCCTGCGTGCGCGGCTTCTTGCCCGGCACCAGCGGCTGCAGGCCCTTGGACAGCAGCTCCTGCTCGGCCGCGACGACGATCTTCGACATCGTCTTGACCGTCTCGATCGGGTAGGCGCCCACCGAGGACTCGGCCGACAGCATGACCGCGTCGGCGCCGTCGAGGATCGCGTTGGCCACGTCGGAGGCCTCGGCGCGGGTCGGCCGGGAGTTGGTGATCATCGACTCCATCATCTGGGTCGCGACGATCACCGGCTTGGCGTTGCGCCGGCACAGCTCGATCAGGCGCTTCTGCACCATGGGGACCTTTTCGAGCGGGTACTCGACGGCGAGGTCGCCGCGGGCGACCATCACGGCGTCGAACGCCGCGACGACGTCCTCCATGTTGTCGACCGCCTGCGGCTTCTCCACCTTGGCGATGACGGGGACCCGGCGGCCCTCCTCGTCCATCACGCGGTGGACGTCCTGCACGTCCTTGGCGTCCCGGACGAAGGACAGCGCGACCATGTCGCAGCCCATGCGGAGGGCGAAGCGCAGGTCCTCGACGTCCTTCTCGCTCAGCGCGGGCACGTTCACGGCCGCGCCGGGCAGGTTGATGCCCTTGTGGTCGGAGACGACGCCGCCCTCGATGACGATCGTCCGCACCCGCGGGCCCTCGACGTCCAGGACCTTCAGCTCGACGTTGCCGTCGTTGATCAGGATCTGGTCGCCGCGCGAGACGTCGCCCGGCAGCCCCTTGTACGTCGTGCCGCAGATGTGCTTGTCACCCGGCACGTCCTCGGTCGTGATGACGAACTCGTCACCGCGCTCCAGCTCGACCGGACCCTCGGCGAAGGTCTCCAGGCGGATCTTCGGGCCCTGGAGGTCGGCGAGGACGCCGATGGGGCGGCCGGTCTCCTTGGAGGCGGCCCGGACGCGGTCGTACCGCGCCTGGTGCTCGGCGTGGGTGCCGTGGCTGAAGTTGAACCGGGCTACGTTCATGCCCGCCTCGATCATGGCGACGAGCATCTCGTGGGAGTCGACCGCGGGGCCGAGAGTACAGACGATTTTCGAACGGCGCATGGGGCGATCCTATCGGTTTGTTTCGCTACGGAATATTCCGTCTGGCGGAAGATACAAATGAGTGCCGCACCGCTCAGGTGCTATTCAGTTGTTCTTTCCGACCAGTGCGTAGGTCTGCGTCGCGATCTCCAGTTCTTCATCCGTCGGCACCACGGCGACCGCCACCCGGGAGGAGTCCGGCGAAATCAGCCGGGCCCCGCCCCCGCGCACGGCGTTGCGCTCCGGGTCGACCGCCAGGCCCAGGCCCTCCAGGCCCGCGACCGCCGCCTCCCGCACCGGTGCCGCGTTCTCGCCGACCCCGGCGGTGAAGGCCACCGCGTCCACGGTGCCGAGCACCGCGTAATAGGCGCCTATGTACTTCTTGATCCGGTGAATGTAAATGTCGAAGGCGAGCGCGGCCTCTTCGTCGCCCTCGTCGATCCGGCGACGGATCTCCCGCATGTCGTTGTCCCCGCACAGACCGAACAGACCGCTCCTCTTGTTGAGGAGAGTGTCGATCTCGTCCATGGACATATCCCCAACCCGGGCCAAATGGAAGATGACGGCCGGGTCCAGGTCACCGGACCGCGTACCCATCACGAGGCCCTCCAAGGGCGTCAGCCCCATGGAGGTGTCCACACAGCGGCCCTTCTCCACCGCGGAGGCGGAGGCGCCGTTGCCCAGGTGCAGCACGATCACGTTGACCTCGGACGGGTCCTTGCCCAGCAGCCGGGCGGTCTCCCGGGAGACGTAGGCGTGCGAGGTGCCGTGGAAGCCGTAGCGGCGGATCCGATGGCGGTCGGCGATCTTCGGGTCGATGGCGTAGCGCGCCGCGGACTCCGGCATCGACGTGTGGAACGCGGTGTCGAAGACGGCGACCTGGGGCAGGTCGGGACGCAGTGCCCGGGCGGTGCGGACGCCGGTGAGGTTGGCCGGGTTGTGCAGCGGGGCGACCGGGATCAGCCGCTCGATCTCGGTGAGCACCTCGTCGTCGATGACGGTGGGCTCGGTGAAGAACATCCCGCCGTGCACCACCCGGTGCCCGATGGCGGCCAGTTCGGGGGAGTCCAGGCCGAGGCCGTCGCGGCTCAGCTCCTCGCCGACCGCCTTGAGGGCGGCCTCGTGGTCGGCGATGGGGCCGCTGTGCTCGCGGGTGCCGCCGCCGGTCAGGCAGGTGTGCTCGATCCGGGAGGTCTGCTCGCCGATGCGCTCGACCAGGCCCACCGCGAGCCGGCTGCTGTCCCGCATGTCCAGCAGCTGGTACTTCAGCGAGGACGAACCGGAGTTGAGGACGAGGACACGGGTGGGGGAGGTCACTGCTGGGACGCCTTCTCGCTGGGGTTCTGGGCGGGGGTCTGGGCCTGGATCGCCGTGATGGCGACCGTGTTGACGATGTCCTGGACGAGGGCGCCGCGGGACAGGTCGTTGACCGGCTTGCGCAGGCCCTGGAGGACCGGGCCGACGGCGATCGCGCCGGCCGAGCGCTGCACGGCCTTGTAGGTGTTGTTGCCCGTGTTGAGGTCGGGGAAGACCAGGACCGTCGCCTGCCCGGCGACATCGGAGCCGGGCAGCTTGGTCGCGGCGACGGACGGCTCCACGGCCGCGTCGTACTGGATCGGGCCCTCGATCTTCAGGTCCGGCCGGCGCGAGCGGGCCAGCTCGGTGGCCTCGCGCACCTTGTCCACGTCGGCCCCCGAGCCGGAGGTGCCGGTGGAGTACGACAGCATCGCGATCCGCGGCTCCACGCCGAAGCGGGCCGCGGTGGCCGCCGACTGGATGGCGATGTCGGCGAGCTGCTCGGCGTCGGGGTCCGGGTTGACCGCGCAGTCGCCGTAGACCAGCACCTTGTCGGCCAGGCACATGAAGAACACGGACGAGACGATCGAGGCGTCCGGCCGGGTCTTGATGATCTCGAAGGCGGGCCGGATGGTGGCGGCCGTGGAGTGCACCGAGCCGGAGACCATGCCGTCGGCCAGGCCCTCCTGGACCATCAGCGTGCCGAAATAGTTGACGTCGGAGACGACGTCGTAGGCCAGCTCGACCGTGACGCCCTTGTGGGCGCGCAGGGCCGCGTACTTCTCGGCGAAGGCGTCGCGCAGGCCG
The DNA here is from genome assembly GCF_055583025.1 of Streptomyces sp. NPDC104831. Classification (NCBI taxonomy): domain Bacteria; kingdom Bacillati; phylum Actinomycetota; class Actinomycetes; order Kitasatosporales; family Streptomycetaceae; genus Streptomyces; species Streptomyces sp. NPDC104831. The sequence continues at coordinate 179,371 of NZ_JBVJOT010000007.1, forward strand.
GAGGCGGCCGGGTCGATCAGCTGGGTGTCGCCGAGGTCGATGCCGAGATCGGCGGCCTTCTTGCGGATTTGGTCCTCGGGGCCGAGCAGGGTCAGGTCGCACACGCCCCGGCGCAGCAGCACCTCGGCCGCGCGCAGCACCCGCTCCTCGGTGCCCTCCGGGAGCACGACGCGCCGCTTGTCGGAGCGGGCCTGCTCCAGCAGCTTGTGCTCGAACATCATCGGGGTGACCCGGTCGCTGCTCGGCGCCGAGACCCGGCGGGCCAGCTCGGCGGTGTCGGCGTACCGCTCGAACAGGCCGAGCGCGGTCTCCGCCTTGCGCGGGGTGGCCGCGTTCAGCTTGCCCTCCAGGGAGAACAGCTGCTCGGCGGTGGGGAAGCTGTTGCCGGACACCGACAGCACCGGGGTGCCCGGGGCGAGCCGGGCGGCCAGGGTGAGGATCTCGTCGCGCGGGACCTCGTTGAGCGTCAGCAGCACACCGGCGATCGGCGGGGTGCCGGCGCTGTGCGCGGCCAGCGAGCCGACGACGAGGTCGGCCCGGTCGCCCGGGGTGACCACCAGGCAGCCCGGGGTCAGGGCGCCCAGCAGGTTGGGCAGCATCGCGCCGCCGAAGACGAAGTCCATGGCGTCCCGGGCGAGGCCGGAGTCGTCGCCGAGCAGCACCCTGGCGTCCAGGGTCTGGGCTATCTGGGCGACCGTGGGCGCGGAGAGCGCGGGTTCGTCCGGCACCACGTAGCAGGGCACCGGCAGCCGGTTCACCAGCCGCTCGGCCATCTCGTCGCGGTCCTCGCGGGCCACCCGGTTGGCGACCATGGCCAGCACGTCGCAGCCGAGCCCGTCGTAGGCGCGGTAGGCGTTGCGGGTCTCGGCCAGCACCGACTCGGCGGTCTGCCTGCGGCCGCCCACCACCGGGATGACCGAGGCGCCGAACTCGTTGGCGAGCCGGGCGTTGAGGGACAACTCGTCCGGCAGCTGGGTGTCGGCGAAGTCGGTGCCGAGCACCAGCACCACGTCGTAGTCGCGGGCGACCAGGTGAAAGCGGTCGACGAGGACGGAGACCAGTTCGTCCGTGCCCCGCTCGGCCTGGAGCGCGGACGCCTGGTGGTAGTCCATGCCGTAGACGGTCGACGGGTCCTGCGCGAGGCGGTACCGGGCCCGCAGCAGCTCGAACAGCCGATCCGGTCCGTCGTGGACGAGCGGACGGAACACGCCCACCCGGTCGACCTGCCGGGTGAGGAGTTCCATGACCCCCAGCTCCACGACCTGGCGGCCGTCACCGCGGTCGATCCCGGTCACGTACACGCTGCGCGTCACGTGTCCACTCCGTTCCTCATGTCGCTTCTGTCGCCTCTGCGGCATAAAAATCGCCCACCGAGGTGAGCCGAACCCTCTTGACAATACCCCTGCCGCCGGATAAGGCGCCCGTCAGGACTTCACCGCTCCGGCGGACGTGAAAGAATCGTCACTGGCTCACCGGCACACGACAGCGAGCAGGAGACACAGCACGATGCGCATCGGAGTTCTCACCGCAGGCGGCGACTGCCCCGGCCTGAACGCCGTGATCCGGTCGGTCGTGCACCGGGCGGTCGCACAGTACGGCGACGAGGTCATCGGTTTCGAGGACGGTTACCGTGGCCTGCTGGACCGCCACTACCGCACCCTCGACCTGGACGCGGTCAGCGGCATCCTGGCCCGCGGCGGCACCATCCTCGGCTCCTCCCGGCTGGAGCGCGACCGGCTGCGCGAGGCCTGCGAGGGCGCCGCCGACATGGTCGAGGAGTTCGGCATCGACGCGCTGATCCCGATCGGCGGCGAGGGCACGCTCACCGCGGCCCGCATGCTCTCCGACGCGGGTCTGCCGGTCGTCGGCGTGCCCAAGACCATCGACAACGACATCTCCTCCACCGACCGCACCTTCGGCTTCGACACGGCCGTCGGCGTGGCCACCGAGGCGATGGACCGCCTGAAGACCACCGCCGAGTCCCACCAGCGGGTGATGGTCGTGGAGGTCATGGGCCGGCACGCCGGCTGGATCGCCCTGGAGTCCGGCATGGCCGCCGGCGCCCACGGCATCTGCCTGCCCGAGCGGCCCTTCGACCCCGCCGACCTGGTCAAGATGGTCGAGGAGCGGTTCGCCCGCGGCAAGAAGTTCGCGGTCGTCTGCGTCGCCGAGGGCGCCCACCCCGCCGAGGGCACCATGGACTACGGCAAGGGCGCGATCGACCAGTACGGCCACGAGCGCTTCCAGGGCATCGGCACCGCCCTCGCCTACGAGCTGGAGCGGCGCCTCGGCAAGGAGGCCAAGCCGGTCATCCTCGGCCACGTCCAGCGCGGCGGCGTCCCCACCGCCTACGACCGCGTCCTCGCCACCCGCTTCGGCTGGCACGCCGTGGAGGCCGCGCACCGCGGCGAGTTCGGCAAGATGACCGCGCTGCGCGGCACCGACATCGTGATGGTGCCGCTCGCCGAGGCGGTCACCGAGCTGAAGACCGTGCCGAAGGACCGCATGGACGAGGCCGAGTCGGTCTTCTAGACCGGGCACCGTCGGCCGCCCGGGCCGGGCGCGCCGCTCTCCGGGCCGGGCGCGCCTCCCGGGGGTCAGGCGGTCCGGTCCGCCACGGACCGCCAGAAGGCCTCCACGATGGTGTCCAGGAAGCGCCGCCCCGGCTCGCCGGCGCTCCGGCCGCCGCCGCCCCAGGTGAGGGTGGCGGCCATGTGCCCCTGGTAGTCCTGGTGCAGCTCCTGGAGGACCGGCTCCAGCACCTCCCGGTCCAGGGGGACGAGCTTCAGCACCGGCCGCGCGTACGCCTGCCAGCGGGTCGTCACCGCGCCGCGCAGCAGGCCGGCGAGCCTCGCCTCCCGGCCGGTGACGGCGACGAAGTCGGGCGGCGCCAGCTCCAGCACCCGCGCGAGCGCCGCCGACCGGCGCTCGTCGCCCCGCCACACCCCGCTCTCCTCCACCCGCAGATACGCGCGCGGGTCCATGCCGACGGCGCGGGCGACGTCCTCGGGCGCCACGGACCGGGCGATGCGGTGCTCGCGCAGGGTCCGCGGCCGGCCGATCAGTTCGCCCGGGGAGCACCACAGCACTCCCGCGAGCGCGGTGAGTTCGGGATCGCCGGGGGCGACCGTGCCGCGCTCCCACGCGATCACGAGATCGGGGGTGACGTACGGCAGCCCGTACGAGGCACGCATCCCGTGGGCGACGTGCTCGGGTCCCATGCCGAGCGCGGCGCGGAGCCTGCGGGCGGCCGGGGCGTCGAACGGGAGGGCGGGCTGGTCCGGTTGGGCTGAGGGTGGGCGCACCCGGCACAACGTAGGGGCGTGGCCGGATCCTGACCACGGTCGGTTCCGCCGAGATCACGGATCGTAGGAACGTACGGGCCGGTCACCCGGACTGCTCCGGCACCCGGTGCCACCGCCGTGCCGCGTCACCCCTTCACCGCCCCGCCCAGCGCGAACCCGCCGCCGAGCCGCCGGGCCACCAGGACGTACAGCAGGATCACGGGCGTCGAGTAGAGCACGGAGAACGCGGCGAGCTGGCCGTAGGCCACCATGCCCCGGTTGCCGAAGAAGTCGTTGACGCTCACCGAGGCGGGCATCCGGTCCGGGCTGAGCAGCAGCATGAACGGGACGAAGAAGTTCCCCCACATCATCACGAACGAGAACACCGTCACCACGCCCAGCCCGGGCCCCATCAGCGGCAGCACGATCCGCACCAGCGACTGCGCGGCCGAGGCCCCGTCCGTCCAGGCCGCCTCCTCCAGTTCCCTCGGCACCCCGTCCATGAAGTTCTTCATCAGCCAGATGGCGAAGGGGAGCTGGGAGGCGGCGAAGAAGAAGACGGTGCCCTGGAAGGTGTCGATCAGGTTCACCCGGACGAACAGGGCGTACACCGGCACCATGATCGCCGTGATGGGCAGGCTCGTCGCGAACAGGATGGTCAGCAGGAACGGCCGGTTCAGCCGGGAGGGGAACCGGGACAGCGGATACGCGGCGAGGGCGGCGCAGCCGACGGTCAGCGCCGTGCCGCCGCCGCACAGCAGCAGGCTGTTGAGCAGCGGGGTGTAGGTGATGTCCGGGGTGAGGACGGCGCGGAAGTTGTCCAGGCCGATCCCGTCCGGGATCCCGACCCGCAGACCGGCGCCCGGGTCCACGGCCGACAGCAGCACCCAGGCCAGCGGCAGGGCGAAGGCGGCGGCCACGGCGAGCAGCGCGAGATCGGCGGCGAGCCGGCGGGAGGGGCGGGCGCGGGCCATCAGACCTCCGTCCGCAGCAGCCGCAGATAGACCGCGGAGAACAGGGAGCCGACCAGCAGGAGGAGCAGTGCGACCGCCGTGCCGTACCCGATCATGCTGTTCTGGAACGCCTGTTCGTACATGAACAGCGGCAGCGTCTGGCTGCGGTGGCCGGGACCGCCCCGGGTCATCACCCAGATCAGCCCGAAGACGGAGAGCGTCTGGAGGGTGTTGAGCATCAGGTTGGTGCCGATGGAGCGGCGGATCATCGGCAGCGTGATGTGCCACAGCCGCCGCCACCCGCCGGCCCCGTCCACCTCGGCGGCCTCGGTGATCTCGGCGGGGATCCCGTCCAGCGCGGCGGAGTACACGAGCATCGAGAACGCCGTCCCGCGCCAGACGTTGGCGAAGGACACGGCGAGGACGGGCAGTGTGAACAGCCAGTTCTGCCGGGGCAGGTGCAGCCAGTCCAGGACGGCGTTCAGGGTGCCCTCGCGGCGGAAGAACGCGTACAGCAGGAACCCGGCCACGACCTCCGGCAGCACCCACGCGGTGATCACCACCCCGCCGGTGAGGGTGCGGACGGGTTTCGAGGCGCGTCTCATCAGCGCGGCCAGCGCGAGCCCGAGGGTGTTCTGCCCGATGAGCGAGGACAGCACGGTGAACACCAGGGTCAGCCGGACGGCGTTCAGGAACGCGTCGTCGCGGAAGGCCCGGCGGAAGTTGGCGAGACCCGTGAAGGAGGAGTGCGCCTGGCCGGTGAGCTGGAGGTCGGTGAAGGCGATCCAGACGCAGTAGGCGATCGGCCCGGCGAGGAAGAGCAGCAGCAGGACCAGCGCGGGGACGAGCGGGAGGGCCCGGGCGGCCGGGTGCCCGCGCCTCACCTGCGGACCACTCGGCCGCCGGTGACGTCCTCGACCGTGGCGTCGTAGCCGCTCGCCGCCTTCGCCACGGACACGTCACCGGTCGTGACGCCCTCCATGGCCTCCTGGACGGCGGTCGACACCTTCGGGTACGCGGGGTACGCGGGCCGGTAGTGGGTGTGGGCCACCAGTCCGGTGAAGAACGCCAGGCCGGGCTGGGCGGTGGCGTACGCGGGGTCGGCGGCGACGTCCTTCCGCACGGCGATCCCGGAGTTGGCGATGTACCACCTGCGGGCGTTGTCCTTCGTCTGGAGCGTCCTGACGAAGGCGAAGGCGAGGTCGGGGTTGGCCGCCTTGGCCGGGACGGCCCAGGTCCAGCCGCCGGACATGCTCACCCTGCCGGGCGCCTGGCCGTGCTGGGTGGGCATGGCGGCGAGCCCCAGCCGCCGGGACCAGTCGGGCCAGGGGTGCCCGCTGCCCGGCTGCCAGGTCAGCGGCAGCCAGGAGCCGTCGAGGGCGATGCCGAGGCCGCCCCGGGGGAGCAGCTCGCCGGCCACGGTGGTGGAGAAGTTGGGGTCGAGGGCGTCGGAGACGTCGGGGCCGAGCCCCTCCCGGTAGACGGTCTCCACGAACGCGAGCGCGTCCTTGAAGGCCCGCGACCCGACGACCCACTTCCCGCCGCGGTCGTCGTACAGCGGGTCGGCGGAGCCGTCGCCCGTGCCGTACAGCAGCATCTCGAAGGTCTGCATCGTGGCCCGTTCGCCCGCCGGTTTGCCGGTGTAGACGTTGAGCGGGACGACGCCGGGGACCTTCCGCTTGATGGTGCGGGCGGCGGCCAGGACGTCGTCCCAGGTCCTCGGCCGCCAGTCCGGCGGCAGGCCGGCCCTGGCGAACACCCGCCGGTCGAACCAGAGTCCGCGCGTGTCGGTGCCGTCCGGCACGCCGTACGTCTTCCCGTCCCGTCCCCTGGCCGCCGCCTTCGCGGTGCCGATGAACTGCTTCCAGTCCGGCCATGTGGCGAGGTAGGCGTCGAGCGGCTTCAAGTACCCGCTGGTGATGTCGGAGTTGATGAGGAAGGTGTCCTCGTAGACCAGGTCCGGTGCGGTGCGCGGGGAGCGCAGCATCTGCTGGAGCTTGGTGTAGTACTCCGCGTCGGGCGCCTTGATCGGCACGAACTCCACCTTCTTGCCGGGGTGTTCGCGCTCGAACTGCTTCTTGACGCCGTCGAGGTAGGTGTCCATCACCTTGACGGAGTTGTCGGTGGACTGCTTGTACGACACCTTGATCGTGTCCGGGCCGCGGCCGGAGCCGCTGCCGCAGGCGGTGAGCGCGGCGGCGCAGAGGGCGGTGGCGAGGAGCGCGGAGAGGGCGGCGGTGGGGCGCACGGGCATGACCTCCTGAGCGCACGTGGGGGTGGCGCGGAGATGGCTGCCGTGTGAAGGTAAGAGCGCTGGTCCGGTCAGGTCAATGCGTCTGCGGGGTGAAGCGCGCCGGTGGCCCGGAGCCGGGCGCGCCGGGTGTCCGCGCGTGCGCCGTCCGGGGCGGGGCGCCCGACCGCGCCGACGTCCGGGGCCCGCCCCTCACCGCCCCTGGGGGACCCACCGGTACACCAGCTCCGGGCGCCCCACCTGCCCGTACAGCGGGCTGCGGGCCGCCCGGCCCGATTCGACCAGGTGCTCCAGGTAGCGGCGGGCCGTGATGCGGGAGATGCCGACCGTCTCGGCCGCCCCGGCCGCCGTGAGGCCCTCCGGCGCCTCGCGCAGCGTGCCCGTGACCCGCTCCAGCGTCGGCGCGCTCAGCCCCTTCGGCAGGGCCGCCGGCGCCGGGGCGCGCAGGGTCGCCAGGGCCCGGTCCACCTCGTCCTGGCCGCTCGCCTCGCCCACCGCCGCGTGGAACTCGGCGTAGCGCACCAGCCGGTCCCGGAGCGTCGCGAACGTGAACGGTTTCAGGACGTACTGGACGACGCCCAGCGAGACGCCCTCCCGCACCACCGCGAGGTCCCGGGCCGAGGTCACCGCTATCACGTCCGCGTGGTGCCCGGACGCCCGCAGGGACCGGGCCAGTTGCAGGCCGTGCACGTCCGGCAGGTGCAGGTCCAGCAGGAGCAGGTCCACCGGGGTGCGGTCCAGGATCCGCCGTGCCTCCGCGCCCGTGTGCGCCTTCCCGACCGCGACGAATCCCGGCACCCGGCCGACGTACATCACGTGCGCGTCCGCGGCCACCGGATCGTCCTCGACGACCAGGACGCGGATGGGCCGCCCCTCGTCCGTCATCCGGCACCGCCCGCCACCACGCGCAAGGGCAACCGCACCTCGAACACCGCTCCGTCCTCGCCGTCCCCGCCGGACCCCGTCACCGTCAGCGTGCCCCCGTGGCGGGTCACCGCCTGCCGGACCAGGGCCAGCCCGAGTCCCCGCCCGCCCGGCCCGGCCGGCTTGGTGGAGAACCCCCGCTGGAATACCAGGCCGGCCAGGGCGGGGTCGACACCGGGTCCGGTGTCCGCCACCCGGAGCACGAGTCCGGCGCCCGAGGCGTACGCCGTCACGGTGACCCGCGCCCGGGCGCTGCCCTGCGCCGCGTCCACCGCGTTGTCGATCAGGTTGCCGAGGATCGTGACCAGGTCCCGCGCCGGCAACTCGGCCGGCAGCAGGCCGTCGTCCAGGCGGCTGTCCGGCGAGACCACCAGTTCCACGCCCCGCTCGTGCGCCTGCGCGGTCTTGCCCAGCAGCAGCGCGGCCAGCACCGGCTCGCTCACCGCCGCCACCACCTGGTCGGTGAGGGCCTGGGCCAGCTCCAGCTCGGCCGTGGCGAACTCCACCGCCTCCCCGGCCCGGCCCAGCTCGATCAGCGAGACGACCGTGTGCAGCCGGTTCGCGGCCTCGTGCGCCTGCGAGCGCAGCGCCTGCGTGAAGCCCCGCTCCGAGTCCAGCTCGCCCATCAGCGACTGGAGCTCGGTGACGTCCCGGAGCGTCACGACCGTGCCCCGGCGCTCACCCCCGGACACGGGGGAGGTGTTCACCACCAGCACCCGGGACGCCGTCAGGTGCACCTCGTCCACCCGGGGCTCGGAGGACAGCAGGGCGCCGGTCAGCGGGGCCGGCAGGCCGAGGCCCGCCACCGAGCGGCCGACCAGGTCCGCGTCCGGCGTGCCGCCGAGGCCCAGCAGCTCCCGGCCGCCGTCGTTGACCAGCGCCACCCGGTACTGGCCGTCCAGCATCAGCAGCCCCTCCCGGACCGCGTGCAGCGCCGCCTGGTGGTAGTCGTGCATCCGGCTCAGCTCGGTGGCGTTCATGCCGTGGGTGTGGCGGCGCAGCCGGGCGTTGATCACATATGTGCCGACCGCGCCCAGCACCAGCGCCCCGCCGGCCACCCCGAGCAGGGCCGTGACCTGGTCCCGGAGCCGGGCGCTGATCGTCTCCACCTTGATGCCGGCGCTCACCAGCCCGGTGATCCGGCCGCCGTCCCGGACCGGGGTCACCGCGCGGACGGACGGGCCGAGCGTGCCGGTGTAGGTCTCGGTGAAGGTACGGCCGCGCCGGGCGGGGCCGATGGTGCCGAGGAACCGCTTGCCGATCTGCTGGCGGTCCGGGTGGGTCCAGCGGATGCCGGACGGATCCATGATCGTCACGAAGTCGACGTTGGCGTCCCGGGTGACCTGGAGGGCGTACGGCTCCAGCCGGGCCGTGGGGTCGGGGCCGCGGATCGCCGCGCGGACCGAGGGGGCGTCGGCGACCGACCGGGCCACCGCCGTGGCCTGCCGGGCGGCGGCCTCCTCGGCCTGCCGCCGGTCGCTGACGTAGGTGAACAGCGCGTACCCGGCCACGACCACCGCGATCAGCACGGCCTGCATGGCGAACAGCTGGCCGGCCAGGCTGCGGGGCCGGGGGAGGACGGGGGCGCGCATGCCAGCAGTGTGCCTCTCCGTCCGATCGTGAACTAAATGAACGGAAGGGTGACCGCCCTCACAGGCCGGGAGATAGTCACGGCATTCCCAGCAACGCCCGGACGTGAGCCGCACGCCGGTCGCGCACCGACGAAGACGTCAAGGAGGGCAGTCGTGGCCGCCAGCCCCGCCGACAGGGCACCTGCCGCACCCCGCGCCCAGCGGGACCGGACCCATTACCTGTACATCGCCGTCATCGCGGCGGTCGCGCTCGGCATCGCCGTGGGCCTGATCTGGCCCGACGCGGCGGTGGAGCTGAAACCGCTGGGCACCGGCTTCGTGAACCTGATCAAGATGATGATCTCGCCGATCATCTTCTGCACGATCGTGCTCGGTATCGGTTCGGTACGGAAGGCCGCGAAGGTGGGGGCCGTCGGCGGTATCGCCCTCGGCTACTTCCTGGTGATGTCGCTCGTCGCGCTCGCCATCGGTCTCGTGGTCGGCAACGTGCTGCACCCCGGCGACGGGCTGCACCTGACCCAGGCGCTGCGCGACAGCGGGCACGCCCAGGTGGAGAGCGACGCGCTGCCGCCGGTGGACTTCGTGCTGTCGATCATCCCGGACACGTTCGTGTCCGCGTTCACCCAGGGGGAGGTGCTCCAGACGCTGCTGGTGGCGCTGCTCGCCGGGTTCGCGCTCCAGGCGATGGGCGCGGCCGGGCAGCCGGTGCTGCGCGGCGTCGAGCACCTCCAGCGGCTGGTCTTCCGCATCCTGTCGATGGTGATGTGGGCCGCGCCGGTCGGCGCGTTCGGCGCGATCGCGGCCGTGGTCGGCTCCGCCGGCGTCGACGCGCTCAAGAGCCTCGCCGTGCTGATGCTCGGCTTCTACGTCACCTGCTTCCTGTTCGTCTTCCTGGTGCTCGGCGCGCTGCTGCGGATCGTCGCGGGACTGAACGTGTTCTCCCTGTTCAAGTACCTCGCCCGGGAATTCCTGCTGATCCTGTCCACCTCCTCCTCGGAGTCCGCGCTGCCCCGGCTGATCGCGAAGATGGAGCACCTGGGGGTGAGCCGGCCGGTGGTCGGCATCACCGTGCCGACGGGGTACTCCTTCAACCTCGACGGCACGATGATCTACATGACCATGGCGTCGCTGTACATCGCGGACGCGCTGGGCACGCCGATGTCGGTCGGCGAGCAGATCCCGCTGCTGCTGTTCCTGCTGCTGGCGTCGAAGGGCGCGGCCGGGGTCAGCGGCGCGGGCCTCGCCACGCTGGCCGGCGGCCTCCAGTCGCACAAGCCGGCCCTGGTGGACGGCGTCGGGCTGATCGTCGGCATCGACCGGTTCATGAGCGAGGCGCGGGCGCTGACGAACTTCGCGGGCAACGCGGTGGCGACGGTGCTGGTCGGCACGTGGACCAAGGAGATCGACAAGGACCGGGTGCGCAGGGTGCTGGCCGGGGAGGTGCCGTTCGACGAGACCACGCTGCTCGACGAGGGGCGGTCCTCGGTGAGCGAGGCCCCGGAGGTCCGGGAGGAGGGCCTGGTCAAGGCCTGAGCACCGGCACGGTCCCGTCGCGGCACCTTCCCGCTCCGGCCGTCCGGCCCCGCCTGAACCGGGGCCGGGCGGCCGGTCCCGTGCCGGCCCACGGCACTTCTACGACACCTCGGCCACCAGCTCCATGGCCCGGGAGGCGGGTACGCCCGCCGCGGTGAGCACGGCGACCGTGGCCGAGCGGCCCGCCTCCGCCGCCGCCAGGAGGCCGTCGTTCACCGCCTCCATCAGGGCGAACAGCATCTGCTCGTGGACGTAGGCCAGCGCCGGCGCGGGCAGCGGCGAGCGGAAGACGCCCGTGTCCAGCCCGTGCTGGAGCAGCCGTACCTTCGCCTCGCGCAGGGGGGCGAGGCGGTCGCGGATGCCCTGGACGGTGACCGTCCGCTGGGCCAGCGCGATCAGCAGCCGGTAGCGGTCGGCGGTCTGCCAGACCGCGAGCACCGACCGGGCGACCGCCTCCGCCGGGTCCGTCACCCCCGCCCGGCCCGCCGCGTCGGCGTCCGCCAGCGCCTGCACCGCCTCGTCGACGAGCGTGCTGATCAGCGCCTCACGGCTCGGGAAGTGGCCGTACACCGTCCGTCGTACGACGCCTGCCGCGCGGGCGATCTGGTCCATGGACGCGTCGGGGTCGCGCAGCAGCTCCGCGAGGGCGACGTCGAGGATGCGGCGCCGGTTTGCGTCGGCGCGGCTGGTGTTACCCGTGGTCATGGCGGTCATTGTGCCTTCCCGCCCCCTTTCCGACTGGACTTGCACAGTCCTGTGCAACGCCGTACATTGCACATAGTTGTGCAATTGCACGTTACTGTGCAAGTCCGTCGCGTACCCGAGGAAGGCGATCCCTGCCATGCGACTCGTCATGACCGAACCGGTCGAGAGGATGGAGCGCCCCTACGCCCGGCGGTGGTGGGCGCTGCTGGTGCTCTGCCTCAGCCTGCTGATCATCGTGATGGCGAACACCGCCCTCACGGTCGCCGCGCCCGACATGACGAAGGACCTCGGGCTCTCCAGCGCCGACCTCCAGTGGGTGATCGACGGCTACACCGTGCCGTACGCGGCGCTGATGCTGCTGCTCGGCGCGATCGGCGACAAGTACAGCCGGCGCGGCGCGCTCGTCCTCGGCCTGGTGGTGTTCGGCGGCGGCGCCGTGTTCGGCTACCTCGCCGACAGCTCGGCGACCGTCATCGCGGCCCGCGCCGTGATGGGCGTCGGCGCCGCGCTGATCATGCCGGCCACGCTCTCGCTGCTCGCCGCGACCTTCCCGCGCGGTGAGCGGGCCAAGGCCATCACCCTGTGGACCGCCACCGCCGGGCTCGCCATCGCCGCCGGACCGGTGGTGGCCGGCGCCCTGCTGCGCGACCACGGCTGGTCCTCCACCTTCCTGATCAACGTGCCGGTCGCGGCCGTCGCGCTCGTCGCCGCCTTCGTCCTGGTCCCGCCCTCCAAGGCGGGCCACCACGACCGCATCGACTACGTCGGCGGCGTGCTGTCGGTGATCTGGACCGGCGCGCTCGTCTACATGATCATCGAGGGACCGCACTTCGGCTGGGGCGCCAAGGCGATCGGCGCGGCCGTCGTCGCCGGCGTGGGCCTGGTCGCCTTCGTGCTGTGGGAGCTGCGCCACCCGCGCCCGATCCTGGACGTGCGCCGCTTCACCGCCCGCCGGTTCGCGGGCTCCAACCTCGCCGTCGCCCTGTTCTTCCTGGCCGTCTTCGGCGCCTTCTACTACCTGACCCAGCACCTGCAGTTCGTCCTCGGCTACGACGCCCTGCAGACCGGCGTGCGCATGCTGCCGCTGGCCGGCGCGGTGTTCGTCGGCTCGGCCCTGACCGCCCTGCTCACCCCGCGCGTCGGCATGAAGTGGACCGTCGGCGCGGGCATGGCCGGCGGCACGATCGCCCTCGCCCTGCTCACCCGGGTGGACGCGGCCTCCACGTACGCCGACTTCGTGGCGCCGCTGATCATCCTGGGCCTCGCGATAGGCCTGGCGCTCTCGCCCTGCACCGACGCCATCATGGGCGCGTTCCCGGAGTCGGAGCTGGGCGTGGGCGGCGCCGTCAACGACACCTCGCTGGAGCTGGGCGGCTCGCTCGGCATCGCCATCCTCGGCTCGCTGCTGGCCACCTCCTACAGCGACCACCTGGCCGACGCCACCAAGGGCAGCAAGCTCCCGGCGAACGCCCTGGACACCGCGCAGGACTCGGTCGGCGCCGGGTACGCCGTCGCCCAGGGCATCGGGGACAAGGCGCACCAGGCCGCCGCGCAGGCCCAGCAGGCGACCGACCCGCAGCAGGCCGCGCAGCTCAAGCAGCAGGCGGGCGAGCTGGCCTCCGGCGCCCGGCAGATGGCCGACGCGGTCGGCTCCGCCTTCTCCGACGCGGTCGCCCACACCAGCCTGGTCGGCGCGGTGGTCCTCGGCGTCGGCACGGTCCTGGTGGCCGCCCTGCTGCCGCGCCGGGAGGCCGCCGGGCCCCGGGCGGAGGACGCCGAGAAGGAGCCGGCGCACAGCACGACCGCCTGACCCCGCGGGCAGGAGCGCGAGACCGGCCGGGACCGCCGTCCCGGCCGGTCTTGCGTTGACGCCGACGTCAACCCGTACCGTCGGGGACATGCGAATCGGCGAGCTGGCCGCACGGGCCGGAACCACGACCCGCACCCTGCGCTACTACGAGTCCCGGGGTCTGCTGCCGGCCCGGCGCGACGCCCACGGGCACCGGACGTACGACGAGGGCGATCTGCGGCTGCTGGCGCAGATCCGCACCCTGCGGGACTTCGGCTTCGACCTGGAGGAGACCCGGCCGTTCGTGGAGTGTCTGCGGGCCGGTCATCCGCAGGGCGACTCCTGCCCGGCCTCGCTGGTGGTCTACCGGCACAAGCTGGCCGAGCTGGACGCGCTCATCGGGCAGCTGACCGCCGTACGGGAGACGGTCGCGGGGCAGCTGGTGCGGGCCGAACGGGCACGCGACGAGCTGGCCGCCGAGGCGTTGGTTCCGGGAGGTCCGGAGCCCGTGTGCGAACTGGGAGGGCAGTGGTGAGCAGAGCGGCGGGTGTGGCGGAAGTGGGGGACGCGGACTTCGCGACGGAGGTCCTGGAAGCGGAACCGCCGGTCCTGGTGGAGTTCACGGCCGACTGGTGTCCGCCGTGCCGGCAGATGGCACCGGTGCTCAGCCGGCTGGCGGCCGAGGAGGGCGAGCGGCTGAAGGTGGTCCAGCTGGACGTGGACCACAACCCGGACACCACGAACGCCTACAAGGTGCTGTCGATGCCGACGTTCATGGTGTTCCGGGGCGGTGAGCCGGTGAAGGCGATGGTGGGCGCGCGCCCTGGGCGGCGGCTGCTGGAGGAGCTGGCCGACGTGCTGTGAAACGGCCGCCGACCGTGAAAAAAATCCCCCGGGCAATTGCGCTCGGGGGATTTTTCTGCGTATATTCAGTGGTTCACGACTTCCTTATGGGATGCCGTGAAGAAGTTCAGTGACCACAGTATATGCGGGCGGGAGCGGCATTGTCAAACGCGGATCTGTCTAACAGCGAATTTCCCGACGGTGAATTGCGCGGCGAACAGGAATTCATCGACGGACTGTACGCACGTGTGGACGTCCTGCGCGGCGAGACCGAGACCTCCGTCGCGGACGCGCTCGCCCAGGGCGACAAGCCCATGCAGGCCCGGCTGGAGCGGGACATCCTGGTCGCCGAGCGCTCGGGGCTGCTCGCCGCGCTGAACGCCGTGGACGGCTCGCTCTGCTTCGGCCGGATCGACCTGGCCGACGGCGCCACACACCACATCGGCCGGATCGGGCTGCGCGAGGACGACGCCGAGCGCACCCCCGTGCTGATCGACTGGCGGGCCGACGTCGCCCGCCCCTTCTACCTGGCCACCGGCCACACCCCGATGGGCCTGCGCCGCCGCCGGCACATCGCCACCGAGGGCCGGACCGTCACCTCCCTGCACGACGAGATCCTCGACCTCCGCGACGCCACCCGCACCGGCCACGAGGACCACAACGGCGACGCCGTGCTGCTGGCCGCGCTGAACTCGGCGCGCACCGGCCGGATGAGCGACATCGTGCAGACCATCCAGGCCGAGCAGGACCGGATCATCCGGGCGCCGCACCGCGGGGTGCTGGTCGTCGAGGGCGGCCCCGGCACCGGCAAGACCGCGGTGGCGCTGCACCGGGCCGCGTACCTGCTGTACGAGCACCGGGAGCTGCTGGCCCGCCGCGCCGTCCTCATCGTCGGCCCCAACCCCGCCTTCCTCGGCTACATCGGCGAGGTGCTGCCCTCCCTCGGCGAGACCGGCGTGCTGCTGGCCACCGTCGGCGAGCTGTTCCCCGGGGTGAAGGCCACCGCGGCCGACACTCCCGAGGCCGCCGCCGTCAAGGGCCGCGCCCAGATGGCCGACGTGCTGGCCGCCGTCGTCCGCGACCGGCAGGCCCTGCCGGACCCGGTGATCGCGATCGAGCACGACCGGGAGGTGCTGATGCTGGACGACGGCCTGGTGGGCGTCGCCCGCGAGCGCACCCGCGCCGCCGGGCTGCCGCACAACGCGTCCCGCGAGTACTTCGAGGGCCACATCCTCAACACGCTCACCGAGCTGTACGCCGAGCGTGTCGGCACCGATCCCTACGACGGCAGCAGCCTGCTCGACGCCTCCGACATCACCCAGATCCGCGACGAGATCGCCGAGAACCCCGAGGTCTGGGACGCCGTCGACCGGCTGTGGCCCCGGATCACCCCGCAGCGGCTGGTCGCCGACTTCCTCGCCGAGCCCGACGGCTACCTGTCCGAGGAGGACGCCGACGCGATCCGCCGGCCGGTGACCCGCGCCTGGACCGTCGCCGACGTCCCGCTGCTGGACGAGGCGGCCGAACTCCTCGGCGAGGACGACCGGTCGGCCCGCGCCCGCGCCGAACGCGAGCGCGAGACCCAGGTGGCCTACGCGCAGGGCGTGCTCGACGTCTCCTACGCCTCGCGGACCTACGAGTTCGAGGACAAGGAGGAGGACGACCCGGAGGCGAGCGAGGTCCTGTCCGCGCACGACATCATCGACGCCGAGCGGTTCGCCGAACGCCAGGAGGAGGCCGACCACCGCAGCGCCGCCGAGCGGGCCGCGGCCGACCGCACCTGGGCGTTCGGGCACATCATCGTGGACGAGGCGCAGGAGCTGTCGCCGATGGCCTGGCGGCTGCTGATGCGGCGCAGCCCGACCCGCTCGATGACGCTGGTCGGCGACCCCGCGCAGACCGCGGAGGCGGCCGGCGTCGGTTCCTGGGAGGACATCCTCGCGCCCTACGTCGAGGACCGCTGGGAACACACCCGGCTGGGCGTCAACTACCGCACCCCGGCCGAGATCATGGACCTGGCGGCGGCCGTGGTCCGCGCCGCGCACCCGGACTTCGAGCCGCCCGGCTCGGTGCGCTCCACCGGCGTACGGCCCTGGGTGCGGCAGGCCGCCGGCGACCTGCCCGGCGCGGTCGCCGAGGCGGTCGCCGAACTCACCCCCGAGGAGGGCCGGCTGGCCGTCATCGCGCCGCGCGCGCTGCACCGCGCCCTGGCCGCGCGCCTGGACGGCGTCACGGCGGGCGCGGAGCCCGACCTGACCCGGACGGTGGTCCTGCTCGACCCCCGCCAGGCCAAGGGCCTGGAGTTCGACTCCGTCCTGGTGGTGGAACCGGCCGCCTACGGCACCAGCGACCTGTACGTGGCCCTGACCCGCGCCACCCAGCGCCTGGGCGTACTGCACACCGGGTCGCTCCCGAAGGGGCTGGTGGACGCGGTCTGATGGCCGGGGGGTTCCTGCCCGGCTCCGGGGGGAACCGGACGGGAACCCCGCCCGGCGGCACCGTCATTCCCAGCGGGCGTGCTCCGCGCCGTTCTCCACGTCATCGGGGTGCACGATGACGTCCGGGATGTCCAGGTGGCTCATCAGGGCCTTCGTGTGCACCTGGTGCTTTCGCCCCATGAACGTGGTGGGGCAGGGGAACGTGCCTGCCCTGATCATGCGGTAGGCGGAGGACGGGGGGATGCCCAGCACCTCGGCGGCGACCGGGAGGCCGACGAACGAGGGGTAGAGGTCCGAGGTGTAGTAGTAGTGATTGCCGCCCGTGACGAACATGCGCGCGAGCATCGATTCCGTCGCGAGGTGGCGTGCGACGCCGGTGCGGCGGCCCGTTCGAATGTCGTCGTGGAATTCCCTGAGGACGTTCGGGTGGACGAACCTGCGCAGTTTGGCCCCATGGCACTCGCCTCGGATCTGCTCGGCGACGGCCGGGTCGCGGGGGTCGGCGTCGGGGATGACCGCGGAGGCTTTCATCGCGGAGTCCGACGGAGCCTCTTCGTGCGCGAGGAACGCGTCCGGGTCACCGGTCGGGCTCTCGTTGCCCGGGGCCTTCGCGCACGCGTAGGCCGCGTTGACCGCTGCCTTGATCATCAATGCCGGTACCTCGCGGGGAGCCACTCCTGTGGCCGTGGCGGCCCAGGTGGCGAGGGCGGCCGCGACCATTTCCGACCGGACGTCCTCCAGGTCGGCGAAGAAGTCCCGCGCGATGATCTGGGAGCGCTTTCGGAGGAAGGGGGTCAGGCAGTCCACGACGGCCATGCGCCACCTGTCGTCGCCGCGCATGTCGGACAGCCTTCCCATGGCCACCATGGAGTCCCACAGGCGTGACCTCGACGAGCGCGCCGCTCGCGCGACCACTGCCTTGGAGCGGAACTCGTCGTATTGGGGGTGGCGCTTGATTTCGCACTCTTGCGCGTTGTCCACGTGCACGCAGATCGGACCGCTTCTGAAAGCGGTCCGAACGTGTTCCGCAACGCACTCGAAAGCATCTTGCATGATTTGCACTCCATACTCTGCCCGTGGCGTCGAGCAGAGTATGGGATCACTCAAGAGCTTCTCATCCTACTAACCTGTGATGATCGAAAACTTTGGATCAACGATCTTTTCCGAAAGGAATGATGATGGCGAGCGACATTATCTGACTGATCTTGAGGCGAGGCGGGGTCTACGCCGGCCGCAGCCACACGGTGGCCAGCGGGGGCAGGGTCAGCCGGAGGCTCGCGGGGCGGCCGTGCGCGCCCCGCGGTTCCGGCTTGACCGGGTCCGGGTGGGTCACGCCGCTGCCGCCGTACCGCGCCGCGTCGGTGTTCAGCACCTCCACCCACGCCGGGACGTCCTCCGGCACCCCGACGAGGTAGTCGGAGCGGACCACCGGCGCCAGGTGGGAGATCGCGAGCAGCGGGGTGCCGTCGGCGGCGCGGCGCAGGAACGCGAAGACGTTGTCGTCCGCCGCGTCCCCGGCGATCCACTCGAAGCCCGCCGGGTCGGTGTCCCGCTGCCACAGCGCCGGGGCCGCCCGGTACACCGTGTTCAGGTCCCGGACGAGGTCCCGCACGCCCCGGTGGTCCGCCGCCGCGCCGTACGCCGGATCCAGCAGCCACCAGTCCGGCCCGCGCGCCTCGGACCACTCGGCCCCCTGCGCGAACTCCTGTCCCATGAACAGCAGCTGCTTGCCGGGGTGGGCCCACATGAAGCCCAGGTAGGCACGGTGGTTCGCGCGTTGCTGCCACCAGTCGCCCGGCATCTTCGACACCAGGGACCCCTTGCCGTGCACCACCTCGTCGTGGGAGATCGGCAGGACGTAGTTCTCGCTGTAGGCGTACACCATCGAGAACGTCATCTCGTGGTGGTGGTAACCGCGGTGCACGGGGTCGTGGCTCATGTACTGGAGCGAGTCGTGCATCCAGCCCATGTTCCACTTCAGGCCGAAGCCGAGCCCGCCGAAGCCGCTCGGGCCCCTGTGGTGGGTGGGGCGGGTGACACCGTCCCAGGCCGTGGACTCCTCGGCGATGGTGACCACACCCGGGCAGCGCCGGTAGACGGTGGCGTTCATCTCCTGGAGGAAGGACACCGCGTCCAGGTTCTCCCGGCCGCCGTGCTCGTTGGGCGTCCACTGCCCCGATTCCCGCGAGTAGTCCAGGTAGAGCATCGAGGCGACCGCGTCCACCCGCAGCCCGTCGATGTGGAACTCCTCGCACCAGTACACGGCGTTCGCCACCAGGAAGTTGCGCACCTCGCGCCGGCCGAGGTCGAACTCGAGCGTGCCCCAGTCCGGATGCGCGGCCCGCGCCGGGTCCTGGGGTTCGTACAGCGGGCGCCCGTCGAAGGCGGCCAGCGCCCACTCGTCGCGCGGGAAGTGCGCCGGCACCCAGTCCATCAGCACCCCGATGCCGGCCTGGTGCAGCCGGTCCACCAGGTACTTGAAGTCGTCGGGGGTGCCCAGGCGGGCCGTCGGGGCGTAGTACCCGGTGACCTGGTACCCCCACGAGCCGCCGAAGGGGTGCTCGGCGACCGGCATCAGCTCCACGTGCGTGAAGCCCATCTCCCGGACGTACGCCGTCAGCTCCCCGGCCAGCTCTCGGTACGACAGCCCGGGCCGCCAGGACGGGAGGTGGACCTCGTAGACGGAGAAGGGGGCCTCGTGCACCGGGGTGTCCGCGCGGTGCGCCAGCCACTCGGCGTCGCCCCACTCGTGGTGCGAGACGTCCACGACCGAGGAGGTCGCGGGCGGCACCTCGGTGCGGCGGGCCAGCGGGTCGGCGCGCAGGGTGCGCGAGCCGTCCGGGCGGGTGATCTCGAACTTGTACAGCTCCCCTTCCCCGATCCCCGGCACGAACAGCTCCCAGACCCCGGTGCCGCCCAGCGACCGCATCGGGAAGCCGGTGCCGTCCCAGAAGTTGAAGCCGCCGGTGACCCGGACGCCCCGCGCGTTCGGCGCCCACACCGCGAACCGGGTGCCGGTGACGCCCTGGTGGGTGAGGACGCGCGCGCCGAGCGCCTGCCACAGCTGCTCGTGCCGGCCCTCGCCGATCAGGTGCAGGTCCAGCTCGCCGAGGGCGGGCAGGAAGCGGTAGGGGTCCTCGGTCTCCAGGGCCGTGCCGTCGTACGTGACGAGCAGCCGGTAGGCGGGGACCTCGGCGAGCGGGAGCAGGCCGGAGAAGAAGCCGTCGCCGTCGTCGTGCAGGCGGGCGCGCAGCTCGCCGCAGTCCACGGTGACGGCCCGGGCGTACGGGCGCAGGACGCGGAAGGCGACCCCGCCGGGGACCCGGTGGGCGCCGAGGACGGTGTGCGGATCGTGGTGGGTGCCGTGCAGCAGCCGCTCGCGGTCGTCGGCGTCGAGGGCGGCGGCGACGGCGGAGACGACGGGGGCGGTGGTGCCCTCCGGCCCGGGCGGCGGCGACTGGGCGGGCACCTGCCGGGTGCGCGCCCGCGCGGCCCGGGCCTTCCCCCCGGCCGTGGTGTTCCCGGCTGTCTGGTTCCCGGCCGTGCCGGGGCTGTGCCCGGCGGCCGGCTTCTTGGACGTCACGAGTGAGTCTCCCGGACGAGAGTCGGTCAGGTCGGATCGGACGCGGCGAGGCGGCGGATCGCCGACATCGGTACGGGCAGCCAGTCGGGCCGGTGCCGGGCCTCGTAGACGGCCTCGTAGACCGCCTTGTCGGTCTCGTAGGCCCGCAGCAGCACCGGATCGGTGCGCGGATCGCGGCCGGCGGCCTCCGCGTACCCGGCGCAGTAGGCCGCCCGGCAGGCGTGCGCCCAGTCCCGGGCGGGCGGGCGGACCGAGTGTGCCGCGTAGTCGAAGGAGCGGAGCATCCCGGCGACGTCCCGCACCGGCGGCTGCGGCATGCGCCGCTCCGCCAGCGGCCGGGCCGGCTCGCCCTCGAAGTCGATCAGCGCCCACTCGCCGGTCGGCGCCCGCAGGCACTGTCCCAGGTGCAGATCGCCGTGCACCCGCTGGGCGGTCCAGGTGCGGCCCTCGGCGGCGAGGCCTGCGAGCGCCGTGTAGGCGGAGCGCAGCCCGGGCTCGTACGGCGTCAGGGCCGGCACCGCCCGCACGGCCGCCGCCAGCCGTTCGGTCATGCCGTCGACCAGCAGCTCCAGCTGGGTGCGGCCGAGGGTGACCGTGGGCAGGGCCCGGGCGAGCGCGGTGTGCACCTCCGCGGTGGCCCGGCCCAGCGCGTGCGCCTCCGCCGCGAAGTCCTCGCCCTTGGCCAGCTCGCGCAGCGCCAGCTCCCAGCCGTCACCCGCGCCGCTGACATAGGGCTGGAGCACGGCGAGCACGTACGGCTCCCCGCCCGGCTCGGCCCGCAGCCAGCCCGTCGGCGCGAGCACCCGGGGACAGCCCTCGCGGGCCAGGGCGAGCGGCAGCTCCAGATCGGGGTTGACGCCCGGCACCACCCGGCGCAGCACCTTGAGGATGAACGTATCTCCATAGACGACCGAGGAGTTGGACTGCTCGGCGGTCATCAGCCGGGCCACGAGGTTCGGCCGTATCTCCTGGCGCGCGTCGCGGTCGAAGCGCAGCACCCCGACCCGGGTCCGGCCGCGCAGGGCCTCCAGCAGCAGTTCGGCGGGCCGGGGGTCGTGGAGCGCGTCGTACACCGTGGACCCGGCGAGCGGACCCTCGGTGACGTGTCCGATCAGCGCGGGCGCCAGCCGGGGCGGCAGCGCCTCGCGCACGCCGACGAGGAGCTGGTAGCAGTCGCCGGGGTGTGTCTCCCCGCCCGGCGCGCACGGTTGGTGGACCCGCAGCAGCAGGTGGTACAGGCCCAGTCGGCCGCCGGGCGGCAGCAGTTCGGTGACGGCCACCGGGGTGAAGCCGGTGACCGGGCGCCCCTTGCCCGCGAACCAGCGCTGCCGGGGCAGCCAGGTGCGCAGCAGGGGGTCGAGCGAGGCGAGGAGTGAACCTGTGGTGCCGGAGGGGGTGACCGTTGCCGCCATGGCGTCACGTCCTTTCCCCGGGGAGTCGTCGGGGTGTCACTGTGGGGTGCCCCGGGTGGGACGGCGGAAACCGCCCCACCGGGCCGCGGGTCACGCGGGTTCGCCGCGCAGCCGGAACCAGTAGAAGCCGTGCCCCGCGAGGGTGAGCAGGTACGGCAGTTCGCCGATGGCCGGGAACCGCACCCCGCCGAACAGCTCGACGGGATGCCGCCCGCCGAACCGGCTGAGGTCCAGCTCCGTGGGCTGGGCGAAGCGGGAGAAGTTGTGCACGCACAGCACGAGGTCGTCCTCGTACTCGCGCAGGAAGGCGAGCACCGCCGGGTTGGACGACGGCAGTTCGGTGTAGGAGCCGAGTCCGAAGGCGGGGTTCTGCTTGCGGATCTCGATCATCCGGCGGGTCCAGTGCAGCAGGCTGGACGGGGAGGACATGGATGCCTCGACGTTGGTGACCTGGTAGCCGTAGACCGGGTCCATGATCGTGGGCAGGAAGAGGCGTCCGGGGTCGCAGGACGAGAAGCCGGCGTTGCGGTCGGGGGTCCACTGCATGGGGGTGCGCACGGCGTCGCGGTCGCCGAGCCAGATGTTGTCGCCCATGCCGATCTCGTCGCCGTAGTAGAGGATCGGGGAGCCGGGCAGGGACAGCAGCAGGGCGGTGAACAGCTCGATCTGGTTGCGGTCGTTGTCGAGCAGGGGGGCGAGGCGGCGGCGGATGCCGATGTTGGCGCGCATGCGGGGGTCCTTGGCGTACTCGGCCCACATGTAGTCGCGTTCCTCGTCGGTGACCATTTCGAGGGTCAGCTCGTCGTGGTTGCGCAGGAAGATGCCCCATTGGCAGGTGGAGGGGATCGCGGGGGTCTTGGCGAGGATCTCGGAGACCGGGTAGCGCGACTCGCGGCGTACGGCCATGAAGATGCGGGGCATGACGGGGAAGTGGAAGGCCATGTGGCACTCGTCGCCGCCGACGGAGTAGTCGCCGAAGTAGTCGACCACGTCCTCGGGCCACTGGTTGGCCTCCGCCAGCAGCACCTTGTCGGGGTACTGGGCGTCGATCTCCTTGCGGACCCGCTTCAGGAACTCGTGGGTGGCGGGCAGGTTCTCGCAGTTGGTGCCCTCCCGCTGGTACAGGTACGGCACCGCGTCCAGCCGGAACCCGTCGATGCCGAGGTCCAGCCAGAACCTGAGCGCGGAGAGGATCTCCTTCTGGACGGCCGGGTTCTCGTAGTTCAGGTCGGGCTGGTGCGAGAAGAAGCGGTGCCAGTAGTACTGCTTGCGTACCGGGTCGTACGTCCAGTTGGAGACCTCGGTGTCGACGAAGATGATCCGGGCGTCCTGGTACTGCTTGTCGTCGTCGGCCCAGACGTAGTACTCCCCGTAGGGACCGTGCGGGTCCCGCCGCGACTCCTGGAACCACGGGTGCTGGTCGCTGGTGTGGTTCATGACGAAGTCGATGATCACCCGCATGCCGCGCTGGTGGGCGGCGTCCACGAACTCCACGAAGTCGGCGAGGTCGCCGAATTCGGGCAGGACGGCGGTGTAGTCGGAGACGTCGTAACCGCCGTCCCTGAGTGGGGACTTGAAGAACGGGGGCAGCCACAGGCAGTCCACGCCGAGCCACTGGAGATAGTCCAGCTTGGCGGTCAGGCCCTTCAGGTCGCCGACACCGTCGCCGTTGCTGTCCTGGAAGGAGCGGACCAGGACCTCGTAGAAGACGGCGCGTTTGAACCAATCGGGGTCCCGGTCTCCCGCGGGTGTGTCCTCGAAGGTGTCCGGAACAGGCTCGTTGACGGTCATATCGTGGGTGACCCTCCGATCTGCGGGTTGGACGGTCGCAGGACGGTGAAGACATGCGCGGGCCTGTGACCAGGTTCGAGGCGCACGTAGTTGGCCCTGCCCCAGTGGTAGGTCTCGCCGGTCAGCTCGTCGCGCACCGGCACGGACTCGTGCCGGTCCAGGCCGAGTCGCTGCATGTCCAACGAGACCGTGGCCTCCTGGGTGTGGTGCGGGTCGAGGTTGACGACCACGAGGACCGTGTCCGTGCCCTCGCGCTTGGAGTAGACGAGCACCGCGTCCTGGTCCGCGTGGTGGAAGTGGAGGTTGCGCAGGCGCTGGAGTGCGGGGTGGCGGCGGCGGATGGTGTTGAGGCGGGTGATGAGCGGGGCGATGCTGCGGCCCTCGCGCTCGGCGGCCTCCCAGTCGCGGGGCCTGAGCTGGTACTTCTCCGAGTCGAGGTATTCCTCGCTGCCTTCCCTGAGCGGGGTGTTCTCGCACAGTTCGTAGCCGGAGTAGATGCCCCAGGCGGGGGAGAGGGTCGCGGCGAGCACGGCCCGGACCTCGAAGGCGGGGCGTCCGCCGTGCTGGAGGTAGGCGTGCAGGATGTCGGGGGTGTTGGGGAAGAGGTTGGGCCGCATGTAGGCCGCCGCCTCGCCCGACAGCTCGCTGAGGTACTCGGTCAGCTCCTGCTTGCTGTTGCGCCAGGTGAAGTAGGTGTAGGACTGCTG
>NZ_JBVJOT010000008.1:0-187705 GCF_055583025.1 Streptomyces sp. NPDC104831
TTTGGTGTTGGGGGTTTTTTTTCTCCTCGTGCCACCACCCCCCCCCCCCCCCTCCCCCCCCCCCCCCCCCCCCCCCCCCCCCCCCCCCCCCCCAGGTCAGCACCGACGGGGCGTCAGACCTCCACGACCACCGGCAGGATCATCGGCCTGCGGCGATAGGTGTCCGAGACCCACTTGCCGAGGGTCCGGCGGATCAGCTGCTGGAGCTGGTGCGGCTCCACGACGCCGTCCTGGGCGGACCGCTCCAGGGAGTCCGTGATCTTCGGCAGGACGTCGGCGAACGCGGAGTCCTCGATGCCGGAGCCGCGGGCCTGGATGTGCGGGCCTCCGGTGATCTTGCCGGTGGAGGCGTCCATGACGACGAAGACCGAGATGATGCCCTCGTCCCCGAGGATCTTGCGGTCCTTCAGCGCCGGCTCGCCGACACCGCCGACCGACAGGCCGTCGACGTAGACGTATCCGGCCTGGACCTTGCCGGAGATCTTGGCCTTGCCGCCGACCAGGTCGACGACCACGCCGTCCTCGGCGATGACGATCCGGTCGTGCGGCACGCCGGTCAGGGCGCCCAGCTCGGCGTTGGCGCGCAGGTGGCGCCATTCGCCGTGGACCGGCATCAGGTTTCTCGGCCGGCAGATGTTGTAGAAGTACAGCAGCTCGCCCGCGGACGCGTGGCCGGAAACGTGCACCTTGGCGTTGCCCTTGTGGACGACGTTGGCGCCCCAGCGGGTCAGGCCGTTGATCACGCGGTAGACCGCGTTCTCGTTCCCGGGGATCAGCGAGGAGGCGAGGATGACCGTGTCGCCGTCGACGATGCGGATCTGGTGGTCGCGGTTGGCCATGCGGGACAGGGCCGCCATCGGCTCGCCCTGGGAGCCCGTGCAGACCAGGACCACCTCTTCGTCGGGCAGGTCGTCCAGCGCCCGGACGTCCACCACCAGGCCCGCGGGAACCTTCAGGTAGCCGAGGTCACGGGCGATGCCCATGTTGCGGACCATGGAGCGGCCGACGAAGGCGACCCGGCGGCCGTACTCGTGCGCCGCGTCCAGAATCTGCTGGATGCGGTGGACATGGCTCGCGAAGCTCGCCACGATGATCCGCTTGCGGGCGCCGGCGAAGACCTGCCGCAGGACGTTGGAGATGTCGCGCTCGTGCGGGGTGAAGCCCGGGACCTCGGCGTTCGTGGAGTCGGTGAGGAGGAGGTCGATGCCCTCCTCGCTCAGCCGCGCGAAGGCGTGCAGGTCGGTGAGGCGGTTGTCCAGCGGGAGCTGGTCCATCTTGAAGTCGCCGGTGTGCACCACCATGCCGGCGGGGGTGCGGATGGCGACGGCGAGGGCGTCCGGGATGGAGTGGTTGACGGCGATGAACTCGCAGTCGAAGGGACCGATGCGCTCGCGGTCCCCCTCCGCCACCTCCAGGGTGTACGGCCGGATCCGGTGCTCCTGGAGCTTCGCCTCGATCAGGGCGAGCGTGAGCTTGGAGCCGATCAGCGGGATGTCCGGCTTCTCGCGGAGCAGGAAGGGGACGGCGCCGATGTGGTCCTCGTGGCCGTGGGTGAGGACGATGCCCTCGATGTCGTCGAGGCGGTCCCGGATGGACGAGAAGTCCGGGAGGATCAGGTCGATTCCGGGCTGCTCCTCCTCGGGGAAGAGCACTCCGCAGTCGACGATCAGCAGGCGGCCGCCGTACTCGAAGACCGTCATGTTCCGGCCGATCTCGCCGAGACCGCCGAGCGGGGTGACCCGGAGGCCGCCCTCGGGGAGCGGCGGGGGCGGGCCCAGTTCAGGATGCGGATGACTCAAAAGACTCTCCTCAAACACGCGCGCCACGTACCGGTCGGGCACGTGGCGCGCATGACGTTCGTGCAGAAGCAGTTGTGTGTGGGGTGCAGGCACCGGTGGGCCTGCGTCTGCGGTTGTCGATTCAGTTGTGAAGCCCGTGCTGTGGTGCCAAGTCTTTAATCAGAGCTGTACCCCGCCGGCCGCAAGATCGATCTTGAGCTGGGCGATCTCCTCGGCGGAGCACTCGACCATGGGCGAGCGCAGCGGCCCGGCGGGCAGTCCCCGGAGCGCGAGCGCGGCCTTGGTCGTCATGACGCCCTGGGTGCGGAACATGCCGGTGTAGACCGGGAGCAGCTTCTGGTGGATCTCGGTGGCCTTGACGACGTCGCCGGAGACGAACGCGTCCACCAGGACGCGCAGGTCGGGGGTGACGAGGTGGCCGACGACCGAGACGAAGCCGACCGCGCCGACCGAGAGCAGCGGGAGGTTCAGCATGTCGTCGCCGGAGTACCAGGCGAGGCCGGACCGGGCGATGGCCCAGCTCGCGCGGCCCAGGTCGCCCTTGGCGTCCTTGTTGGCGACGATCCGGGGGTGCTCCGCGAGCCGGACCAGGGTCTCGGTGTTGATCGGGACGCCGCTGCGGCCGGGGATGTCGTAGAGCATGACCGGCAGGCCGGTCGCGTCGGCGACCGTCGTGAAGTGCCGGTACAGGCCCTCCTGCGGGGGCTTGTTGTAGTACGGCGTGACCACCAGCAGGCCGTGGGCGCCGGCGCGCTCGGCCTCGCGGGCCAGCTCGACGCTGTGGTGGGTGTCGTTGGTTCCGACGCCGGCGACGACGTGGGCGCGGTCGCCGACGGCCTCCAGGACGGCTCGTACCAGGTCCGATTTCTCCGCGTCGCTGGTGGTCGGGGACTCGCCGGTGGTGCCGTTGACGATCAGGCCGTCGTTGCCTGCGTCCACCAGGTGGGCGGCGAGCCGCTGCGCGCCGTCGAGGTCGAGTGCGCCGTCCGCCGTGAAGGGCGTGACCATGGCGGTGAGGACCCGCCCGAAGGGGGTCTGCGGAGTCGAGGTCGGAGCCATGGGTAACACGCTACTCGGTGCTCGATGCGGGGTCTGCCCGTGGGGTGCCGGGAAAGTCAGGACAAAGGGGGAGCCCGACACTGCCTGCTCGGGGGTTCAAGCAGTGCCGGGTCCGTTGATCAGGCTAGATGAACTTCTCGGAATGCCGCAATACGGACACTTCGCCAGACTGGTCCGTACGCCCGTTCCCGGCGCGGGAACAAGGCTTCGTCACGGGGCCACACGCCCGTTCGCATTGAAGGCGGCGTACGTCAGCGGCATCAGCTTCGCCCACTCCGCCTCCATCTTCTCGCCCACCATCTCGATCTCCCGCTGCGGGAAGGAGGGCACCTTGGCCAGCTCGTGCTGGGTGCGCAGGCCGAGGAAGTGCATCAGGGAGCGCGCGTTGCAGGTGGCGTACATCGAGGAGTAGAGGCCGACGGGGAGCACCGAGCGGGCGACCTCACGGGCGATGCCCTGGGCGAGCATCTCCTGGTAGGTCGCGTAGGCCTGGCGGTACGACTCCTCCATGGCCTGTCCGACCAGGGCGTGCTGCTCCTCGGTGCCCTCCACGAAGACGTACTTGCCCGGCCGGCCCTGCTGGACCAGCTTGCGGCCGGTGTCCGGGACGTAGAAGACCGGCTGGAGCTCGCGGTAGCGGCCGGACTCCTCGTTGTACGACCAGCCGACGCGGTGCCGCATGAACTCGCGGAAGACGAAGATCGGGGCGCTGATGAAGAAGGTCATCGAGTTGTGCTCGAACGGGCTGCCGTGCCGGTCGCGCATCAGGTAGTTGATCAGGCCCTTGGAGCGCTCGGGGTCCTTGTCCAGTTCGTCCAGGGACTGCTCCCCGATGGTCGACACACGGGCGGCGAAGAGCACGTCGGAGTCCGCGGCGCTGTGCTTGACCAGTTCGACGGTGACATCACTGCGCAGGTCGATCTTCAGTTCATCCGGGGTGCGGGTCACGGCTGGACGGGTCCTTCCCACTGCTGCTGGAGGTTCGCGCCCACTGTACGGGGGGACCCGGCCGCGAACGAAAGCGACCTTGCCTGCGATTTTTTCCGGACATGGGGCACCTTTTGTGTCACCCGAACGTCTTTACCGATGAAGCGTGCCCATTCGATCTCCGCACCCCGAAAGGAGCGGCAGCCGCGATGTTCCGCCCCCAGCTACCGCCGGGAGGTACCCCGAGCGAGCCCGTGCCCTTCGCCTTCGTGGCCGAGGCGGACAGGTTCCGCAGCAATGTGACTCCCCCGCCGCGTCCGCGGGCGTCCTTCGGTGAGATGGCCGGGCGCTGGCTGCTGGGCCTCACCCTCGTGGCCGGGCTCGTGGGGGCCCTGATCGCCGGTACGCCGGCGCTCTCCACGCCGTCCGACGCACCGGCTCAGCAGTCCCAGGCGTCCCAGGGGCACTGAGAACGGGCACCCGCTCTTCCGGACGCGCACGGCTGGTGGGCGCACACCCCGACGGATAGCCTCACCTGGCACAGCCCATGCGAGGACCGAGCGAGGACCAGCCGTGCCCCTGCCCTTTCTGACGGCCGACCGCACCTTCGAGACGGCAGCCGGCGGCGCGCTGCCGCACGACGACCCGGACCGCTGGCGGCGCCCCTACCGGCCGGGGCCGTGGCGGGTGGGCATGGCCGCGCTGTGGCTGCTGCTCGCCTCGTTCGTGCTCTTCGGCGCGGTGCTCACCGCGCTGACCGGCTCGGTGTCCACCGCCGCGGCGGTTCTCGCGGCCGGGCTGCTGATCATCGCCTCCGCGCTGCGGCTGCTGCGCATGGGGGTGTGGGTGAGCCGGCGCGGGCTGCGCCGGACCGGCTTCCTGCGGACGCGGACGCTGCCGTGGGAGCGGGTGGTGTCGGTGCGGACGGTGCAGCGGCCGGTGCGGTGGCTGGGGCTGCCGCGCACGGTGCAGGGACAGGCGCTGGCCCTCGTGCGCACGGACCTGCCGCCCGACGACACCCCGCCGCTGCTGACCACGCACACCCTGGACTTCCTGGGCCGGCCGATGGCCTTCGACCGGGCGGCGGACACGGTGGAGGCGTGGGCGGCGGAGTGCGGACGCGGCTGAGCGCGCCGGAGGGGGCGCGGCGGTACGCGGCTCCGGCGTGCGGGCGCGGCCGGCCGGAACGCCCCCGCACGCGCGCGGCGGTCCGGTGGACCGACGCGCGTGCGCGGGCGCGGCAGGGTGCCGCGGGCCCGTGTCAGACCCGTACGGGCTGCCCGTCGTGCAGGGCGATGGCCCGTTGCATCGCCTTGCGGGCCCGGGGCGTGTCGCGGGCGTCGTGGTAGGCGACGGCGAGACGGAACCAGCATCGCCAGTCCCCCGGGGTCGCCTCCGTCTCGGCCTTGCGCCGGGCGAAGACCTCGTCGGCCGAGTCGCGGTCGATCCGGCCGTCGGGCAGGCGCCGCAGTTCGTCGACCGGCAGGCCGCCCTCGGCTTCGAGTTCGGCGGCCAGCTGGTTGGCCTTGCGGACGAACTGGGTGTTCTTCCACAGGAACCACAGGCCGATGACCGGCAGGATCAGCACCGCCACGCCGAAGGTGACGGTGAGGAGCGTGCCGGACTGGATGAGCAGGACGCCGCGGCTGCCGACCAGGACGAAGTAGAAGACCAGGACGGCGGCCGTGACGAGGTAGGTGATCTTCGCGCGCATGACGTCTTCGGGCTCAGCTCAGGTCCAGGAAGTGTTCCAGGCCGAAGGTGAGGCCCGGAGTGGTCACCACCCGGCGGGCGCCGAGCAGGATGCCCGGCATGAAGCTGCTGTGGTGCAGCGAGTCGTGCCGGACGGTCAGGGTCTCGCCCTCGCCGCCGAGCAGGACCTCCTGGTGGGCGAGCAGGCCGCGCAGCCGCACGGCGTGCACGGGGATGCCGTCGACGCTGGCGCCCCGGGCGCCGTCGAGGGCCGTGGCGGTGGCGTCGGGTGCCGGGGCGGTGCCGGCCGCCCGGCGGGCCTCGGCGATGAGCTGGGCGGTGCGCGTGGCGGTGCCGGAGGGGGCGTCCACCTTGTTCGGGTGGTGCAGCTCGACCACCTCGACCGACTCGAAGTAGGGCGCGGCGATCTGCGCGAACCTCATCGTCAGCACGGCGCCGATGGAGAAGTTCGGCGCGATGAGCACGCCGGTCTCCGGGGAGCGGTCGAGCCAGCCCCGCAGCTGCGCGAGGCGTTCGTCGGTCCAGCCGGTGGTGCCGACGACCGCGTGGATGCCGTGGCGCACGCAGAAGTCGAGGTTGCCCATGACCGAGGCCGGGGTGGTCAGCTCGACGGCGACCTGGGCACCGGTCTCGGTCAGGGTCTCCAGCTCGTCGCCCCGGCCGAGGGCGGCGACCAGTTCCATGTCGTCGGCGGCCTCGACCGCCTTGACCGCCTCGGCTCCGATCCGGCCCTTGGCACCGAGGACCGCCACGCGCAGCTTGCTCATGTTCCTGCTTCCTAACCGGTGGTGTTTCAGGCGACCGCGTCGTGCAGCCGGGCGGCCTGCTTGTCCTTGAGCGGGCCGATGACCGAGAGCGACGGGCGCTGTCCCAGGATGTCGCGGGCGACCGAGCGGACCTCGTCCGGGGTGACCGCGGCTATCTTCGCCAGCATGTCGTCGACGGACATCTGCTCGCCCCAGCACAGTTCGCTCTTGCCGATACGGTTCATCAGCGCGCCGGTGTCCTCCAGGCCGAGGACGGTGGAGCCCTTCAGCTGGCCGATGGCGCGGGCGATCTCGTCGTCGGAGAGGCCGTTCTGCGCGACGTGGTCGAGTTCGTCGCGGCAGATGCGCAGCACGTCGTGGACCTGGCTGGGCCGGCAGCCGGCGTAGACGCCGAACAGGCCGCAGTCGGCGAAGCCCGAGGTGTACGAATACACGCTGTAGGCGAGGCCGCGCTTCTCCCGGACCTCCTGGAAGAGGCGGGAGGACATGCCGCCGCCGAGGGCGGTGTTGAGCACGCCCATGGCCCAGCGGCGGTCGTCGGTGCGGGCGAGGCCGGGCATGCCGAGGACGACGTGCGCCTGTTCGGTCTTGCGGCCGAGCAGTTCCACCTTGCCGGCGGTGCGGATCGTACGGCGGCCGTCGCGCGGGGCGATGGGCCGTGCCTCCGGGTTCCTGAGGGCGCCGGCCTTCTCGAAGGCCGCGCGGACCTGGCGGACGACCTTGGCGTGGTCGACGTTGCCGGCGCAGGCGACCACGAGGTGGGTCGGGTCGTAGTGCTTCTTGTAGAAGCGGCGGATCCGGTCGGCGGTGAGGGCGTTGACCGTGTCGACCGTGCCGAGGACCGGGCGGCCGAGGGCGTTGTCGCCGAACATGGTGTGCGCGAACAGGTCGTGCACGCAGTCGCCGGGGTCGTCCTCGGTCATGGCGATCTCTTCGAGGATCGCGCCGCGTTCGACGTCGACGTCCTCTTCGAGGATCAGCGAGCCGGTCAGCATGTCGCAGACCACGTCGATGGCCAGGGGCAGGTCGGTGTCGAGCACGCGTGCGTAGTAGCACGTGTACTCCTTGGCCGTGAACGCGTTCATCTCGCCGCCGACCGCGTCGAGCGCGGCGGAGATGTCGAGCGCGCTGCGGCGGGACGTGCCCTTGAAGAGCAGGTGCTCCAGGTAGTGGGTGGCGCCGTTCAGGGCCCGGGTCTCGTCGCGGGAGCCGACGTGGGCCCAGATGCCGAAGGTCGCGGAGCGGACCGAGGGCAGGGTCTCGGTGACGATGCGCAGGCCGCCCGGGAGGGTGGTCTTGCGGACCGTGCCGATGCCGCCGGTCCCCTTGATGAGGGTTTGGGTACGGGCGACGGCCCGCGCCTCCGAAGAGGGGCGGGCCGTCGCCTTCGAGCTACGGGACGTCACTGCTCGGCGTCGTCCTTCGACTCGTCAGAGCCTTCCTCGCCCTCGATCACGGGGATCAGGGAGAGCTTGCCGCGGGAGTCGATCTCGGCGATCTCGACCTGGACCTTCTGGCCCACGCCGAGGACGTCCTCGACGTTCTCCACGCGCTTGCCGCCGGCGAGCTTGCGGATCTGCGAGATGTGCAGCAGACCGTCCTTGCCGGGCAGCAGGGAGACGAACGCGCCGAAGGTGGTCGTCTTGACGACCGTGCCCAGGTACCGCTCGCCGACCTCGGGCATCGTCGGGTTGGCGATGCCGTTGATCGTGGCGCGGGCGGCCTCCGCCGAGGGACCGTCGGCGGCACCGATGTAGATCGTGCCGTCGTCCTCGATGGTGATCTCGGCGCCCGTGTCCTCCTGGATCTGGTTGATCATCTTGCCCTTGGGGCCGATGACCTCGCCGATCTTGTCGACCGGGATCTTGACGGTGATGATCCGCGGGGCGTGCGGGCTCATCTCGTCGGGCCGGTCGATGGCCTCCATCATCACGTCGAGGATGTGCAGGCGGGCGTCGCGGGCCTGCTTGAGGGCCGCGGCCAGGACGGAGGCCGGGATGCCGTCCAGCTTGGTGTCGAGCTGGAGGGCGGTCACGAACTCCTTGGTGCCGGCGACCTTGAAGTCCATGTCGCCGAAGGCGTCCTCCGCACCGAGGATGTCGGTGAGGGTGACGTAGTGCGTCTCGCCGTCGATCTCCTGGGAGATCAGGCCCATGGCGATACCGGCGACCGGGGCCTTCAGCGGCACACCGGCGTTCAGCAGCGACATGGTGGAGGCGCAGACCGAGCCCATGGACGTCGAGCCGTTGGAGCCGAGGGCCTCGGACACCTGGCGGATCGCGTAGGGGAACTCCTCGCGGGTCGGCAGCACCGGCACGAGGGCGCGCTCGGCGAGGGCGCCGTGGCCGATCTCGCGGCGCTTGGGGGAGCCGACGCGGCCGGTCTCGCCGGTGGAGTACGGCGGGAAGTTGTAGTTGTGCATGTAGCGCTTGCGGGTCACCGGGGAGAGGGTGTCCAGCTGCTGCTCCATGCGGAGCATGTTGAGGGTGGTGACGCCCAGGATCTGGGTCTCGCCACGCTCGAACAGCGCCGAGCCGTGCACGCGCGGGATGGCCTCGACCTCGGCGGCCAGGGTGCGGATGTCGGTGACACCGCGGCCGTCGATGCGCTTCTTCTCCTTGATCACGCGCTCGCGGACCAGCTGCTTGGTGAGCGAGCGGTACGCGGCGGAGATCTCCTTCTCGCGGCCCTCGAACTCGGGCAGCAGCTTCTCGGCGGCCAGCGCCTTGACGCGGTCCAGCTCGGCCTCGCGCTCCTGCTTGCCGGCGATGGTGAGCGCCTGGGCCAGCTCGGGCTTGACCGCGGCGGTCAGGGCCTCGAAGACGTCGTCCTTGTAGTCCAGGAAGATCGGGAACTCGCCGACCGGCTTGGCGGCCTTGGCGGCGAGGTCGGCCTGGGCGCGGCACAGCACCTTGATGAAGGGCTTGGCGGCCTCGAGACCGGCGGCGAC
Organism: Streptomyces sp. NPDC104831; assembly: GCF_055583025.1. NCBI lineage: Bacteria > Bacillati > Actinomycetota > Actinomycetes > Kitasatosporales > Streptomycetaceae > Streptomyces > Streptomyces sp. NPDC104831. The sequence goes on from NZ_JBVJOT010000008.1 coordinate 9,216, forward strand.
GATCTCCTCGGTCGGCGCCTCGGCGCCGCCCTCGACCAGCTTGATGGTCTTCTCGGTGGCCTCGGCCTCGACCATCATGATCGCGACGTCGCCGTCCTCCAGGACACGGCCGGCGACGACCATGTCGAAGACGGCGTCCTCCAGCTCGGTGTGGGTCGGGAAGGCGACCCACTGACCGCGGATCAGCGCGACGCGGACGCCGCCGATCGGGCCGGAGAAGGGCAGGCCGGCCAGCTGCGTGGACGCGGACGCGGCGTTGATCGCCACGACGTCGTACAGGTGGTCGGGGTTGAGGGCCATGACCGTGCAGACGACCTGGATCTCGTTGCGCAGGCCCTTCTTGAAGGACGGGCGCAGCGGGCGGTCGATCAGCCGGCAGGTGAGGATCGCGTCCTCGGAGGGACGGCCCTCGCGGCGGAAGAAGCTGCCGGGGATCTTGCCGGCGGCGTACATCCGCTCCTCGACGTCCACCGTGAGCGGGAAGAAGTCGAGCTGGTCCTTGGGCTGCTTGGAGGCGGTGGTGGCCGACAGCACCATGGTGTCGTCGTCCAGGTACGCCACGGCGGAGCCGGCGGCCTGCTTGGCCAGGCGGCCCGCCTCGAAGCGGATCGTGCGGGTGCCGAAGGGGCCGTTGTCGATGACGGCTTCGGCGTAGTGGGTCTCGTTCTCCACTAGCGTTTTCTCCTCGTCTTCGTCCGGTGCCTGCCCGTGTGGCAGGGGGACGGTGTGTGGAGAGGCGCTCCGTGCGGTGCGGGCCGGTCTTCGATCGAAGCACCCGGGGCTTCCTGCCCGGGGGCCACTACCGAGGACCGGCGGCGACTGGGTGCGCTTCTCCTCGTTCTGTGTCGTACGTGATGCGTTCTGCTACCACACTACAAAGCGTGAGTGACAGTCCGCACGTTTCCGGTGGTACGACCGTGGTCACCGTATGCCCGGCTGAGCCCCGCATACGGCAAAGGGAGCGGTCCCCGATTCGTTTCGGGAACCGCTCCCTCGTGGCGTCTTACTTGGCGCCCGCCGCACCGCGGCGGATGCCGAGGCGGTCGACCAGCGCACGGAAGCGCTGGATGTCCTTCTTCGCCAGGTACTGCAGCAGCCGGCGGCGCTGACCGACCAGGATCAGCAGGCCACGGCGGGAGTGGTGGTCGTGCTTGTGGGTCTTGAGGTGCTCCGTCAGGTCGGAGATCCGACGGGAGAGCAGAGCGACCTGGACCTCGGGGGAGCCGGTGTCACCCTCCTTGGTACCGAACTCGGCGATGATCTGCTTCTTCGTAGCGGCGTCGAGCGACACGCGTACTCCTCATGGTGTGTGAGTGGCCACCGAGTGCCCCCGGTCTGCGTCTCGGGGGAGCTTCCGTTACTCGGGAGGCGGGGATCCGCTGGGCGCGGCCTCCAGAACAGCGAGGGTTCCGGGGGTGCGTACACATACGGCCGTCACTCAGGGTACCAGGCGATGGCGGGGACCTTACGCCCGGTCGGCGAACCCCGCCGGCGGGGTGGCGCGCGCCACTAGGGTGAGCGCCGGGATCGTACTACGTCGGGAAGGGGTCGCCGCGGATGGCGGAAACGGAAGCGGAGATGAAGGCGCGCAAGGAGCGCGAGCGGGACGAGCTGTACGCGCTCGACATCTCGGACGTGGAGTGGCAGTGCGCGCCGGGTACGGAGGAGCACGAGGAGCGGGTCGAGATCGCGCACCTGCCCGGTGGCGCGGTGGCGATGCGGTCCTCGCTCGACCCGGACACCGTGCTGCGCTACACGGAGGCGGAGTGGACCGCGTTCGTGCTCGGGGCGCGCGACGGGGAGTTCGACCTGAAGCCGATGGCGCACAACGGGGGCCTGGACGTGCAGTGAGCTTCGGCCGAGGCCGGTGCGCGAAGGGGCGGTACGCGCGCGTACCGCCCCTTTTCCGGATCGTGTTCCCGTCAGCTCGTCATGGCCCGGGCCTTGGCGTACACGTCGAAGACGGCCAGGGCGAGCGGGATCAGGGTGAGCAGCACGAAGCCCTCGCAGATCTCCAGGAAGCGGCCCCAGAAGGGGGTCATCCCGCCGCGCGGCAGGATCAGGCCGAGGGCCGTCACCAGGGCCGTGGCCGCGGCGATCGCCGCGATGAGCCAGATGGTGCGGATGTCGAGGTCGGTGCGGTCGCCGGCCAGCGCGGCGCGCATGACGTGGTCCGGCGGGTTCAGGGCGAGGCCGAGGCCGAGCAGGACCAGGCAGGTGAGGCCGGCGGCCAGCACGGGGGCGACCTGGGCGGTGTAGCGGAACAGGCCGGCGCGCATCAGCAGGGCGGTGCCGGTGGCGAGGGCGAGCAGCTGGGCCCAGGCGTCGGCGGAGAAGCCGAGCACGGCCGCGGCGCCGACGGCGAGCAGCGCGCAGCCGCCGACCATGCCGACGAGGAGTTCGTGGCCGCGCCGTGCCTGCGCCTCGACGCGCTCGATGTCCACCGGTTCCTGGGCGGCGGGCTCGGTGCCGTAGGCGGGGCGGGGGGCGCCGCCGCCGCTGGGGTTCTCGAAGCCGATCGGCAGCCGGGCGAACCGCATGGACATGCCGGGCAGGAAGGCGAGCCCGCAGACGGCGACCGGCGCGCACAGGGCGGCGGTCTCCCGGGGTGCCCAGCCGGTGAGGGTCGCGATGAAGACGGCGACGAGGGCGACCGCGGAGGCGAACACGAAGGCGACGAAGGGGCCGTCGCCGTGGGGTGAGCACAGGGCGAGGATCAGGGCGGCGACGAGGACGGCCGCGCACGCCAGCAGGAACTGGAGCCTGCCGATGCCCTCGCCGTCGCCGAGCGGCAGCAGTCCGCTGCCGGCGACGCCGATGCCCGGCAGTGCGCCGAGGCCGAGGGCGACGGCCGAGCCGCGGTCGTCGTAGACGCGGGCGCGGACGGCGGAGAGCACGACCAGGAGGATGCCGGTGACGGCGGCGAGGATGCCGGCCAGGCCGTGCATGTCGTGGCGCGGGTCGGCGGTCCAGGCGACGAACGCGAGCAGAGCGGGCAGCACACCGCCGCCGACGAGGCCGGCGGCCCGGGTCAGGTCGCCGCTCCACAGCTTGTGCTGCTTGGTGACGGAGGAGGCCACGGCCTCGGCGACATCGTCGAAGACGGCCGGCGGCAGGGATTCGGCGAACGGGCGCAGGGTGAGCAGTTCGCCGTCGAGGATGCGCTGGGCGGCGAAGGACCGGGCGCTGTCCAGCACGGTGCCGTCGGTGCGGACGAGGTGGTAGCCGACCGGGGCGCCGGCCGCGGGGCTCTGCTGGGACAGCCGGAGGATCTCCGGGTAGAGGTCGGCGACCGGGACGTCGTCGGGCAGGGCCACGTCGATACGGCTGTCCGGCGCGACGATGGTGACCCGGCAGAAGCCGAGTCCGGTGCCGGACGCGGAAGGGGCTCCCGTCCCGGGTCCGCCGGTGGCGGCGGCCGTCATGCTCACCTGCTGCTCCCCCTCAGTGGTGGTGGTGCGTCTGTGTCGTGCTCGGTGGTGGTGCTGCGTCCATGGCGTGAAGGTCCCGTGCCGGTTTGCCCGGTGCGCGGCGACCCGGGTGCCGTACGGCGGGATTCCGGGCTCCCGCCGCCTCGCCCTTGAGGGGTTCGTCCCGGTACATCCAGCCTGCGCGGCGTGTGCTCACGCGAACATCCGGCACCCTACCGCCCACCCGCCCTCCGCGAACTCAGTAGGATCACGCGGCGGCCTGCGCTCGCCGGACACGGGGCGGCGGGCGGAACGCCTGGGTCGGGCAAGGGAATTGGTGAGCGGTGAGCCAGATTGTCGTCAAGCGCCCCCCTAGGGCGCTTCCGTCCGAAGTGCCCACGGAAGAGGTCGTTGTCCAGCCACCGCCCGAATTGCCGCGGGGGCACCAGGAGAGCGTGCTGATGCAGCTCCTGCCCACGCTGGGCATGGGCGGCTCGGTGGTCTTCTTCTTCACGAACGGCCAGCCGTTCATGAAGATCATGGGCATGATCATGATCGCCTCGACGGTGGCGATGTCCATCGCGATGGTGGTCCGCTTCCGTCGCGGCTCGCAGGGCCAGCTGGCCGACATGCGCCGCGACTACCTCAGCTATCTGTCGCAGACCCGCAGGTCCGCCGTGGCCACGGCCCGCAAGCAGCGGGACGCGCAGTACTACCTGCACCCCTCCCCCGAGCAGCTCTGGGCGCTGGTCGCCGAGGGCAGCCGGGTGTGGGAGCGGCGGCCCGGCGACGAGGACTTCGCGCACGTCCGCATCGGGCTGGGCGCGCAGCCGCTGGCGACCCCGCTGATCCCCCCGGAGACGGGGCCGGTCGAGCAGCTGGAGCCGCTGACCGCGGGCGCGATGCAGCGCTTCCTCGCCGCGCACGCCAGCGTCGGCGACCTGCCGATGGCGGTGTCGCTGCGCGCCTTCTACCACGTCACGGTCAGCGGCGAGCCGCAGTCCGTACGGGCCTCGGCCCGCGCCCTGGTCGGCTCGCTGGCCTCGCTGCACTCCCCGCAGGACCTGATCGTCGCGGTGGCCGCGGGCCGGGAGGCGCTGGCGCACTGGGACTGGGCGAAGTGGCTGCCGCACGCGCAGGCGCCCGGCGCGGTGGACGGCGCGGGTTCGCGCCGGCTGATCGGCTCCGACCCGCGCGAGCTGGAGGACCTGCTGGCCGCACGGCTGACCGGCCGGCCGCGCTTCCACCCCGGTGCCGCGCCGCTGCTGGACGAGCCGCACATCGTGCTCGTCCTGGACGACCTGTCCCTGCTGCCGGACTCGGTGCTCGCCAACCCGGAGGGCCTCCAGGGCGTCACGGTCCTGGAGGTGGTGCCGGGCGAGCTGACCACGGCGGGCGGCGACCTGTCCATCGTCGTCCAGCCCGGCCTGCTGCGCCTGGAGTCCGGGCACGGCGAGGTGTACGAGGGCAGCCCCGACGCGCTGTCCTACGAGTCCGCCGAGGCGCTGGCCCGGCAGCTGGCGCCGCTGCGCATGGCCTCCGGCGGTGACGACGACGAGCCGCTGCTCGCCAACCTGGAGTTCACCGACCTGCTGGGCCTCGGCGACGCGGCCTCCGTCGACACCAAGCGGACCTGGCGCCCGCGCGCGCTCGCCGAACGCCTGCGGGTGCCGATCGGTCTCGGCGAGGACGGCCGGCCCGTGATGCTGGACCTGAAGGAGGCCGCGCAGGAGGGCATGGGCCCGCACGGCCTGTGCGTCGGCGCGACCGGTTCCGGCAAGTCCGAGCTGCTGCGCACCCTGGTGCTGGGCCTCGCGGTCACCCACTCCTCGGAGACCCTGAACTTCGTCCTCGCCGACTTCAAGGGCGGCGCGACCTTCGCCGGCATGGCGCAGATGCCGCACGTGGCGGCGGTCATCACCAACCTCGCGGACGACCTGACCCTCGTCGACCGCATGGGCGACTCCATCCGCGGCGAGCTGAACCGCCGCCAGGAGCTGCTGCGCGACGCGGGCAACTACGCCAACATCCACGACTACGAGAAGGCCCGCGCGGCCGGCGCCCCGCTCCAGCCGATCCCGTCCCTGGTCCTCGTGATCGACGAGTTCAGCGAGCTGCTGACCGCCAAGCCGGACTTCATCGAGATGTTCGTGCAGATCGGCCGGATCGGCCGGTCGCTGGGCGTGCACCTGCTGCTGGCCTCGCAGCGCCTGGAGGAGGGCCGGCTGCGCGGCCTGGAGACCTACCTCTCCTACCGGATCGGTCTGCGCACGTTCTCCGCGGCCGAGTCCCGCGCCGCGCTCGGCGTCCCCGACGCCTACGAACTGCCGAACGTCCCCGGCTCCGGCTTCCTGAAGTACGGCACGGACGAGATGGTCCGGTTCAAGGCGGCCTACGTCTCGGGCGTGTACCGCTCCGGGGGCCGGCGGGCGGACCTGTCCGGCGGGCGGCTCCCGGTGGACCGCCGTCCGGTGCTGTTCACGGCCACCGAGGTGCCGGTGCGGTACACCGCGATCCCGCAGCAGCGCACCGAGACCGAGCCCGAGGTGGACGAGGCGCTGGCCGACACCGTGCTCGACGTGATCGTGCGCCGGCTGGAGGCACAGGGCCCGGCGGCCCACCAGGTGTGGCTGCCGCCGCTGGAGAGCCCGCCCGCGCTGGACGCGCTGCTGCCGGGGCTGGCGGCGGTGCAGGGCCGCGGCCTGACCCAGCCGAACTACGAGGGCGCCGGGCGCCTGGTGGTCCCGGTCGGCCTGGTCGACAAGCCGTACGAGCAGCGCCGCGACCGTCTGATGCTCGACTTCTCGGGCGCGGCCGGTCACATGCAGGTCATCGGCGGCCCGCAGTCCGGCAAGTCCACCCTGCTGCGCTCCCTGATCTGCGCCTTCGCGCTCACCCACACCCCGCACGAGGTGCAGTTCTACGGCCTCGACTTCGGTGGCGGCGGCATGGCCGCGGTGGACGGCCTGCCGCATGTCGGCGGGATCGCCTCGCGGCTGGACCCGGAGCGGGTGCGCCGTACGGTCTCCGAGGTGTACGGCGTCCTGACCCGCCGCGAGGAGTACTTCCGTACGGCCGGCATCGCCTCGATCGCCGACTTCCGCGCCCGGCGCGCCCGGGGCGAGATCTCGGTCACCGACCAGCCCTGGGGTGACGTCTTCCTGGTCGTCGACGGCTGGGGGAACTTCCGCACGGACTACGAGGGCCTGGAGCCGGCGGTCCTGGACATCGCCGCGCGCGGCCTCGGCTACGGCATCCACCTCGTCATCACGGCGTCCCGCTCGATGGAGGTCCGCGCGAACCTCAAGGACCACCTGATGAACCGCCTGGAGCTGCGTCTGGGTGACGTCATGGACTCGGAGATCGACCGCAAGGTGGCGGCGAACGTGCCCGCCGGGGTCCCCGGCCGCGGTCTGTCCCCGCAGAAACTGCACTTCATGGCGGCGGTGCCGCGGATCGACGGCCTCACCTCCGACACGGACCTGGCGGAGGCCACGGCCGCGCTGACCACCGAGGTCGGGCGGCACTGGCAGGCGCCGGGCGCCCCCAAGGTACGGCTGCTGCCGCGCCGGCTGGACGCGGCCGAGCTGCCGCCGGGCGACCGGTTCCCGCGGCGGGGCGTCGCGTTCGCGCTGGACGAGGAGAACCTGGAGCCGGTCTTCGTCGACTTCGACCAGGACCCGTTCTTCCTCGTCTTCGGCGAGAGCGAGTCCGGCAAGTCCAACCTGCTGCGGCTGCTGATCCGGCAGCTGTCGCTGCGGTACGGCGGCGACGAGGCGAAGTTCTTCGTGGTCGACAACCGCCGCGCCCTGCTGGACGTCACCCCCGCCTCCCACCTGGCGGAGTACATCCCCATGTCCAGCCAGATGGACCACCACATGGCCGCGCTGGCCGACCTGATGCAGCGCCGCACGCCGACGGCGGACGTCACGCCGCAGCAACTGCGGGACCGCAGCTGGTGGCGGGGGCCGCAGGTGTTCGTCGTCATCGACGACTACGACCTGGTCTCCACCTCCAGCGGCAACCCGCTCAGCGGGCTGACGGAGATGCTGCCGTTCGCCCGCGACGTCGGCGTCCGCTTCATCATCGCCCGCTCCTCGGCGGGCGCGGGCCGGGCCTCGTACGAGCCGTTCATGCAGCGCATGAAGGAACTCGGCGCCCAGGGCCTGATCCTGGCCGGCGACCCGGCCGAGGGCGACATCCTCGGCGGCGTCCGCCACCGCCCGATGCCCCCGGGCCGAGGCGTCTTCGTCTCCCGCAAGCGGGGCAAGCCGTTGGTGCAGACGGGGTTGGTGGAAGTGGAGTACTGAGGGGTCCGGAGTCCGGGGTCCGGAGTCCGGGGTCCGGGGTCCGGGGTCCGGTGTCCGGCGGAGGGGGAGCCGCCTGTGCGGGTGAGGCTTTCCCTCCGGGGGCGTCAACGGTCGCTGGTATGAAGACGTGCACGAGCCTTCCGTTCCGGCATGACAAACGGCATGACAAAGGGTGGGCACCTCCCGTGCGTGCCCACCCTGTTGCCGTGCTGTACCGGTCCGGCTTACATGAAGTAGCTGGCGGCCTTGCGGTCGCCGCCCTGGTAGTCACCGCCGGCCGCGTGCACGACCTTGCCGATCTGGACCAGGGCCTCGTGGATGCCCTGCGCCTCGCGGTCCCAGGCTGCCTGCTGCTCGGTGTACGCGTTGTGGGCCTCGCCCTCCCACATGCTGGCGACGCCGGCGACCTTCTGCTTGATGGCCTCGAGGCCCTCTTCGAGCCGACGCGCGTGGTTGGCCAGCTGGGTGGCGGTCTCGTCGAGGCTGCCGTAGGAAACTTCGAGCTCGCCGCTGTTGTTGACGCCCATGATTGCTCCGTTGCTGAGAAGTGGTGACCTGGCGGGGATCAGTAGCTGGACAGGGCCGAAGTCGAGCCGCCGACGCTGACGTCGATGCTCTGGACCTGCGCGCGGACCTCGTCTTCCGTGCCGTCCTTGATCTTCCGCGTGGTGCTCATGGCCTCGATGAACTTGGCGAGGATGTTGCCGATGCGGACCATGCGCTCGTTGATCTCGGTCTGCTTGGAGTTGAACGCGCCGGCGCCGATGCCCTTCCAGTTGCCCTCGAGGCTGTCGATGAGGGCCTGCAGTTCCTTCAGCTGACCCTTGATGCCCTCGAAACGGTGCAGAAGCTCCTTTTCGAGGACGATGATGTCCTTGTCGCTTACCTTCTGGCGCTGCGTCGCCATTTCCGTGCCTTTCTGTGTGAACTGACCTTGCCGGGCGCTGAGGCGTGTGTCGGGCGTCGGCACTGCCGGCAAGCGGGTCTTCGCCCACTCGGTGAGTGGGGAGGTGTACGGGAGACCGTTCAGGCGTTACGGCGTGCGCGCAGCACGGCGAAACCGGCGCCTCCGATGACCAGTACGGCGGCTACGGCGCCGATGATCACCCAGGTCTGGGTACCACTGCCGGAGTCGGATTCCTTCGCGGCGGCGGAGGTGGGCCCGCTGGCGGAGCCTGCCTCCTTGGTGGGCTTGCCGGACGGGGCCTTGACCGAGGGGCTGGGGGCCGCCGACGACGTGCCGTTCTGGGCGGCAAGAGGATCGACATCGGGCGGACCCGGGTCGATGTTCTTGTTGATGAGTACCCGGCGAGGACGGACGCCGCCGTAACCCAGATACCTGCTCGGCGTGTCCTTCGGCCAGGAACGGGCGGCCGTGTCGACGAGCGACCGCAGGACCTGGTTGGCCGTCCAGTCCGGGTGGGCGGACCAGATCAGGGCGGCGGACGCGGAGGCGATGGCGGAGGCGGGGCTGGTGCCGTCGGTGTCGCAGTACTCGGTGAACGTCCCGTCGCACCAGGACGGGATGTGCAGGCCCGGAGCCGAGAGGTCCACGTAGTTCCCGAATGTGGAGAACTTGGCCACGGTTCCGGTCTTGTCTAGAGCGGATACGCCGATGACACCGGGGTAGTTGGCCGGGTAGGAGGGCAGATTGCCTTTGTCTCCGTCATTACCGATGGAGGCGAAAAGCAATTTCCCCTTCGAAACCGCGTACTTTACAGCGGCATCCGTGCCGTCGGCGGTGTCTCCAGCACCGAAGGACATGTTGATGATTTTCGCGTCACTGTCCGCAGCCGCCCTGATCGCGTCACGTACGGTGGGCGTCTTACCGATTTCATCGCCCACAAGCTCCCCGCCATCAACACGGAAGGGAATGATTTTGGCATCTGGAGCAAGGCCCTTGATACCGCCACCGGCTCCCGTACCCGCGATGATCTCGGCCATTGAGGTGCCGTGCCCTGCCTTGTCATGCGTGACGTGATAGGAGACGGACTTGGGTACCTCCTCCACCAGCACCTGCCCCTTGAGGGAGGGCGTCGCCGGATTGACCCCACTGTCGATCACGGCGACCTTCACCCCCTTGCCCGTGCTGATCTTCCAGATGTCGTCAGCACCCATGAAGTCCAGGTACCACTCCTTGGACTGAACATCGACGGCGGCAGCCTCCGGAGCGAGCGTCGCCGACGTGACGACGAGCGCGCCGAGAGCCGAACACACGGCGGACAGACGCCGCGCGTTGCGCCTCGTCAGGAGGGCCCTCCTCGGGCCGCTACGGCCGGTCCCTGGCTTCATGCCTGTGTGTCCTCGCTCGTTCAGTCACTCGTGTGGGGCGCGTCGCGCCGCTGCTGGGACGGGCGGCGCTGTTCCCTCTCGGCAGTCCCGCGGCTACGACCAGCCCCGCTGTCCGAGCCTTGGCGGCCCCCCACGGCACCGCGGCCGAGCCCCGAAGTGCCGGACTCGGAACCCTTCGCGGAACCACGGGGCGCCCCAATGGCGCCCTCGGGGTTGCTCGCCGAGCGCAGCACCGCCTGGCCCGCACCGGTCTCCGGCTTCGCCGTGGGGGCGCCGACGACGCCTCGCTGACTCAGGGCGCCCTTCTGCTGCGTGGAGGAGGTCGGCTCCTCGGCGCCGACGACCATACCGCGCGGGACCCGGGGACCGGCCGTGGATCCGGGCGTACGGCCCGTGACGGGCTTGCCACCCACGACGCCGTTGCGCGCTGGACCCGCGGGACCGGTTGCACCAGGACGTCCACCAGGGGTCCCGGTCGTCCTCGGCGTACCGCCGGTGACGGGACGGCCTACCGGAGTGCGCCCTGACTGAACAGGGCCGCGTGCGCCCTGCTGGCCCACCGGGGTCGCGCGCCCCGTGGCATGAGCCTGGCCCGTCGGGCCCTGCGGGACCCGGCCGCCCGGTACGGACCGCCCGGTCTGGCCATTCGGTCCCTGCGGCACCCGGCCGGTGGAGACGGTACGCCCCGACTGACCCGCCGGCCCCTGCTGTCCTCGGCCGCTTCCGGTACCCGCAGGGCCGGTACGCCCCTGCGCGGTCACCGGGGGGCGGCCGCTCGGCCCGTAGCCGGGGGTACGGCCGGTCGGCGTGACAGGGGGTGCCATCGGCCCGGTGGGCAGCGGTGGCACCGGGCCGCCGCCGCTGGTCGTCGGCAGAGTCGGCGTCGGAGAGCTGGGCGACGGAGTGGTGGGTGCCTGCGGAGGCAGGGTGGTCGTGGTGTTGATCTCCGTGCCGACGTCGTGGCCGGAGGGCGCACCGGGCTCGTGGACTTCCTTGAGGGGCGGAACGTGGGTGTGCCCGTGGGCCGTTGTCCCGTTCGACGTGGTCGTACCGGCGTAACCTTCACCGGCATCGCCCCGAACCGCGGCAGTAGGGTTCGATGCCGATGACGCCTCGGGTCCCGAACCGTACCTTCGCTTCTGGTCGTCACGCCAACGTGTAGGCACTCCGACGTTCGGAATGGGCTCGATCGGCTCCGGCTCCTTCTCCTTACTGAGGTCCGTCGCCGCGACCTTGTAATACGAGGCGAGCCGGTTCATCTGGTTGATGGCCTCTTGCCGGTTCTTCTCGACCTTCAGCGCGGCCGCGTAGTCCGGGTTGCTGTCGACCTGCTTGGCCTTGGGCAGCTCGGTGGGCAGCTTCTGCTCGGCCGCAGGGCGGGTGTCCCTGGGCGGCATGGAACTGCGGGCCGAGGCGAGCCCCGTGGCCGCTACGGAGATGTGGGTGCCGGCCGCGTCGGCGTATCCCGCGAGGCTGTTGGTGTAGTGGATGAGCTTCTGCGTGTACGCGTGGAAGGCCTCGGCGCCCTCGCCCTCCCAGTCGACCCTGAGGTGCTGCTCAAGGTCCGCTGCGGCCTTGCGGATGGCCTTGCCGGCGTCGAACAGGGACTTGCTGGTCAGCTCCAGGTGCTCGGGATTGGCATGCTCGACCAGGTCGATCATGTCGTTGAGCTTGTGGCCCTCGAAGTTCGTCGACCCGACGAGGTTGACCCGGACACCGCCGAAGAGCGGCATGTGTGCCAGTACGTTCTGCGCGGTCGTTATGGGGGCGACCTGCTGGCCGACCTCCTTGTCGACCTGCTGCGCGGCGGACTTGTATTCGGGTTTCTGCTTCCAGTCGTCGCTCACGTGAGGTCCGTCTTCCCCGTCGACTTGCCTTCCGCCCCCTGCTTGCCGGCGGCAGTGCCCTTCTGCGCTTCGTCCTGGTACTGCGCGTCGAGTTCCGTGCGGATCCGCCAGAACCGACGGTGGACCTCGTCCTCGGTCCCGTCGTAGGTGGCATCCGCCGCGTGCGAGGCGAGCTTCAGGGCCTCGATGTGCATTCCGAGAGTCTTCGAAAGGTGGGTGAGGCGCGAGTGGACCGTCTCGTACGCCGTGTGCAGGTCCCCCGCTTCGTCGAACGGGGCGTTCGTGCCGCCGAACGACGACCGGCTGAGTGTCTGCTGCGCTATCTGGGACGGGCCTCCGTGCCCGCCCTCGTACTCCGTCAGCGCGCCGTCGAGCTTGTCCTTGAACTCCTGCAGCGCATCAATGCCGCGCCTCATGCCCGAGCCGCCACCGTCGCCCACCGCGACCCCTTCCCCGTTTCCCCGTTGGTAGTGCTGGACGGATCGGGCGGGAGCCGGCCGCGCCGTCGATCCATCGCGGACCACTGTAGTCACTGCCTAAATGGTGGCCAACTGAACTCTGCGACAGTTCAGTTGCGATGGTGTCCCGAAGTGACCGGCTCACGGTGCGCCGGATGGCGACAAGACGGTCAATAACGACAGAAGAGCTTCGGTATCTACTCAGAAGCTTCACACGCACGGGCCGGGGGTTACCCCGCACCGGAACCCGGAAACCCTGAAACCGGCCCCTCAGGCGGTACTCTCCGCCGAATTTTCACGCCCGACAGGTCGCACATGGCGGACATGGCGCAAATTTTCCCTGGCGTTGGTTGCTAGGTTGACCCGGCACCGGACTAACCACGGGGGAAGGGGCCCTTCCATGGGATGGGACGAATGGGAGCAGCTCAAGGCGCAGGCTGCCCAGGGACAGTCGGCACATATGCAGCTCAACCACGTCGACGGGGGCGGCGGCACCTACGGCCCCTATGTCCTCCCCAGCAAGACCGGTGACCTCAAGGTCGGCCACAAGGACCTGGAGAAGATCGGCAGCGCCGCCCACCACCTCTACGACCAGTTGTGGGACAAGGCCCGCGTGGCGACCCCGAGCAGCGACTCCGCGGCCGGCGACCTCACCCAGCAGGGCTTCGCCCTCGGCGCCGGCCTCCAGCACGTCTCGAACCGCTGGGAAGAGCAGCTGAAGTCGCTGATGGACGCCTGCGCCCAGATCTCCAACCACATGCAGACCACCAAGGCCGTGCACGCGAACGACGAGCACTACATCCAGCGCCAGATGAGCAGCATCGACGCCTTGGACGACGGCTTCGACGAGCGGGTGGGGGCGCCGGGCGCGAAGAACGACTACGGCGACGACGGCAAGGACAAGGGCAAGAAGAAGGAATAGCGGCGCCGGTTGTCGACGACGCAGACGATCACACCGCCGCCACGCTCTCCCTGGGACGACCACCAATGGACTTCAACGCCCTCTACCACGCCAATTTCAAGCTGCTCGACGACGCCGTCGGCGACTGGTCGACGCTGGTGAACCACCTCGCGGACCTCAAGAAGGACGCCGAAGACGATCTGCACAAGGCCGCCAACGCGGCCGACTGGGCCGGCGTGAACGCCCAGGTCTCCAAGCAGTTCATCGGGAAGACGGCCGGCGAGTTCGGCGACGCCCACACGCAGGCCACCACCATCTACAAGATCCTGCTCGACACCCGGGACGAGCTGAAGACGTTCCACCAGCAGCTGACGGACGCCGTCTCGCGCGGCCAGAAGAAGAACCTCACCGTCACGGACGCGGGCGGCGGCAAGTTCACGGTCATGGGCAACACGCGGCCCGACTGGGGCTCGGACCCGAGCGGCAACAAGAGCGCGACCAACCAGAAGGACGTCGACGACCTCCGCGACGAGATCCAGGGCATCCTCAGCAAGGCCACCGAGAGCGACAACTCGGCCAAGGACGTCCTCATGGCGATCGTCGACCAGGCCCGGATGGGCTTCTCGGACGCCGGCTACAAGGACCGGGACACCGCGGCGGCGGCCGTGAAGGAAGCCGACGAACTGGCGAAGCTGGCCAAGAAGGACATCGACGACCTGTCGGTGGAGGACTTCGACCGGCTCAACGCCGGGTTGAAGAAGTACCACGACGATCCGTTGTTCTCGGAGCGCTTCGCGAAGGACCTCGGGCCGGAGAAGACCCTCTCCTTCTGGGCCGATGTCAGTGACCCCCAGGTGGCGTGGGACGTGAACCACGCACGGCGCGACCAGTTGGGCGAGTTGCAGAAGAACCTCGGGCTCACGCTCGCCACGGCCAGCCAGAGCGACACGGCCGACATGACCGAGTGGAAGCGGCGCATGGTCGACCTCGGCGACCAGGAGGTCGGCGGCAAGCGCGGCGGCCTGCTCGGGTTCCAGGTCATGAGCAACCTCATGCGCGTGGGCGACTACGACGACGACTTCATGAAGCAGTACGGGAAGAGCCTCATGGAGACGGAACGGAAGTTCACGGACGACGGGAAGCACGGGGCCTGGCAGCGGATGGGGTTCAGCCCGTACCTCAACCACATGAAGGGCGACTCCGGTTTCGACCCCTTGTCGGGCTACCTCAAGGGTCTCTCGAACAACCCGGGTGCGGCGACCGACTTCTTCAACGACGACTTCATCCCGAAGGACGGGGACCACAAGCACGCGGTCTCCAACTTCAAGTACCTCTTCGAGGACCGGGACTGGCCGCACGAGAGCAACAGCGACCTGAGCCGCGGCGAGAGCACGGACGGCCGCAACAACCTCGCTTCGGCTCTGGAGGCGGCGGCCACAGGCCATCCCGCGGGCGAACTGCCCACAGAGGACACCCCCGCGCATACTCCGGGACAGGCCAAGCTGTTCGAGGACATCGTGTCCTCGATCTCGGACGACAACGGACGCCTCACGGATCACGGGTACATGTCGGACAGCATCGGTCAGATCGCCTCGGAGTACCTTCCGGACATCGACCGTGCGACCACCGACGTCGACCAGCACCCCGGGAAGAACGACGCGGACGGCCAGGCGGCTTGGGATCGCATTCAGAAGCTCTACCCCGTCCAGGGCACGGAGGCCGAACTCGATCGTCGCGAAGTGACGCGCTTCCTCTTCGCCGTCGGCCAGGACCCGAACGGGTATGCGGCCGTCGAGGTGGGCCAGAAGAATTACATGGGCAAGTTGATGGAATACCACCTGAATCCGGACCTGCCCGAAAGCGCACGTCCACACCAGGATCCGGAACTCACGGTACGTGATATCGCGCGGCACTCCGGCCAGGTTTCCGGGACCCTGGCCATGGGACGGAACGAAGCGGTCGCGGGCCCGGCCGACGCCAAGGACAAGGACTTCGACCACTCGGTCGCCCAGTGGAAGAACCTCCTGTCGGGAACGGTCGGTACCGGTGTCGGTGTCGGTACTTCCTTCATCGCGTCACCGGCAGTCGGCGCCGGCGTCGGCGGCGCGGCCGGAACCGCGACCAGCATGATGCTGGAAGAACTCTTCAAGGACGCCGAGGGCAGCGCCAAGGAAGAGGCCGGCAGCAAGATGGGCGAGAACTGGCAGCTCGGCAACGAGAACAACATGAAGTACACCAGGAAGGCCGCTTACGACGCGGCCAAGGCCTACCACATCGGTAATACCGATGACGTAGCCTCCTGGGCGGAGGACTCCTCCTCCAAGGGGTTCATGGAGGGTGGCAACTACATGCAGCAGGTCGGGCCCGAACTCGTCACGGACATCTGATGCCGATGTCGAACCGACCGAGGAAGGCCGGGCGCACATGGGCTCGCCGTGCCGTGGCCGGCACCGTGGCCGTCGCGGCGTTCGGCTTGGCGTCGGCGTGCTCGGAGCCTGCGGCGAAGAAGGAATACGCCGTACCCAGAGCCCTGTGTGGCGCGTCGGTGGACCCCGGCCTTCTCTCCCCCTTCCTTCCGGCGGGCAAAAAGGTCAAGGTGCTGGAAACGCAGCCGGTTCCCACCAGGAAGATCTGCCGGGTGGACGTGGACGGAACGTGGGCGGTGACGGCCGATCTCCAGTGGTGGGAGGAGGACGTCGACGTGTCGACCGTCGTCACCGCCAACCCGGAGACCGACAAGGCCGCGCAGTCGGCCGACGACGACTTCTTCTACACCGGAACAGGCGCTGTCAAACTGGTCAAGGGCTGCAGGAATCCCGGCCACGCCCGGCATCTTCTGTACACCTCGATCCGGGTCGACGACCCGGACCGCGGCGACCCCTCCGCCATGAAGAAGCTGTCGGCCGCGTTCACCGAAGCCGTCGGGCGGTCCCGTGAATGCGCGTGAGAGACGGCGTCACCGCCATGCGTAACCGATCGTTGCTTTCGCTCATCGGTGGCGTCGTGGGCGTAGTGGCCCTGGGGGGCGGACTGGCCTTCGCGTGTGGCGCTGTCCCGTTCGGAGGAGAGAAGGGGGAGATCACGACCTCCGCCGCGTGCAGGACCTTGGGATCCCCCGCCGACTCGGCTGCCGCGCTGCGGAGGATCCTCCCCGGGAAGACGTCGTACTCGTTCGATGACCAGATCATGCATCGCCGCATCGATGACACGGATCGCACGTATGAGACGTCCTGCTTCGTCAAGGGGGACGGGAAGATGCTTCTCGTGGCGACGGCCCGGATGCAGGGCTACGACAATGCCGGGGAGTGGGTGGACGACGTGCTCGGGAATGCCGCGGTGCCCTCCTCCGTGACGCCGTTCCGGGCCGGGGACAAGGCGGTCGCTTCGGAGAGGATCGCGGCCGTTTACGTCCCGTGCCGTGACAAAGGCCCCCGGGAGCATCTGAGCGTCGTCGTGGAGCTCAGGCAGCGAGGTGGTGCCTCGGGTGCGGAGGTGCGGGATGGGCTGATCGCGCTCGCCCGGAACGCCGCGTCGTTCGCGCACCGGCAGGCCAAGTGCGACGCGCCCGCCAAGGTGACGGGGTGAGCGTGAGCCGGGCCGCCGTGGCGGTCGCGGGTTGTCTCGTGCTGCTGGGCGGGTGTGGGGATGGGAGCCCCGGAGGGGTCTCGTCCCTCGATGCCGGCCGGGCCAAAGCCGTGCTGCCGGACGCCGTGTCCCTGCCGGGGTGGGAGGCCTCCCTGGAGCCGGTCGCCTACTCGCTGAAGAAGGCCAAGGAGATGGGCATCGGCCGGTGCCACGACACAGCCGGGCAGAACTCCTGCGCGCGAGTTCGCTTCTTCGGCGTGGCCGCCTATCACCAGGAGGGGAAGCCGGACATCTCTTTCCTCGTCCAGACGTACCGCGACGAGGACACGGCCCGGGCCGCGTACTGGACCGTCTGGAAGGCGTGGAAGCAGTGGGTGCCGGAAGCAGGCACCGTGTCGGCCGGGAACATCGGCGACCGGCGGAACGCCGTGGCCGGTCTCAGTTCCTCGATGGCCAAGGGATCGAAGGGCTTGCTGGTCCAGGCACGGGTGGGCAGCGTCATCATGCTGTCCATGGCCGAGACCGGCCCCCAGGTCGGCATGACCGACTCCTATCTGAACCGGTTCGCCGACGTCTTCGCGCAGCGGGCCGAGCAGGCGGAGGCGGGCGAGCGGCCGTCGGCGGGGATGCCGGGTTGAGGGGTTTCCCTCTTTCGGGTGGAAGGGGGGTGGGCGTGCCCCGTCAGCACTCGCCCTTCCGCAGGGAGGTTTCGAGGCGGTAGCCCTGGTACGTCAGGGTTCCCTCGCCGCCCGTGATGCCCGGTGGGGTGTAGTCGTCCTCTTTGGAGCGGGTGCGCTCGAGGTGGGTGCAGAAGGCGGTGTCCGTGCCGTCGGCGGTGATGGTGAAGGACGCCTTCGCCTTCGTGTTGGTCTCGGCCGGCTCGACCGTCACCCCGTACTCCGGGGCGTCGCCGCCGCCGTACCGGATGACCTTCTCCTCGATCAGTGACGCGTAGTCGGTGAAGGCCAGGGGCGTGCCCGCGTCGTCGGCCCGGAAGGTGTAGCCGTCCAGGTCGTCGGCTGCCCGGCGGACCGCGCCGGTCAGCTCGCCGTCGCTCCATGAGGCGTCGTCGGAGACGCCGAAGCCCTGGACGGCCAGGTAGACGCCCATGCCCGCCATGCCGAGGAAGAGGACGCGGGCCACGACGAAGGCGGAGTCGGGCAGTTCCGGGGCCGACGGGTTGACGTTCGCGCGCCAGGAGCGGACCCGGTCCGACTTGACGCAGGCCATGGCCACCAGCACCGCGGACAGCACCAGCGACAGGACGTTCAGCTTGTTCAGCGCGTCCACGGCCTGCCTTCCCGCAGGCCGCGGCGCCGGCGGCGGGCGTCGCGGACCGCCACCGCCGCGCCGCCGAGGCCCGCCACCAGGACCGCCACGGCCACGGCGACGTAGGTCGCGACGCGGGCCGTGCGTTCGCGCGGGGTCTCGCCGAGGGTGAGGCGGGCGGGGGTGGGGGCCTCCGCGTGGGTGAGGCCCGCGTCGGGGTGCGGGGACTCGATGGGGTGGTCGTCCTCGGTGAGGGCCCTGACCGGGTCCACCACGCCCCAGCCGACCAGGGGGTCGTGGCCGGCGATGGAGCGTTCGGCGGTCTGCTCGATCTGGGCCACGATCTGCCGGGGCGTCCAGTCCTGGTGCTTGGCCTTGATCAGCGCGGCCACGCCCGCCACGTAGGGCGCGGAGAAGCTCGTGCCGTTGTCGGGGCAGTGCCCGCCCTTGGGGACCGTGGAGATCATGTCGACGCCGGGGGCCGCCACGCCGACGAAGTCGCCGGACTGGGAGAAGGCCGCGCGTTCGTTGTTGCGGTCCGACGCCGCCACCGCGAGGACTCCCCGGTAGGACGCCGGGTACGTCTTCTTCCGGTTGCCGCCGAGGCCGTCGTTGCCGGCCGAGGCGACCACGACGATGTCGGCGGCCAGGGCCTCGTCGACCGCGCGCCGCAGGTCGTCGTCCGGCGGGACGGCGTTGGCCGTGTCCTGGGAGATGTTGATGACGTCGGCCTTGGCCCGGATCGCGTGCCGGATCGCCCGGGCGAGGGTGGCGGCCGTGCCGTTGCCGTCCGCGTCGTTCTGTTTGATCGGGATGATGGTGGCCTCGGGGGCGAGCCCGACGAAGCCCGTGCCCTTCATGGGGCGGGCCGCGATGATGCCCGCGACCCGGGTGCCGTGGCCGACGGTGTCGGTGGTGCCCTTGCTGTTGCCGCGGTCGAGGGGCTGGCCCTCCTTGTCCTTGGTGGGGAGGAAGTTGGCCCCCCGGGACGCGTCGACGGCGTGCGAGAGCTGCGGGTTGGCCGTGTCGACGCCGGTGTCGATGACGGCGACCCTGACGTTCCTGCCCTTGGACTGGGTCCACAGCTCGTCGAGGTTGACGCGCTGCAGCGCCCAGGGCGTGCCGGCGTACTTGTGGTTGGTCTTGTCGAACGTGCACTGGTCGGAAGCGGAGTCCGCGGTGGCCGCGGGCGCCGCCAGCAGGGTGGCGGCGACGGCGGTGGCCGCCGCCAGGGCCGTACGGGCGCGGAACGTGGACGTCATCGTCGTCCCCCTCAGGAACCCTGCGGCTGGCGGGCCGCCGCCGTCGACAGGCGGGGGCCGGTCGGCAGGAACTCCGACCAGGGCGCGGGGATGGGGGCGGGGCTGACGTCCGCGTAGCCGAGGCGGGTCTGCGCCAGCTTGGCCTCCTGCTGGAGCTGCTTGCGCTGCTTGGCGGAGACGCCGATGCCCTTGTCGTCGCCGGCGCTGTCGTCGTTGGACTGCAGGGCGTAGCGCAGGCCGGTGTCGGTGACCAGGAAGACCGGGCCGGCCTTGGTCTCCCGGCCCTGGAACTGGCGGTAGAGCTGGCCGGACCCGGCGGTGACGTAGGCGCTGGAGGAGCCGGTGGGCAGCACCGCCGGGAAGTCGGTGCCGGCCCAGGTGCTCAGGGTGGTGGCGCCGTTGTCGGGGTCGACGTGGTGGAGGACGTTGCAGACGGTGTTGCGGCTGCCGTCGGCCGGGGCCGGGTCGTTGACGGCGCTGGGCTTCTCGGTGGGCCAGGTGTGGTCGGCGGCGAAGGGCGCGCCCCGGGTGATGGCGCCCGCGCTGACCTCCTGGGCGTGCCCGTTCTGGCCGAGCTTCACGAGGTCCGTGCTGGCCAGCAGGAGCTGGGCGACGAAGTCGGAGACGGGGGCGACCCGGCCGGGCAGGACGACGAAGTACTGCTCGTGGCCGTTGACGGGGGCGCGCAGCACCATGCCGACGCGGTTGGCGCCCTCGTCGAGCTGGCCGGGGGCGTTCGCGGCGGCGGCGGGCACGCCGGTGACCGAGGGGAAGCTGATCGGGTCGCCCGGGTGCAGGGTGTCGATCCACGCCTTGCTCACCCGCTGAGGGGTGCGGTCGGCGCCCACGATGGTCTGGAGCAGCAGGCTGTCGTCGGCGGCCACGGGGTAGGCCCGGCCGTGCGCGTCGACCACGTACTGCTTCTTGTCCGGGGTGGCGACGTAGAGGAGTTCGCCGCCGCGCAGCTTCTGCCGGCTGCCGCGGAGCTTGTCCCGGTCCCGGTCGGCGAGCACGAACGCGGCCTTCTGGACGGAGCCGCCGCTGCCGCTCGGGCGCTCGCAGACCGCCCACTCCTTGGCCGCGCCGGCCTCCTTGCCGGAGGGCAGCCGGTCGGGGGCGTAGGGGATGCCGATGGTGACGCCGTGCGGGATCTCGCCGTTGTCGAGGACCGACTCGTCGACGGTGACCACGTCGACGTCGTTCTGGGTGTCGAGGACGAGCTTGGCCGAGGCCATGTTGAGGACCGGGTGGAGCTGCACCTTGTCCTTGGTCTTCAGGACGACGTACCGGGTGGTGGACTTGCTGGCGATGATCACCTTCTGGCCGGGGGCGTCCCAGCCCTGCGGGGCGGTCGGCTTGAACATGCCCCAGGCACCGAAGGCCGCCAGCACCACCACGCCGACGATCGCGCCGGGCAGGATCGCGCGCAGCGGCCGGGGGGCTCCCTCGTCGGAGGCATCCGGTGACGACTGCACGAACGACGCGAGCATGCGGCGCTTCGCGAAGGTGTAGGCGTTGAGTTGGTCCCGCCGAGATGCCATCTGTGCCTGTTTCTCCCCGTGACTCACGCGGAGCGCGCCCGGGGACCACGCTCCCCCGCCCTCCGTTGTCGGACCCGGCCCCTACTATGCCTTCTACGGAGCGGGTCTCGTGGAGCGGGTAGGGTACCTGGGCCCTCAAGGGCCTTGTTCAGTGGCCTGGTTCCAGCGAGTTGTGAGCAAATCGGGGGGATGGAGTGATGGCTTCCGGAACGCGGACGCGAGCGCGCGGCCGGTCGGCGGCACGAGGCCGCGCGGCCGGGTCCGGATCCGCGCCGCGCGGTGCGTCCGCCCGGCGCGGCGGCGACCGCCAGCAGGTCACGCCCGGCCTCAGGCAACGCCCGGGCCAGGCCGGCTCGTTCCGTTTGCAACGGCTCGTGCTGGTGGAGCTGGCGGCGGCCGTGCTGCTCGTCGGCTGGGCGGTCGGCATGGCGGCCCTGGTGCCGGCGGCGGTGCTCGCGCTGGTGCTGGTCCTGCTGGCCTTCGTACGGCGGCGGGGCCGGTCCCTGCCGGAGTGGCTCGCCACCGCGCGGGAGCTGCGGGCACGGCAGAAGCGGGCCGCGGACACCCCGGTACCGCCGGGCACGGAACCCGGACTGGTCCCCGCCGTGGAGTGCGAACCGGCCCTGCGCACGTACTCGTACGGCGCGCGGGACCGGCGGCCGGCCGGCATCGTCGGGGACGGCACGTTCGTCACGGCCGTGCTCCAGGTGGAGGCCGACGCGACCGCGCTGCGCGCCGAGCGCAGCCGCCAGCCGCTGCCGCTGGGGCTGGTCCGGGACGCGCTGGAGGTGGACGGGATCCGCCTGGAGTCCGCGCAGATCGTGCTGCACACGCAGCCGGCGCCCGCGCTGCACCTGCCCCAGCAGTCGGTGGCCGTCGCCAACTACGTCCCGTTGCAGGAGCAGACCGGCGCCCCGGCCGTGCGCATCACCTGGATCGCGCTGAAGCTGGACCCCGAACTGTGCGCGGAGGCCGTGGCCGCGCGCGGCGGCGGGCTGGAGGGCGCGCAGAAGTGCGTCGTACGGGCCGCGGACCATCTGGCGAGCCGGCTGACCGGTGCGGGCTTCCGGGCCCGGGTGCTGGACGAGGAGGAGCTGGTCGCCGCCCTCGCGACCTCGGCCTGCGCCAATCCGCTGGTCACGGCGGAGGCGGGGCGCAGCGAGACCCGGGAGCGGCGCACGGAGGAGTCGGGGCGCAGCTGGCGCTGTGACAACCGGCGGCACACCACGTACTGGGTGCGGCGCTGGCCCCCGCTGGGCGGCGGCCGGGCCGAGTCCCTGCCCCAGTTCGTCGCCCGGGTCACGGCGGTGCCGGCCCTGGCGACCACCTTCAGTCTGACGCTCGCCCCCGGGGAGCGGCAGGAGGTGTCGCTGTGCGGGCACCTGCGGGTGACCGGGCGCAGCGACGACGAACTCGTGGCCGCGCGGCGGGCGTTGGAGGACGCCGCCCGGCAGTCCGGGGCGGGCCTGGCCCGGCTCGACCGCGAGCAGCTGCCCGGCATGCTGGCCACTCTGCCCCTCGGAGGTGCGCGGTGACGACGACTCCGACGACTCCTTCCGGGACGGCTCCGGCGGCCCCCGCGGCGCCGGGGGCACGCGAGCCGTCCGGGCCGCGGCGCGCGGTGGACCGGCTGCGGCGCGGGCTGGGCCTGATCGGGCCCCGGCACGGCCGGCACGGGCTGCCGGTTGGTCAACTGGACGCGCTGGCCCTGCCCATCGGGGACGACGGGGTGGTGGCCGGTGTCGACGCCGAGGGACAGCCGGCCGTGCTCGGCATCAACCGGCCCACGCCCTACGACGTCGTCCTGATCGGCGGCCTGTGGACCGCGCAGGTGCTGGCGCTGCGCTCCGCCGCCACGGGAGCCCGGGTCGCCGTGGAGACCGGCCGGCCGCAGGCCTGGATGCAGATGGTGCACGCGATGGGCGGCGGCCAGAACGGCCTGTCCGTGTACGACGTCGGGCGCGTCCCGCCGCAGGGCGCCTCCGCCGGTACGCCGGTGCTCGTGGTGCGGGACTGCGGTATGCGTCCCCCGCGCGGCCGGGTGGTGTCGGGTCCCTGGCAGTCGGTACTGACGCTGCTGCCGTACCTCAGTCCGGTCGCGCCCCGGCTGCTGCGGCAGGCGCGGCTCGCCGGCATCCAGCGGGTCTCGCCGGACGAGGCGGCCGAACTGGGGCGCACGATGGGGCTGTCGCGGACCGAGGTGGAGTCGCTGCCGGCGCTGCCCGACGGGGTCACCCTGTGGTGCTCCGACCGTGACCGGCAGTACGTGCTGACGCAACCCACGGACGCCGAGATCGGATTGTTGGGCACCCCGCGCCGGATGGACTGAACTGCCCTTCCCCGTCCCTTTTGTCAGGGCGTCCTGGTGGCCTGGTGGGACGGGTGGGGCGCCTCCGGGCGGGCGCCGGGCCGGTGGGCGGACGCGGAGAGGCGGGCGGGCCTGCCGGGGTGCGGCTTCCGGTGATTAGGCTGGGAGCGGGCGCGATGGCAGGACCCGTGGGCCGGGCGTCGGTGTCCCGGGGGGGCCGGCGAGTCGGACCGCCCCGAACGACTACGGACGACTCGGTACGACACGACATGGTCGCCCCGGCACGGCATGAGGGTGCTCGACCACACCAGGAGGAATTGTGAGCAGCGATCGGGACGGGATGCGCGGGGGCTGGGACACACCCGGCGATGACCAGCCCGACGCGGAGGCCGTCGAGACCACCGGCGAGTTCACCATCGACTACGCTCCCCCCGCCTGGTACACGCAGAACGCCTCCGGTACGCAGGGGGGTTCCTCGGGCGCGGGCGGTTTCGCCGACCCGGGCGCCCCGGCCGGCGCCGGGGTGCCGTCGTTCCCGGCGAGCCCGCCGGCCCCGGGTGCCGTGCCGCCGGCGGCCCCCCAGCCGACGGGCACGCCCGAGCAGGGCACTCCGTTCGCTCCGCCGCCGGGGGCTCCGTACACCCCTGGGCAGGGCGCCGCGTATCCGCCGCCCGCTCCCTCGCACGGGGCCACGCCCGCGCAGGGGACACCGTACGCACCGCCCGCCCCGCAGGGGACGCCGTACGCACCGCCCGCCCCGACAGGTGCGCCGTACGCCCCGGCCGCGCAGCCCGCGCCGCCGGCCGGCGGCCCCGTCCCGATGCCCCGGCTGCCCGAGGGCTTCGAACCGCAGCAGCCGCAGCCGGCCGGGCAGGAGGTGCCGGCCGCCCCCGGCGCGGGCGAGTCGGAGACGGACAACGGGGACCTGGAGAGCGGGGCGACCATGCGGTTCTCCGCGGGCGCCCTGAAGCGCGAACTGGCCGAGTTCGCCGAGCGCGCGGCGGCCGAGGTCAAGCAGGCCGGGACCGCGGTCGGTTCGGCAGAGGGCGCCGGGGCCGGTGCCGGGGCCGGGGAGTCCCGGGGCGGCGAGGGCGCCGCGGACGGGGGCGCCGCGGCGGAGGCCGCCGCCACCGACACCTTCGCCGCTGGTGACGGCGCGTCAGAGGCGGCCGAGGACGGCAGGGAGGACGCGGAACCGGCTGCCGCCGAGGGTTCCGTGGCGGAGGACGGCACGGTCGGCGGGCGTGCCGGGGAGACCGCCGAGGAGGACGGCGCCGGAGAGGGCGCCGCCGACCCCGCGCGCTCCGCCGCGCCGGAGCGGCCGGACGCCGTCCCGGCGGACGGGACGGCTCAGGACGGCACGGTGCAGGACGGCACGGCTCAGGACGGCACCGCGCAGGCGGACACGGCTCAGAGCGGCACCGGCCAGGACGGCCCTGCCCAGGAGGCCACGGCTCGGCAGAGCGAGCCCGGCGACAGCACGTCCGAGGACAGCGTTCCGGGTGAGGGCACCCCGGCCGCCGGCGCCCCGCACGACGCCGCCCGGCAGCCCGCCGCGCCGCCCTCCACGGACGTCCCGCAGCCGGGCACTTCGCAGCCCGCCGCCTCGCAGCCCACCGCTCCCCAGCCCGGGGGCTACGGATTCCCCCAGCCCCCCGCGTCCCAGCAGCCCCCCGTTCCCCAGCCCGGTGGCTACGGCTTCCCGCAGCCCCCGGTGGCCCCGCAGCCCGGGGCCGGTGCCCCGTACGGCGCCGTGCCGCCCGCTCCCCCGGCTCCACAGGGTGCCCAGCCCGGCTGGACGCCGCCGCCTCCGCCGCAGGACGGGCTGCCGCCGCTGCCGCCCGCGTACCAGCCCGCCGCCCCCGCGCCCGCCGCCCAGTGGCCGCAGCAGCCCGGACCGATGCCGGGCCGGCAGCCGCAGCCCGCGGACGGGCAGGGTCCGGCCGGTGCGCCCGGCGCGCAGCCGCCGTTCCAGCCGCAGCCCCCGCAGCCCGCGCCCGCCGGGTGGCACCAGCCGCACGACCCGAGCCGGCCGCCCGCCACCCCCCACCAGCCGAACCAGCCCACCGCACCGGCGGCCGGTCCGCAGCCGGGCCCCAACGCGCCCACCCCGCCCGGCGGCTACGGTTTCCCCCAGCCCGGCGTCCCCATCCCCCCGGCGCAGCCCGGCGGTTACGGCTTCCCGCAGCCCCCGGCCCCCCAGCCGGACCAGCCCACCGCACCGGCGGCCGGTCCGCAGCCGGGCCCCAACGCGTCCACCCCGCCCGGCGGTTACGGCTTCCCGCAGCCCCCGCAGGGCGCGGAGTCCGGTCCCGCCGGTCCCGGGGTCCCGCAGGCGCCGGTCGATCCGCGCACCGGGGCCGCGTGGCCGCAGGCCGTGCGGCACGACCAGCGGCAGCCGACCAACCCCGGTGCCGCGCCGCTCGGTTACACCGCCGCCGTGGAGCTGTCCTCGGACCGGCTGCTCAACAACAAGAGGCAGAAGACGAAGAGCGGCCGGCCCACCGCGGCGGGCGGCCGGTTCAAGCTGGGCGGGAAGAAGGAGGAGGCCGAGCGGCAGCGGAAGCTGGAGCTGATCCGCACGCCGGTGCTGTCCTGCTACCGGATCGCGGTCATCAGCCTCAAGGGCGGTGTCGGCAAGACGACCACGACGACCGCGCTCGGCTCCACCCTGGCCACCGAGCGGCAGGACAAGATCCTGGCGATCGACGCCAACCCGGACGCGGGAACGCTCGGGCGCCGGGTGCGCCGGGAGACCGGGGCCACCATCCGCGACCTCGTCCAGGCCATCCCGTACCTGAACTCGTACATGGACATCCGGCGGTTCACCTCCCAGGCGCCCTCCGGTCTGGAGATCATCGCCAACGACGTGGACCCGGCCGTCTCGACCACGTTCAACGACGAGGACTACCGGCGGGCGATCGACGTCCTCGGCCGGCAGTACCCGGTGATCCTGACCGACTCGGGCACCGGCCTGCTGTACAGCGCGATGCGCGGGGTGCTGGACCTCGCCGACCAGCTGATCATCATCTCCACACCGTCCGTGGACGGTGCGAGCAGCGCCAGCACGACGCTGGACTGGCTGTCCGCGCACGGGTACTCCGACCTGGTCTCCCGGTCGCTCACGGTGATCTCCGGGGTCCGCGAGACCGGCAAGATGATCAAGGTCGAGGACATCGTGGCGCACTTCGAGACCCGCACCCGCGGGGTCGTCGTCGTGCCGTTCGACGAGCACCTGGCCGCCGGTGCCGAGGTCGACCTCGACATGATGCGGCCGAAGACGCGCGAGGCGTACTTCAACCTCGCGGCGCTGGTCGCCGAGGACTTCACCCGGCACCAGCAGGCGCACGGACTGTGGACGAGCGACGGCAACCCGCCGCCGGTGGCCGCCCCGCCGATGCCGGGCCAGGCCGCGCCCGACCAGCAGCCCTACGGAGCCGGCCAGGCGTATCCCCAGGCGCCGGGGCAGCCGTACCCGCAGGCGCCGGGCCAGCCGTACCCGCAGGCGCCCGGTCAGCCGTACCCGCAGGCGCCCGGTCAGCCGTACGCCCCGCCGCAGCAGCCGTACCCGGCCCAGCCGGGCGGTTACCCGCAGCCCGGGCAGCCGCAGGGCGGCCCCCGGCCGTACCCGGGCCAGCAGCCGCCGCAGGCGCCGCCCCCGCAGCAGTAGGGACGCACGGAAAAGGGCGGCCGGTGCACCGGGCACCGGCCGCCCTTTCGCGTCGTGCGAGCCGACGGGGAGCGAGCAGGCGGGGACTACCCCTCCGCCGCCACGATCTCCTTGCAGCGCTTGACGTCCTCGGCCATCTGCTCCAGCAGGGCGTCCAGGGAATCGAACTTCGCCTGGCCGCGCACGTAGGCGAGGAAGTCGACGGCGACGTGCTGGCCGTACAGGTCGAGGCCGACGCGGTCGATGGCGTACGCCTCCACCGTGCGCTCGGTGCCGTCGAACTGCGGGTTCGTGCCGACGGAGACGGCGGCCGGCATGGCCTCGCCCTGGGCGTGCAGGAAGCCCGCGTAGACGCCGTCGGCGGGGACGGCGGTGTGCGGGAGCGTCTCGACGTTGGCCGTCGGGAAGCCCAGTTCCCGGCCGCGCTGGGCGCCGCGGACGACGACGCCCTCCACACGGTGCGGGCGGCCCAGGATCTCGCGGGCGCCGGCGACGTCGCCCTCGGCGACCAGGCGGCGGGTCAGCGTGGAGGAGAACGGCTCGCCGCCGCCCGCCGCGCCGGTGACGTACAGGTCGACGACCTCGACCTCGAAGTCGTAGGTCTTGCCCTGCTCGGTGAGGAACCCGACGTTGCCGGCGGCCTTGTGGCCGAAGCGGAAGTTGGGGCCCTCCACGACCGCCTTGGCGTGCAGCTTGTCCACCAGGACCTTCACCACGAAGTCGGCGGGCGACAGCTTGGAGAACTCGGTGGTGAAGGGAAGGATGAGGACCGCGTCGACGCCCAGCTCGGCCATCAGCTCGGCGCGGCGGTGGTGCGGGGCGAGCAGCGGCGGGTGGCTGCCGGGGCGGACCACCTCGCTGGGGTGCGGGTCGAAGGTGACGACGACGGCGGGCACGCCCAGTTCGCGGGCGCGGTCGACGGCGTGCTTGATGATCAGCTGGTGGCCGCGGTGGACGCCGTCGTAGGAACCGATGGTGACGACGCTGCGCCCCCAGTCCTGGGGGATGTCCTCCAAGCCACGCCAGCGCTGCACTGTGACCGCTCCTCGAACCCTTGTCCGTGTCTGTCTTGACCTCGTTGTGCAGGTCTAAGGGTGCCATGCCGGGTGCTCCGCGCCAGCATCGGCATGGGGGCTGTGACGGGGCGCACGTCGGGGGTGCCGCCCCGGCCGGTGCGCGTATGCCCCGTATCCGCCCAGGCCGGTCGGGGTCCGCCCGTGGCCGTCCCGCATTCCCTCAGGCCGGTACGCGCACGCCCGCCGGTTTCTCCAGCACGCGGCGGGTGCCGGGGCCGACCACGGCGGCCCAGTCGTCGGGGGCGCCGGCCAGCCAGCGGGCCAGCCGCGCGGCGAAGCCGGGCACGTGCCGGACGAGGCCGGACAGGGCCCGGTCGCAGCGGGCGGCGCCCTCGGGCGTGCGGGCGAGGAGCAGGCCGGTGCGGTGGAGCAGGTGCCGGGTCTCCTCCTCGTCCGGTCCGCCGCCGGTGTCCTCCCGGGCCGCCGCCGCGTGCAGGACGGCGTCCAGGACGGCCGCATCCGCCTCCCGGTCGAGCAGGAACTCCAGCAGTTCGCGGCGGAGCGGGCGGGAGGCGGGCGTGCCGGTGCCGGCCAGGACGGTGGCGAGGGCAGCCCGGAGGGGTTCCGGTCCGCCGTCGAGCAGGGCGGTGAGGAGGGGCAGCAGCACGGGCCGGGCGGCGGGGCCCCGGTCGAGCAGGCGGTGGACGCGGCGGGCGAGGGGCCCGGCGGTCTCCGGGCGCAGTTCCACCGCCTCCCGGAGCAGTGCGGCGACCGGCCGGGCGAGGGCGGGGGCGGTGGTCCCGGCGAGGGCGCGCAGGGCGGCGTCCGCGCAGCCGCCCGCGTCGCCGGTGCGCAGCCGGGCGCGGAAGGCCTCCAGGACCGGTTCGGGGTGCGTGGCGAGGGCCGGGGCGAGGGCGCCCGGCGGGATCCGCGGGTCGCCCTCGGCGAAGTGGCCGAGGGCCGCGGGCAGATGGCGGTCGCGGGTGCCCGGGTCGTGGACCAGTACGGCGCGGGCGCCGCCGAACAGGGCGTGGTCGGCGGGGCGGGCGAGCACGGCGAGGGCGGCGCGGCGCAGCAGGGCGCGGTCGGCCGCCGTGCGGACGTGCGGGGCGGCGCGCAGTCCGAAGGCGACGGCGGCGGCCCGGCGGGCGGGGCGTTCGTCGTGCGCCCAGCGGTCGGCCGCCCGGCAGAGGGCCGGCGGTTCGTCCTCGGCGAGGGCGGCGAGCAGTTCCCGGGCGCGCGGGTGGGGGCAGTCCGCCAGCGCCTCGGTGAGGTCGTCGGGGGCGTGGTGGCGGTGGGTGTGCAGCAGGGCCTGCGCGGCCGTGGCCACGGTGGCGTGCGGGGTCGCGGGCAGCGGGCGCTCGTCGGTGAACCAGTGGGTGAGCAGGGGTTGTACGACGCCGGGTGCGGCGGCGAGCAGTGCGGCGACGGCGTCCAGGTGGCGGGCGGCCGGTGCGGACGGTGCCGGGTCCGCCGGGAGGAGGCGGCGCAGCAGGTCCAGGCGTTCGGCGTCGGGGACGGGCAGCGCGGTCCAGAAGGCGGGGCCGAACTCGGCCGGGACGGGCCGCCGGCCGTGGTGCCAGGTGACGATCCGGTCGGCGAGCAGGCGCAGCACCGGGGTGTACGGGGTCGCGTCCGGGAGCTGGAGCAGGGTCCGGGCGAGCAGCCGGGCGGCCCACCAGGAGCCGGTGTCGCGGTCCAGGGCGTCGGCCAACTCCTGTAAGCGTGAGGCGAGTCGGTCGGTGCCGTGCCGGCGGGCGAGGAACAGCAGGGACTGGACGACGGGGCCGACGCGGTGGTGCGGCACGGGGGCGGTGCGGGGCTCGACGGGCCGTTCGCCGGGCGGGTGCAGCAGGGCGCGCAGGGCCGCGTCGAGGTCCAGGTGCATGCCGTGCAGCCAGTCGGCCAGGTCCTCGTGGGCGAAGCGGTAGCCGTCGCCGGCCGGGACGAGCAGGCCCTCGGCGAGGACGGCGGAGGCCCAGCCGGCGCCGGCGCCGAGGCCGGCGGGGGCGGGCCCCCACGGGAACAGGGCCTCGAACGACTCCCGGTCCAGCTCGCCCTGCCCGGGGCCGAGGCTGCGCCGGGCCGCCTCGTGCACCTGCCCGGCCACCCGCGCGGCGAGCCGCCGCACGGCCGTACCGCGCAGCCCGCCGGCGGCGGCGAGGCGGACCGCGACGCGCAGGCACACCAGGTCGAGGTAGGCGGCGTAGACGTCGTGCCGGTCCAGGGGCGCGGGCAGCGGGGTGTCGGGGGCGGCGGCCCGGACCTCGGACAGCAGCCGGAGCGTGAGCGGGTGCCGGGTGTCCCGGTCGGCGAGCGCGCCGTCCGGGACGCCGTACCGGGCGCGTGCCCGGCGCCCCTCGTCGGCGGTGAGGTCGCCGAGGGGCAGGCACGGCGGCAGGGCGGTCCCCCGGCCGGCCGCCGGGGCGTGGAGCAGGTCGCCGGGGAACGCCCGCCCCGCGCGCTCCCAGTGTTCCTCCCGGCAGGCCACCACCAGGCGGGCCCCGGCCCGGTGGAGCCAGTCGGCCGTGCCCCGGGCCCACTCGGACAGCCGGTGGGCGAGGTCGGGGGGCATCTCCTCGGGGCCGTCGAGGAGGAGCAGCAGCGGGCGGCCGGCCCGGGCCGCGAGGCGGGCCAGGTGGTCCGGGGTGACGTCGCCCAGGTCCTCGGGGCGGACGGCGCGGGACGCGGCGACGATCCGGGCGGCGCGGGCCAGGGCGCGGCTGGCGGCGTCGGCCACCGAGCCGTCGCCGGCCGCCAGGTCGGCTCCGCGCAGCCACAGCGTCGGCGCGGGTCGCTCGCCCCGGGCGCGGTGGACGGCCAGCACCGCGAGCTGTGTGGTGCGGCCGCTGCCCGGGGCGCCGACCAGGCCGAGCACGGGCCGGTCGCCGTCGGTGAAGGCGGCCAGCTCCCGGGCGGTGCCGGGGCGCTCGATCGGGTCGGCGGCGCCCGGGGGGCCGTCCTGGCCCACCGAGGTCGTGGTCAGCTGGAGGATGCCGGCGAGGTTGAGGTCGGCGCCGTAGGCGGGGACGGTGGCCGCGTTGCGGGCGAGCAGCGCGGCGAGGGCGCCGTCGGCGGGCCGCAGCGGGGCCGCGAGGACCGCCT
Source organism: Streptomyces sp. NPDC104831 (assembly GCF_055583025.1). Taxonomy (NCBI): domain Bacteria; kingdom Bacillati; phylum Actinomycetota; class Actinomycetes; order Kitasatosporales; family Streptomycetaceae; genus Streptomyces; species Streptomyces sp. NPDC104831. Next base: position 40,190 of record NZ_JBVJOT010000008.1, read on the forward strand.
CGCGGCCCTCGGTGGCGAGGGCGGTGCCGAGGACGCCGACGACCGCGCCGGTGCGGGCGTCGCACACCGGTCCCCCGGCCGCTCCCCCGCCGGGCCGCAGCGCGTCCCGGCCCGCCGTGCCGATGGCCAGCTCCAGCACGTCGTCGAGGAGGTGGGGGCCGTCCCCGGCGGTGTACGCGGCCCGGGTGGCGGCCAGTACCCGTGCCTGCCGCCAGCAGCCGGCGGCGATCCGTACGTAGCTGCCCGCGTCGATCCGCTGCCGTACGGTCAGCGGCAGCGGGTCCGCGCCGAGGCCCTCGGTGCGGATGAGGGCGAGGCCGAGGCGGGGCAGCGGGGTGACCGCGTCGGCGGTGACCGCGCGAGGGCGCTCGCCGGGGGCTTCCAGCAGCAGCCGGGGCCGGCCCTCGACGGTCTCGTGGCTGGTGAGCAGGGTGCCCTCGTGGTCGGCGAGGAAGCCGAGGCCGAGGGGGCGGCCGGCCGGGTCCGCGATCCGTACGAGGGCGGGGTCGGTGCCGGTGGACCGGGCGAGGCCGGGGACGTCGCCGTGCACGGCCGGTACGCCGGGTACCGGCTCGCCGTACCGGTGTTCCACCCGCTCCCGGCACCCGCCTTGGGTGCGCGGGCCCCGTTCCGCCATGGCCGTACCTCCCCGCCCGTCCCCGTGCCCTGCCCCGACCGTAGGCACGCGGGGCAGGCCAGGACAGTTCTCGCGGTGAACGCGCCCCCTTCCGCTCCCCCGGTTCACTCCGAGCGCCCGGCCGGCCGGGTGAATGAACGGGGGCTGGTGGACAGCCCTGGGGACGGGGGAAGAGGGGGGACCGCGGAGCGGCGTCCGGCCCGTGGCCGGCTGTCGCTCCACGGCGGACGGCCGCGGGGGCCGGCCGGGCTCAGCCGAAGACGGCCAGGCTCTTGGCCTTGCCCCGGTGCTCCTCGACGAGCGCGAGGAAGCGGTCCTCCGGACCGAATACGGCCACCGCACCGGCGCCCGCGTACTCCTCGGGCATCTCCAGCCGGACGCCGTTGAGCAGCAGCCGGGCCCGCTTGGCGTCGACCTGCCAGCGCCGGAACGCGGCGTCCGCGGCCTGGGCGATCGGCATCACGGTCAGCTCCTGCTGGAGCTGGTCCAGGGTCCGGGCCTCGTCCAGTCTGTAGGGGCCGACCCGGGTGCGGCGCAGGGCGGTGAGGTGGCCGCCCACGCCGAGACCGGCGCCCAGGTCGCGCGCCAGGGCGCGGATGTAGGTGCCGGAGGAGCAGACCACCGACACCACCAGGTCGAGCACGGGCGTGCCGTCCTCGGCGACCGCGTCCCGGACGTCGTACACGGCGAAGGAGGAGACGGTCACCGGCCGGGCGGGGATGTCGAATTCCTCGCCCTCGCGGGCCCGCTTGTACGACCGGACGCCGTCGATCTTGATGGCGCTGACCTTGGACGGCACCTGCATGATCTCGCCGGTGAGCTTGGCGATGCCGGCGTCGATGCCGTCCCGGGTCACCTTGGAGGCGTCGGTGGACGAGGTGATCTCGCCCTCGGCGTCGTCGGTGAGGGTGGTCTGGCCCAGGCGGATGGTGCCCAGGTACTCCTTCTCGGTGAGCGCGAGGTGCCCGAGGAGCTTGGTGGCGCGCTCGACCCCGAGGACCAGGACGCCGGTGGCCATCGGGTCGAGGGTGCCGGCGTGGCCGACGCGGCGGGTCCTCGCGATCCCGCGCATCTTGGCGACCACGTCGTGCGAAGTGAAGCCCGACGGCTTGTCGACGATGACGAGGCCGTCGGGCGTGGTGTGCTCCTGGGTCATTCGGTGGCGTCGCCGTCCGTGTCGCTGTCGTCGTCCGCCGGCTTGCGGTAGGGGTCGGCACCGGCGGCGTACGTGGCGCCGGTGGCCGCCTCGCGCACCTTCTCGTCGGACTGCCGGGCCTTGTCGAGGAGGTCCTCGATGGTCCGGGCGGTGTCCGGCAGGGCGTCCGCGACGAAGGTCAGGGTCGGCGTGAACTTCACCCCGGCCGCGCGGCCCACCTCGGAGCGCAGGATGCCCTTGGCGCTCTCCAGGCCCGCCGCGGCGGCGCTGCGCTCCTCTTCGTCGCCGTAGACCGTGTAGAAGACGGTCGCCTCCCGCAGGTCACCCGTGACCCGGGTGTCCGTGATGGTGACGTGTGAGCCGAGCCGCGGGTCCTTGATCCCGCGCTGCAGCTTCTGGGCCACCACCTCCCGGATGAGGTCCGCCAGCCTTTTCGCCCGCGCGTTGTCGGCCACTGGTCCGTCTCCCGTTCTTTCTTCTTGCTTGCGTTCTGTGGTCTGGTCGTCGTCAGTCGTCTTCGCCGTGGAAGCGGCGTCGGACCGACAGCAGCTCCACCTCGGGGCGCGCGGCGACCAGCCGTTCGCACCGGTCCAGCACGTCGGTGAGGTGCGCCGCGTCGCCGGAGACCACGGCGAGGCCGATGATCGCCCGCCGATGGAGGTTCATGTGATCCACCTCGGCCGCGCTCACCGCGTACTTCCGCTGGAGCTCGGCGACGATCGGGCGGACGAGGGAGCGCTTCTCCTTCAGCGAGTGGACGTCGCCGAGGAGGAGGTCGAAGGACAGAGTCCCCACGTACATGTCGGTTCCGGTTTACCCGCCGGTACGGGATCGATGGCCTGGAGCCACCGTACCGCGTGCCCGCCGGGGGCTCGACCGGGTTTTCCGGGGGCGGCGCCCCGGGTTCCCGCTCGCCCGCCCGCGCGAACGGGTGGGCGGAAACGGCGCGCTGGCCGACGGGACCGAAATCCCGCCGGCCAGCACGAACCGTCGGCTGTTACGCCCGCGGCTTCTCGCGCATCTCGTACGTCGCGATGACGTCGTCGACCTTGATGTCGTTGAAGTTGCCGAGGTTGATACCGCCCTCGTAGCCTTCGCGGATCTCGGTGACGTCGTCCTTGAAGCGACGCAGGCCCTCGATGTTGAGGTTCTCCGCGACGACCTTGCCGTCGCGGATGAGGCGCGCCTTGGTGTTGCGCTTGACCTCGCCCGACCGGATGAGCACACCGGCGATGTTGCCCAGCTTGGACGACTTGAAGACCTCGCGGATCTCCGCCGTACCGAGCTCGACCTCCTCGTACTCCGGCTTCAGCATGCCCTTCAAGGCCGCCTCGATCTCCTCGATCGCCTGGTAGATGACCGAGTAGTACCGGACGTCCACGCCCTCGCGCTCCGCCATCTGCGCGGCACGGCCGGCCGCACGGACGTTGAAGCCGATCACGATGGCGTCCGAGCCCATCGCCAGGTCGATGTCGGACTCCGTGACCGCACCGACGCCGCGGTGCAGGACGCGGATGTCGACCTCTTCGCCGACGTCCAGCTGGAGCAGGGAGGACTCGAGGGCCTCGACGGAACCAGAGGCGTCACCCTTGATGATCAGGTTCAGCTGCTGGACCTCGCCGGCCTTGAGCACCTTGTCCAGGTCCTCCAGCGACACGCGGCGCGTGCGCTTGGCGAACGCGGCGTTGCGCTCGCGGGCGGCGCGCTTCTCGGCGATCTGACGGGCCGTACGGTCCTCGTCGACCACCAGGAAGTTGTCGCCCGCACCCGGGACGTTGGTCAGGCCGAGGACCTGGACCGGCGTCGACGGGCCGGCCTCGGCGACGTTGTTGCCGTTGTCGTCGAGCATGGCGCGCACCCGGCCGTAGGCGTCGCCCACGACCATCGTGTCGCCGACCCGCAGCGTGCCTCGCTGGACGAGGACCGTCGCCACGGCACCGCGGCCGCGGTCGAGACGGGACTCGATCGAGATGCCCTGCGCGTCCTGGTGCGGGTTGGCCCGCAGGTCGAGCGAGGCGTCGGCCGTGAGGACCACGGCCTCCAGCAGCGAGTCGATGTGCAGACCCTGCTTGGCGGAGATGTCGACGAACATGGTGTCGCCGCCGTACTCCTCGGCCACCAGGCCGTACTCGGTCAGCTGACCGCGCACCTTGGTCGGGTCGGCACCCTCGACGTCGATCTTGTTGACCGCGACCACGATCGGCACGTCGGCCGCCTTGGCGTGGTTGAGCGCCTCGACCGTCTGCGGCATGACGCCGTCGTTGGCCGCGACGACCAGGATCGCGATGTCGGTCGACTTCGCACCACGGGCACGCATGGCGGTGAACGCCTCGTGACCCGGGGTGTCGATGAAGGTGATCTTGCGCTCTTCGCCGTTGACCTCGGTCGCGACCTGGTAGGCACCGATGTGCTGGGTGATGCCGCCGGCCTCGCCCGCGATGACGTTCGTCTTGCGGATCGCGTCGAGCAGTCGGGTCTTACCGTGGTCGACGTGACCCATGACGGTCACCACCGGCGGACGGACGACCAGGTCCTCCTCGGAGCCCTCGTCCTCGCCGAACTCGATGTCGAAGGACTCGAGCAGCTCGCGGTCCTCCTCCTCCGGGCTGACGATCTGAACCGCGTAGTTCATCTCGTCGGCGAGGAGCTGCAGGGTCTCGTCGGAGACGGACTGCGTGGCCGTGACCATCTCGCCGAGGTTCATCATGACCGCGACGAGCGACGCCGGGTTGGCGTTGATCTTCTCCGCGAAGTCGGTGAGCGACGCGCCGCGGGAGAGACGGATGGTCTCGCCGTTGCCGCGCGGCAGCATCACGCCGCCGACGCTCGGGGCCTGCATGGCCTCGTACTCCTGGCGCCTCTGCCGCTTCGACTTGCGGCCACGACGCGCGGGACCACCGGGACGGCCGAAGGCGCCCTGCGTGCCACCGCGGCCACCGGGACCACCGGGACGGCCACCGAAGCCGGGACGGCCACCGCCGCCACCGCCGGGACCACCCGGACGGCCGGCGAAGCCACCGCCGCCGCCACCGGGACCAGCGGGACGGCCGGCGAAGCCGCCACCGCCGCCACCGGGACGGCCGGCGAAGCCGCCGCCACCGGGACGACCGCCGCCGCCACCGGGACGTCCACCGGCACCGGGACCGCGGCCGCCGGGGCCACCGCCGCCCGGACGCGGGCCGGCAGCGGGACGCTGCGGCATCATGCCGGGGTTCGGGCGCGGACCGGCCGGGCCGGGACGCGGGCCGCCCTGCGGGCGGGGCATGCCGGCCGGCGACGGACGCGGACCGCCGGGAGCCTGCGGACGCGGACCGCCGCCCTGGGGGCCGGCCGCCTGGGGGCGCGGGGCGCCGCCGGGACCGCCGGGACCGGGACGCGGACCGCCCTGCGGGCGCGGGGCCTGCGGACGGGCCATGCCGGCGTTGCCGCCGGAGGTGAAGGGGTTGTTGCCCGGGCGCGGACCGGACGGACGGGCACCCGGACGCGGGGCCTGGCCGCCGGGACGCTGACCGCCCTGACCCGGACGGGGCGCCTGGCCCTGGCCGGAGGCCGGACGGGAACCGCCGGGCTTCGGGGCGCCGGGGCGGGAGCCGCCGGGGCGCGGGCCCTGGGCGGCCGGAGCCTGCGGGGCCTGCGGAGCCTGCGCGGCCGGAGCGGCCGGCGGAGCGGTGAACTCCGGGGCGGCCGGGGCCGGACGCGGCGCGGGCTTGGGACCGGGCACCGGGCGCGGACCCGGGGCCGGCGCGGACGCCGCGGGGGCCGACGGGGCGGCCGGCTGCGGGGCGGCGGGCGCCGCCGGAGGCTTGGGAGCCGCCGCCGGCCGCGGGGCCGGGGAAGCCGGACGTGCCGCCTGCGCCGGAGAGGGCGCGGCGGGCTTGGGGGAGGCCTTGCGCGGGGCGGGCTTCGCGGACTTGCCGCTGCCACCGCCCTGGAAGGCGTCGGTCAGCTTGCGTACAACCGGCGCTTCGATGGTCGAAGACGCCGAACGGACGAATTCACCGAGTTCCTGGAGCTTGGCCATGACGACCTTGCTCTCTACACCGAACTCCTTGGCGAGTTCGTATACCCGGACCTTAGCCACTTCGCTCCTTTGAGGTCCGGGTTGAAGCCGGACCGTCGCTAGTTCATGGGCGTACTCATCGCGTACTCATCGAGTGCTCATCGCAATCTCGACCTGCTTTCGACTCGCGAGGTACCAGACCGTACGGGGTTCCGTACGGCACGTCTTACTGCGTTGCCTGCTCGGCAACTGTCGTCCGCTCGACGTATTGACGCAACGCCTTTGTGTCGAGCGCTCCCGGGACGCGCAGTGCCCGCGGGAACGCCCGGCGGCGTACCGCCTGGTCGAGACAGACCAGGGCGGGATGCACATAGGCACCCCGGCCGGGCAGCGTACCGCGAGGATCGGGGACGCATGCGTCCCCGCTCTTCACGATCCGCAGGAGATCGTTCTTGGCCGCCCGCTCCCGGCACCCCACACAGGTGCGTTCAGGGCATGTTCGGGCGTGCGTCCGGCCAGACACGGTTAAGTCTACCTCCCCGTACCGACCTCACTCCTTTGGGGCAAGAATCGAACGGCTGTTGTCGTGATCTCAGCGTCGGGCGGCCGGTATCCATTCCCCGGCCGCGGCTCCGCTCCCCCGGCTCCGGTCCTGCTCCCGGCTCCCCGGGGCCTTCTCCCGGCTAGGCGCCGGCCTGCTCGGTGTCCGGCCGGATGTCGATCCGCCAGCCGGTGAGGCGGGCGGCGAGGCGGGCGTTCTGGCCCTCCTTGCCGATCGCCAGCGACAGCTGGTAGTCCGGCACGGTCACCCGCGCGGAGCGGGCGGCCATGTCCACGACCTCCACCTTGCTCACCCGAGCGGGTGACAGGGCGTTCGCGACCATCTCGGCCGGGTCGTCCGACCAGTCGACGATGTCGATCTTCTCGCCGTTCAGCTCGCCCATCACGTTGCGCACCCGGCCGCCCATGGGGCCGATGCAGGCGCCCTTGGCGTTCAGGCCCGAACGGGTGGACCGTACGGCGATCTTGGTGCGGTGACCGGCCTCACGGGCGATCGCGGCGATCTCCACGGAGCCGTCGGCGATCTCCGGCACCTCCAGGGCGAAGAGCTTCTTCACCAGGTTCGGGTGGGTGCGGGAGAGGGTCACGGACGGGCCGCGGACGCCCTTGGCCACGCGGACGACGTAGGACCGCAGGCGCATGCCGTGCGGATAGGTCTCGCCGGGCACCTGCTCCTGCACCGGCAGGATGGCCTCCAGCTTGCCGATGTCCACGAGCACGTTCTTCGGGTCGCGGCCCTGCTGGACCACGCCGGTGACGATGTCGCCCTCACGGCCGGCGTACTCGCCGAGCGTCGCGTCGTCCTCGGCGTCGCGCAGCCGCTGCAGGATCACCTGCTTGGCGGTGGTGGCGGCGATGCGGCCGAAGCCGGACGGGGTGTCGTCGAACTCGCGGGCCGCCTGGCCCTCCGCGAGGTCCTCGGGGTCCTCCTTCGCCCACACGGTCACATGCCCGGTCTCCCGGTTGAGCTCCACGCGCGCGTGTCGGCGGCTTCCCTCGGTGCGGTGGTAGGCGATGAGGAGGGCCGACTCGATCGCCTCGACCAGCAGGTCGAAGGAGATCTCCTTCTCCCGGACCAAACCCCGCAGGGCGCTCATGTCGATGTCCACGGCTACGCCTCCTCCTCTTCCTTCATGTCCTTCTTGCTGTCCTTGCGGTTGAACTCGACCTGCACGCGCGCCTTGGCGATCTCCGGGAAGCCGAGCCTGCGGCGGGTGGCCTTGCGGCCCTTCACCCCGGGCACCTCCACGTCGATCCCCTCGTCGTCGGCCTCCAGGATCCGGGCGAGCAGCTCGCCGCCCTCCGTGAGCTGGAACTTCACGAGCCGGTCGACGGCGCGCACGAAGTGCCGGTGCTCGGTGAGGAGGCGCTCCGCGCCGGGGGTGCCGACTTCCAGGTCGTACGCGTCCTCGCCCATCGCGTTGGTCTCGTCCAGCTTCGCCGAGAGCGCGCGGCTCACATCGGCGATCCGGTCCAGGTCCGCTCCGGTGTCGGAGTCGACGACGACGCGCAGCACCCGCTTGCGTCCTACGGAGTCCACGGCGATCTCTTCGAGATCCAGCCCATGGGAGGTGACGAGCGGTTCCAGCAGCTCTCGCAGCCTCTCGCTCTGGGTGGTGCTCATCCGGGTGACTCCTCGGCCGCGTGTGCTGTTGTGGGATGGGTCGCGTGTCTGGACAAAGCCTACTGCCTCCGGCGGGGGGTGCTTCGCAGCGGCGGGCGGGTCCGCTGAGCCGGTGACATGCGGCGAGCGGATGCGCGGGTACCGTGATCAACGGCGGGCGCCGTTCCCGCCCGTGTGTTCGTACGAGCCCCCCGAGGACGTCAGCCGTGCCGTACCCCTCGCCGTCGCGCACCCCCTCGGGGCCGCGCAGAAGAACCCTGCTCGCCTCGGCCGCCGGCGTCACCCTGCTGGCGGGCTGTTCGGCCGGAACGGACCCGGCCGGCGACGGACCATCGGCCACCGCGCGGGCCCGCGCGCGTGCGGCGCTCGACAGCCGGGGGCTGCTGGCGCGGTACGACGCCGTGCTCGCCGCGCATCCCGCCCTGGCGGACCGGCTGCGGCCGCTGCGGGCGCAGGTCGCGGCGCACGCGGCGGCGTTCGAGGACGGTGCGCCGCCCACGCCCACGCCGTCGGCGTCGAAGCCCTCGGCCGCGCCCGTGCCCGCCGCGGAGAAGGACGCGGTCGCCGGGCTGGCCGCCGCCGAGCGCGCCCTCGCCGACCGGCGGGCCCGGGACCTGCTGGAGGCGCCGGACGAGGTGGCCCGGCTGCTGGCGTCGGTCGCGGCGGCCGGTGCCGCGCACGCGTACCTGCTGACGGAGGGAGCCCGGTGAGCGAGGAGACGGAGCGGGCCGAGGTGACCGCGCTCCAGGCGGCGCTGGCCGCGGAGCACGCGGCGGTCTACGGCTACGGGGTCGTCGGCGGCCGGATCGGCGAGCGGCGGCGGGCGGAGGCACGGACGGCGTACGACGCCCACCGGGCGCGCCGGGACGCTCTGGTGCGCGCGGTGCGCGACCTGGGCGCCGCTCCGGTCGCGGCGAGCGCCGCGTACGCGCTTCCGTTCCCGGTCGAGGACGGGCCGGCGGCGGTACGGCTGGCCGCGCGGCTGGAGGAGGGGGTGGCCGGCGTGTACGCGGACCTGGTGCGGGCGGCGACCGGGGCGCGGCGGGCCGAGGCGGCCGGGGCGCTCAGGGAGGCGGCGGTGCGGGCGGTGCGCTGGAGCGGGGAGAGCGTAGCCTTCCCTGGGCTCGCCGAGCGGTCCGGCGAACGGACCGACAAGCGGACCGGCGCGGCCGGCACGACCACGTCGCCTTCCGGTTCCGCGACGGCCGCCACGGCCCCGGCGAGGCACTGAGACGCCGCTGCGCGGCTCGTACGCCGTTGCCGGCGGGCCACGCGGACGGACGCGGACGGACGCGGTCGCCCGCCCCGACGGCACGACGACAGGACCGCAGGACGGCAGTACGGCAGGAGGGCGCCGGGGAGGTGCGCGGGACCGCGCGGCCGGCCCCGGCCGAACGGACCGGAAACGGTTCGGGCCGGGACCGGATACCGAACCGGATCGGAATCGGTCCCGAACCGGGCCCGGGCCGGATCAAGGCCGGACTGGATCGGGCCCGGACCAGACTGGAGCAGGCTCGGACCAGACTGGAGCGGGCTCGGACCGGGATAGGCCAGGGTCGGGACCGGATCCGGTCGGATGCCGGGCCGGGAGCGGATCGGATACCGAGCCAGGCCCGGACCAGATCGGGACCGGCCCGGATCAGGGCCGGATCAGGGCCGGACTGGAGCGGGCTCGGACCGGGTCAGGTCAGGATCGGGACGGATCCGGTCGGATGCCGGACCGGGATCGGATCGGGACCGGGCCGGTACAGGGCCGGACCGGGCAAGGCCGGAGACGGACCGGGACGGGATCGGGCTCGGCCCCCTGTGGGCCGGGGCGGTGACCGGACATGGACCCCACACGAAGGGAACGACTCGCGGATGGCTTTGGAACCGCCGCCGCGCCTGGTGCGGGCGCTCGGTGAGACGGCACCGGCCGGGGACGACTGGCTGGCGCGGCTGCCCGCGGCGGCCGAGGAGGCCGCCGCCCGGCGCGGGTTGACCGTCGAACGGGTGCAGGTGCCGGGCGGGCGCAGCAGCCTGGTGATGCTGGTACGGCGGCCGGACGGCACCCCGGCCGTGCTGAAGCTGGTGCCGCCCCGGTCCCGCCCGGAGAGCGAGCGGGCGGCGCTGGCGCACTGGGCCGGGCTGGGCGCCGTACAGCTGCTGGAGGACGGCGCGGGAGACGGGGCGCTGCTGCTGGAGCGGCTGCACCCGGATGTGTCGGTGCGCTCCCTGCCGGAGGCGAAGGCGCTGCTGGAGGCGGCGGGGACGCTGCGCAGGCTGTGGGTGGAGCCGCCGGCGGGGCACGTCTTCGAGACCGTCGCCGAGCGCACCGGGCGGCAGGCGGCGGCCATGCGGGCGAGTGCCGGGACCGATCCGGAGGTGGCGCCGCTCGTGGAGTCGGCGCTCGCCGCCCGGGAGGCGCTGCTGGCCGCGCCGCCCGAGGACCGGCTGCTGCACGGCACGTTCCGGCAGAGCAAGGTGCTCTCGGGCGAGCGGATGCCGTGGCTCGCCGTGGGCCCGGACCCGGTGGTCGGGGACAGCGCCTTCGACCTGGCGCGGCTGGTCCGGGACCGGGTGGAGGACCTGATCGCGCAGTCGTCCGGCCCCGCCACCACCCGGCGCCGGATCAAGCGGCTCGCGGAGTCGCTGGAGGTCGACCAGGACCGGCTGCGCGGCTGGACGCTGTTCAGGGCGGTGGAGTCCGGGGTGCGGGCGCTGCGGGTGGGCCGGCCGGCGGACGCGGAGCTGCTGCTGGAGTTCGCGGGCTGGCTGTAGCGACGACGCCCCCGGGAGACCCGGGGGCGTCGTCGGCGGGCCCGGTGCCTACGCGGTCAGGCGGGCGATCGCTTCCTCGACCGTCAGCTCCTCGCGCTCACCGGTCTTGCGGTCCTTCAGCTCCAGCACGCCTTCGGCGGCGCGGCGGCCGGCCACCAGGATCTGCGGGACGCCGATCAGCTCGGAGTCGGTGAACTTCACGCCCGGGGAGACCCCGGCCCGGTCGTCCACGAGGACGCGGACGCCCGCGGCGGCGAGCTTCCCGGCGACGTCGAGCGCCAGCTCGGTCTGGAGGGCCTTGCCGGCGGCGACCACGTGCACGTCGGCGGGGGCGACCTCCTTGGGCCACACCAGGCCCTTGTCGTCGGCGGTCTGCTCGGCGAGCGCGGCGACGGCGCGGGAGACGCCGATGCCGTAGGAGCCCATGGTGACGCGGACCGGCTTGCCGTTCTGGCCGAGGACGTCCAGCTTGAGGGCGTCGGCGTACTTGCGGCCGAGCTGGAAGATGTGGCCGATCTCGATGGCGCGGTCCAGCTGGAGGCCGGTGCCGCACTTCGGGCAGGGGTCGCCGTCCTGGACCACGACGACGTCCACGTACGCGTCGACCTCGAAGTCACGGCCGGCGACGACGTTCTTCGCGTGCGTGTGCTCCTTGTTGGCGCCGGTGATCCAGGCGGTGCCGGGGGCCACGCGCGGGTCGGCGATGTACTTCACCTTCTCGCCCAGGCCCTGCGGGCCGACGTAGCCGCGGACCAGCTCGGGGTGGGCGGCGAAGTCGGTCTCGGTGACCATCTCGACGGCGGCCGGGGCGAAGTGCGCCTCGACCTTGTCCAGGTCCACCTCGCGGTCGCCGGGCACGCCCACGGCGACGATCTCGCCGTCCACCTTGACCAGCAGGTTCTTCAGCGTGGCGGAGGCCGGGACGCCGAGCGAGGCGGCCAGCGTCTCGATGGTCGGGGTGTCGGGGGTGGGGATCTCCTCCAGCGCGGGCACGGCGGAGCCGTCCACCGGCGCGAGCTGGTAGGTGATCGCCTCGGTGTTGGCGGCGAAGTCGCAGTTCGGGCAGTCCGCGAAGGTGTCCTCGCCGGCCTCGGCCGGGGCGAGGAACTCCTCGGACTTGGAACCGCCCATGGCGCCGGCGGTGGCCGCGCAGATGCGGTAGTCGAGGCCGAGGCGGGCGAAGATCCGCTGGTATGCCTCGCGGTGCAGGGCGTAGGAGGTGCCGAGGCCCTCGTCGTCCAGGTCGAATGAGTAGGAGTCCTTCATCAGGAACTCGCGGCCGCGCAGGATGCCGGCGCGGGGGCGGGCCTCGTCGCGGAACTTGGTCTGGATCTGGTAGAGGATCACCGGCAGGTCCTTGTAGGACGTGCACTGGTCCTTGACCAGGAGGGTGAAGATCTCCTCGTGGGTGGGGCCGAGGAGGTAGTCGCCGCCCTTGCGGTCCTTGAGCCGGAACAGCTCCTGGCCGTACTCGTCCCAGCGGCCGGTCGCCTCGTAGGGCTCGCGGGGCAGCAGGGCGGGCAGGGTGACCTCCTGGGCGCCGATGGCGTCCATCTCCTCGCGGACGACGCGTTCGACGTTCGCGAGGACCTTCTTGCCGAGGGGCAGCCAGCTCCAGATGCCGGCCGCCGTGCGGCGGACGTAGCCGGCGCGGACGAGGAGCTTGTGGCTGAGGACCTCGGCGTCCGCCGGGTCGTCGCGCAGCGTCTTCGCCATCAACTGGGACATGCGCTGGACCGGTGCGTTGGCCATGGTTCTCGTACTCCTGCCGGATAAAGGTGGTGGCATGGAGGTTATCCGGGCCGCCCGTGCCGGTGGAAATCGGTTAGCGCCTGCGCAGCGGCAGCGGGGCGCCCATCACGGCGTAGGGGCGCTGCGCGCTCGGGAAGTGCACCTGGCGGGCGAGGTCGGTGTAGCCGAGGGAGTGGTACAGGCCGCGGGCGGGACTGTCGACGTCGATCGCGGAGAGGATCGAGCGGGGTTCGGCGGCGGTGTCGGTGATGGTGGTGATCAGCTTCCGGCCGATGCCCCGGTTCTGGTGGTCGGGGTGGACGTGCAGCTCGGTGATGACGAAGGAGTCGTCCAGCCAGTGGTCGTTGCCGCCGGCGCGCAGGTAGGGCTCCACGACGGTGGACCACCAGTGGGCGCGGCTGTTGGGCATGCCGTACACGAAGCCGACGAGCCGGCCGCCGGCGGTCGCGCCGTAGGCCCGCGCGCCCTGGTACTGCATGTGGCGCTGGACGATCTGCCGGCGTACGGCGACCTCCTCCGGGCCGAGGCCGAAGGCGACGGCTTGGACAGCCAACGCCTCGTCCACGTGGGCGGTGAGGTCCAGGGGGCCGATCACTGGGTCCATGCGGGGAGCGTACAGGGGTGTCAGAAGAGCACACTCATGAAGGCTCCGGTCTCCCGGAAGCCGACGCGCCGGTACGTCCTTCTCGCCGCGGTGTTGAAGTCGTTGACGTACAGGCTCGCGACGGGGGCGACGTCCGCGAGGGCGTAGCGCAGCACCGCGGCCATGCCGGGGGCCGCCAGGCCCCTGCCCCGGTACTCGGGGGCCACCCACACGCCCTGGATCTGGCAGGCCTGGGGGGTGGCGGCGCCGATCTCCGCCTTGAACACGACCCGGCCCCCCTCGTCGACGCGGGCGAAGGAGCGGCCGGAACCGACGAGTTCGGCGACCCGGGCCTGGTAGAGCAGGCCGCCGTCGCCGGACAGCGGGGAGACGCCGACCTCCTCGGTGAACATCGCCACGCACGCCGGCATGATCGTCTCCATCTCGTCCTTGCGGACGCGGCGGACGTACGGGTCGGGGGCGATGTCGTCGGGCATGCGGTCGGTGACCATCAGCGGCTGGCGGGCGCGGACGTCCCGGGCCGGGCCCCAGTGCGGCTCCAGCAGCCGCCAGAGCTCGGCGGTGGCGTCGGCGGGGCCGACGATGGAGGAGCAGCGGCGACCGGCCCGGCGGGCGCGGTCGGCGAAGGCGCGGACGGCGCGGGGGGTGGCGCAGATGGGGACGAGGTTGGCGCCCGCGTAGCACAGGGACGTGAGCATGCCGTCCTCGTACCAGCCCCACATCTCGCCGCCGAGCCGCCAGGGGTCGAGGCCGGCGACCCGGACCCGGGAGGCCACGAAGGCGTTGGCGACCGGCTCACGATCGAGCACGGCGAGCGCCGCGTCCAGGTCACTCGGTTCCAGGACCCGGGTTGTGGTCTGGGTCAACACTACGGGGCCTCACGGTGGGGTTCTGCTGGTCCCGGCACTGTACCTCCTGGACCTGCGCGGCGCCTCGCCGCGGGAGCGAGATCGACGCACGGACGCCGGGCGGACCCGGCGAACGCGTCCCGGGCCGCCGCCGGCACCGCGAGGGTGGGGGCGGTGGCGGGGTCGTGCTGGGAGTCCCGGACGTAGAAGGCGGTGGGGCGGGCGGCCACCTCCACGCATTCGCCGCCCTCGCCGTCGCCGCTCTCGAACCACGCGGGCTCGGACGGCTCTTCGCCGCCGGGCCGGCGTCGACCGCGGTCCGGCACGGGCACGTGGCCGGGCGGGACTTCGGGCCGCGGCTCACCGCGTCGGACGACGCCCTGCGGCTGGAGGTGTCCGGCACGCGGACCGAGCGGCTGCCCGAGGCGCGGGAGCCGTGTGACGAGTCCGGCCGGGGGCTGATGCCGGTGGAGGCGCTCGCCGGCGAGTGGGGCGTCGCGCCGAGGCAGCCGGGCAGGACCGTGTGGGCCGGGGTACGGCCGAGTCCCGCCACCGGGCGGTGACGGGACTCACGGGAACAAGGGCGGGTACGGGGGTCAGCCCGCGACCGACACCGACGGCTCGCCCGAGGTCACGCCGTCCGCCTCCATCTGCTCGGCCAGCTTCATGGCCTCCTCGATGAGGGTTTCCACGATCTTGGACTCGGGGACGGTCTTGATGACCTCGCCCTTGACGAAGATCTGGCCCTTGCCGTTGCCGGAGGCGACGCCGAGGTCGGCCTCGCGGGCCTCGCCGGGGCCGTTGACGACGCAGCCCATGACGGCGACGCGGAGCGGGACCTCCATGCCGGTCAGGCCGGCCGTGACCTCTTCGGCGAGCTTGTAGACGTCGACCTGGGCGCGGCCGCAGGACGGGCAGGAGACGATCTCCAGGCCGCGCTGGCGCAGGTTCAGGGACTCCAGGATCTGGATGCCGACCTTGATCTCCTCGACCGGCGGGGCCGAGAGGGAGACGCGGATGGTGTCGCCGATGCCCTGCGACAGCAGAGCGCCGAAGGCGACGGCCGACTTGACCGTGCCCTGGAAGGCGGGGCCGGCCTCGGTGACGCCGAGGTGCAGCGGGTAGTCGCACTGCTCGGCGAGCTGGCGGTAGGCCTCGATCATCACGACCGGGTCGTTGTGCTTGACGGAGATCTTGATGTCCCGGAAGTCGTGCTCCTCGAAGAGGGACGCCTCCCACAGGGCCGACTCGACCAGCGCCTCGGGGGTCGCCTTGCCGTACTTCTGGAGCAGGCGCCGGTCCAGGGAGCCGGCGTTGACGCCGATCCGGATCGGGGTGCCGTGGTCCTTGGCGGCGCGCGCGATCTCCTTGACCTTGTCGTCGAACTGCTTGATGTTGCCGGGGTTGACGCGGACCGCGGCGCAGCCGGCCTCGATGGCGGCGAAGACGTACTTGGGCTGGAAGTGGATGTCGGCGATGACCGGGATCTGCGACTTCTTCGCGATCGTGGCGAGGGCGTCGGCGTCGTCCTGGGTGGGACACGCCACACGGACGATCTGGCAGCCGGAGGCGGTCAGCTCGGCGATCTGCTGGAGGGTGGCGCCGATGTCGGACGTGCGGGTGGTGGTCATCGACTGGACCGAGACCGGCGCGTCCCCGCCGACCGCCACGCTTCCGACCTGGATCTGCCGGCTCTTCCGGCGCTCGGCGAGCCTGGTCGGAACGGACGGCATGCCGAGAGAAATCGCAGTCATCTGCTGTGCAACCCCAAGTCGTGGTTCAGGATCCGGTCCCGTATACGGCGGGCTCCAGGGTCCGAGATTACGGCACCGGGCCGGGCGCCACACATCACACCCGTGATCCGGCGCGCTCGCGGGCGGCCCGGAACCGGAGGGGGTTCCGGGCCGCGTGAACACGGGGTGGCTAGGAGATCTTCACCGGGTTGACGAGGTCCGCGATCAGCACCAGGACGGTGAAGCAGACGAAGATCCCGGCCACCACGTACGCCACCGGCATCAGCTTGGCGACGTCGAACGGGCCGGGGTCGGGCCGGCGCAGCACCCGGGCCAGGTTCCTCCTGAGGGCCTCCCACAGGGCGCCCGCGATGTGCCCGCCGTCGAGCGGCAGCAGCGGGAGCATGTTGAACAGGAAGAGGGAGAGGTTGAACATGCCGAGCATCATCACGAACATCGCCACCTGCTGGGAGGCGGGGATGTCCAGGGTGGCGATGTCGCCGGTGATGCGGGCGGCGCCGACGATGCCCACCGGGGAGTCCGGTTCGCGCGGGCCGTCGCCGAAGGCGGCGTCCCACAGGGCGGGGATCTTGCCGGGCAGGTCGGCGAGGGACGCGACGGCGTCGCCGACCCGGTCGGTCATCCAGGCCACGGAGTCGTCGAAGTCCATCGTGACCACGCCGGTGGCGGCGCCGAAGCCGAGGAAGCCGGCCTCGACGTACTTGCCCTGGACGTAGCCGCCGCCGGCGTCCTTCTTGGCGACCAGGTTCGTGGCGATCCTGGCGTGCAGGGTGAGCCGCCTGCCGTCGCGCTCGACCACGATCGGCACGGACTTGCCGGCGCTGTCCCGGATGAGGTCCGAGAGCGTGTCCCAGTCCTTGGTGGGCCTGCCGTCGAAGGAGACGATCTTGTCGCGGGTGCGGAGGCCGGCGGCCTGGGCCGGGGAGGGCTTGTCGGTCTTGGCGCAGGTGTCGCGGTTCTCGCTCTGGGCGATGACGCAGGGCGAGACGGAGGCGACGGTGGTGGTCTGCTGCTGGACGCCGAAGCCCATGAGCACGGTGAAGAACAGGCCGATCGCGAGGACGAGGTTCATGAAGGGGCCGGCGAACATGACGATGACCCGTTTCCACGGTTTGCGCGTGTAGAACATGCGCGTCTCGTCGCCGGGCTTCAGTTCCTCGAAGGACGCCGCTCTGGCGTCCTCGATCATGCCGCGCCAGGGGGAGGTGGAGCGGGCGGCGACCCGGCCCTGGTCGTCGGGCGGGAACATGCCGATCATGCGGATGTAGCCGCCGGCCGGGATGGCCTTGATGCCGTACTCGGTCTCGCCCTTCTTGCGTGACCAGATGGTCGGGCCGAAGCCGACCATGTA
The DNA here is from genome assembly GCF_055583025.1 of Streptomyces sp. NPDC104831. NCBI lineage: Bacteria > Bacillati > Actinomycetota > Actinomycetes > Kitasatosporales > Streptomycetaceae > Streptomyces > Streptomyces sp. NPDC104831. The sequence continues at coordinate 57,237 of NZ_JBVJOT010000008.1, forward strand.
CTGCGGGACGCGGATGCCGAAGAGCTTGGCCGTGGACAGGTGCCCCAGCTCGTGCCAGGCGATCGAGACGAGCAGGCCCACCGCGAAGACCACTATGCCGAGGATGAACATCAAGGTCGTCATGCACGCGCCTCCGCGGTCGCCGTCGTGGCTGTGAGTTCGCGGGCCCGGGCGCGGGCCCAGGTCTCCGCTTCGAGGACGTCCGACACGGTGAGCGAGGTTCCCGTGACCGGGGTGCCGTGCTCCTCGACCACCCGGGTGACGGTCTCCACGATTCCGTTGAAGGGCAGCGTGCCGTCCAGGAAGGCGGCGACGCACTCCTCGTTGGCCGCATTGAACACCGCCGGGGCCGTGCCCGCGAGCCGCCCCACGTGCCGGGCGAGGTTCACCGAGGGGAAGGCCTCGTTGTCCAGCGGGAAGAATTCCCAGGTGGACGCCTTGCTCCAGTCGAAGGCGGGCGCGGCGTCGGGGACGCGTTCGGGCCAGCCGAGGCCGATGGCGATCGGCCCGCGCATGTCGGGGGGCGTCGCCTGGGCGATCGTGGAACCGTCGGTGAACTCGACCATCGAGTGGACGTACGACTGGGGGTGCACGACCACCTCGATGCGGTCGAAGGGGATGTCGTACAGCAGGTGTGCCTCGATGACCTCCAGCCCCTTGTTGACCAGCGTCGCGGAGTTGACGGTGATCACCGGGCCCATCGCCCAGGTGGGGTGGGCGAGGGCGTCCCGCACGGTGACGCCGGCCAGCTCGGCCCTGGTGCGGCCGCGGAAGGGGCCGCCGGAGGCGGTGACGACGAGCTTGCGGACGTCGGCGCGGGTGCCGGCGGCGAGGGCCTGGAAGAGGGCCGCGTGCTCGGAGTCCACCGGGATGATCTGGCCGGGCTTGGCGAGCGCGGTGACCAGCGGACCGCCGACGATCAGCGACTCCTTGTTCGCGAGCGCGAGGGTGCGGCCCGCCTCCAGGGCGGCCAGGGTCGGGGCGAGGCCGATGGAGCCGGTGATGCCGTTGAGGACGGTGTGGCAGTCGGAGGCGGCGACCTGGGTGGCCGCGTCGGGCCCGGCGAGTATCTCGGGCAGCGGCTCGGTGCCGTACGCGGCGCCGAGCGCCTCGCGCAGCGCGGGTACGACGTCCTCGCGGGCGACCGCCACGGTCCGCACCCGCAGCCGGTGCGCCTGCTCGGCCAGGAGGGCCACCCGGCCGCCGTTCGCGGACAGGGCGGTGACCCGGAAGCGGTCGGGATTGCGCAGCACGAGGTCGATGGCCTGGGTGCCGATGGATCCGGTGGAGCCGAGGATCACCACGTCCTTGGGTCCGTCGCCGGCGGCGGGGTCGTAGACGAGGTGCGGGTCGGCGAGGGGTGCCGGATGGGCGGGACTGTCGGTCATCCTCCCATTGTTGCGGCAAGCGGCGGCGGCCCGGACAGCGCGTCCCCCGGGTGGGTGCGCCGGCCGGGATTCCCCTTGTGAAACCGCCATGAAGATCTTGTGATAAACACTTCGTTCCGCATGACTTCACGGACGACATCCTGGGGGGATATCTCCATGCGCACTGTGCGCCTGCGCGCCGCCCTGCCCGCGCTCGCCGGAGCGGCCCTGCTCACCGGCACCCTGCTCAGCACCCCGGCCGAGGCCGCCGGGGGCGTGAGGATCCACCACGTGTGGTTCGACAGCCCCGGCAAGGACGACCGCTCCAACAAGAGCCTGAACGGCGAATGGGTGCAGCTGAAGAACACCGGCGGGCGGGCCGTCTCGCTCAAGGGCTGGGTGCTGAAGGACGCCTCCAACCACAAGTACGTCTTCCCGAACGTCAAGATCGGCGCCGGGAAGTACCTGAAGGTCCACACCGGCAGCGGCTCGGACACCGGCTCCGACAAGTACCAGGGCCGCCGCGCCTACGTCTGGAACAACGACAAGGACACGGCCACCCTGACCAAGGCGAACGGCGGCAAGGTCGCCTCCTGCTCCTGGACGACCCGGGACCCGAGCGACAAGTACTGCTAACTCCCGTACGGACGGCGGGCGTTCTCGTGTCGCGAGGGTCCGGGGGTCGCGTCGGCGATCCACGGGCCCTCGCCCGACGGGTCGAGGACGCCCTCCTCCAGCCAGGTGTGGGAGCCCGCGAGGACGGCTCCGACCAGCCTCCGGTCCGGGTCGTCGGTGTTGGTCCACAGGCGGGTGAACAGCTCGCCGACGCGAATCCGGGCCTGGCGGCAGAAGGCGTCGGCGAGCTGGTACGCCTCGCGGCCGTGCGGGCCCTCGGCGCGCAGCCGCTCCGCGCGCACGCAGGCCGCGCTCATCGCGAACAGCTCGGCGCCGATGTCCACGATCCGGCCGAGGAAGCCCTGCCTGGACTCCAGCCGGCCCTGCCAGCGGGACATGCCGTAGAAGGTGGAGCGGGCGAGCCTGCGGGCGGTGCGCTCGACGTAGCGCAGGTGTCCGGACAGGTCCGTGCCGTGCCGGAACCCGCCGTACGACCGGGGCAGCTGACCGGGGCCCGCGAGGAGTCTCGGGAGCCATCCGGCGTAGAAGACGCCCGCGTTCGCGCCGGCCCGCGCCTTGTCGGCCAGGGACTTGTCCGGGTCGATCAGGTCGCCCGCGACCGAGAGGTGGGCGTCCACGGCCTCCCGCGCGATCAGCAGGTGCATGATCTCCGTGGAGCCCTCGAAGATGCGGTTGATGCGCAGGTCGCGCAGGATCTGCTCGGCCGGGACCGGGCGTTCGCCGCGCGCCCGCAGGGACTCGGCCGTCTCGTAGCCGCGCCCGCCGCGGATCTGGACCAGTTCGTCGGCCATCCTCCAGGCCATCTCGGAGCCGTAGAGCTTGGCGAGGGCCGCCTCGATGCGGATGTCGCGGCGGTCCTCGTCGGCCATCTGCGAGGAGAGGTCGAGGACGGCCTCCAGGGCGAACGTGGTCGCCGCGATGAACGCGATCTTCGAGCCGACGGCCTCGTGCAGCGCCACCGGCTTGCCCCACTGCTCGCGCTCCGCCGCCCACTCGCGGGCGATCTTCAGACACCACTTGCCGGCGCCCGCGCACATCGCGGGCAGCGACAGCCGGCCGGTGTTGAGCGTGGTGAGCGCGATCTTCAGACCGGCGCCCTCGGGGCCGATCCGGTTCGCCGCCGGGACCCTGACCCGGTGGAAGCGGGTGACGCCGTTCTCGATGCCGCGCAGGCCCATGAAGGCGTTGCGGTGCTCCACGGTGATGCCCTCGGAGGCGGCCTCCACCACGAACGCGGTGATGCCGCCCGGATGCCCCTCGGACTTCGGCACCCGCGCCATGACGACGAGCAGGTCGGCGACCACCCCGTTGGTGGTCCACAGCTTCACCCCGTCGAGGACGTACGCGTCGCCCTCGGGCACGGCCGTGGTGGCGAGGCGGGCCGGGTCGGAGCCCACGTCGGGCTCGGTGAGCAGGAACGCGGAGATGTCGGTGCGGGCGCAGCGGGGCAGGAACGCCTCCTTCTGCTCGCGCGTGCCGAACAGCTTCAGCGGCTGCGGCACCCCGATCGACTGGTGGGCGGAGAGCAGCGCGCCGACGGCGGGGCTCACGGAGCCGACCAGGGCGAGGGCCTTGTTGTAGTACAGCTGGGAGAGGCCGAGACCGCCGTACTCGGGGCCGATCTTCATGCCGAGGGCGCCGAGTTCCCTCAGGCCCGCCACGACCTCGTCGGGGATGCGGGCCTCGCGCTCGATGCGGGCGGGGTCGACCACCGCCTCGCAGAAGGCGCGCAGCTTCGCCAGGAACTCCTCGCCGCGCCGCACGGACTCCTCGTCGGGCAGCGGGTGGGGGTGGATGAGGTCGAGCCGGAAGCGCCCGAGGAACAGCTCCTTGGCGAAGCTGGGCCCCCGCCAGTCCCGCTGCCGGGCGGCCTCCGCCACCCGGCGGGCCTCGCGCTCGGTGACGGTGGTGCGTGGGGTGGTGGTGGCGGACATCGAGGCTCACCTCGCCGCGAAGAGGGACGGCCGGGACCGTTCGGCACCGACCGGTGCCCTTGGATCGTTGGTACCCGAAACGGGCGGCCCCCGCCACCGGGGCGCGGCGGCCCGGCGCTAGCGTGGAGCCCCGGCGGCCGTCGCCCGGCGTGGCGGCGACCACCGCATGGCCGGGAAAACGCTGTCGAAGCGCTTCGACAGCCTATGGACACCCCGGTATCCCTGGAGTTAGGGTCGATCACACCCTCACCCCCCTGTCGGCAATGCGCAGTGTCGAAGCGCTTCACAAAGCTTGGAGAGCGGATGGTCACCCTCGCCGAGGTCGCCCAGCACGCCGGAGTCTCGGCGAGCACGGTGAGCTATGTCCTCAGCGGCAAGCGGTCCATCTCCGCCACCACCCGGCACCGGGTCGAGCAGAGCATCCGGGAACTCGGCTACCACCCGAACGCCGGCGCCCGCGCCCTGGCCGGCAAACGGTCGAACATCATCGCCCTGATGGTTCCGCTGCGCACCGACATGTACGTACCGGTGATGATGGAGATCGCCATCGCGGTGGCCACCACCGCCCGCACGCACGGCTACGACGTCCTGCTGCTCACCGGCGAGGAGGGTCCCGACGCGGTGCGCCGGGTCACCGGCAGCGGGCTGGCCGACGCGATGATCCTGATGGACGTGGAGCTGGAGGACGAACGGCTGCCGCTGCTCAGGGGCACCGGCCAGCCGTCCGTGCTGATCGGCCTGCCCGCCGACGCGGGCGGTCTGACCTGCGTGGACCTGGACTGGAGCGCGACCGGCGCGCTGTGCGTGGAGCATCTGGCCGGCCTCGGGCACCGTGACGTCGCCGTCATCGGCGAGGCCCCGGCGGTCTACGAACGGCACACCGGATTCGCCGAACGCACCCTGGACGGGCTGCGCTCCGGGGCCCGCCGGGCGGGCGTGCGGCTGCTGCACCGGCCGTGCGAGGGCGGGTACGACGCGATGGCCCTCACCCTGGCCCGGATCTTCGACGAGCGTCCGGCGACGACCGGGTTCGTGGTGCAGAACGAGTCGGCGGTGGAGCCGCTGCTCGCGCTGCTGCGCCAGCAGGGCCGGGCCGTCCCGGAGGACGTGTCCGTGGTCGCCGTCTGCCCGGACCAGGTCGCCGTGCAGGCCTCGGTGCGGCTGACCTCGGTGGCCGTCCCCGCCCAGGAGATGGGCCGGCGGGCCGTGGAGCACCTGGTGGCCAAGCTGGACGGGCAAGGCGGCGACGAGGTCGTGCTGCTCGCGCCCGAGCTGACGCGCCGGGCGAGTTCGGGACCGGCCCCGGCCGCGCCCTGACGCCGAGGGGCCGGCCCCGCCGGAGGAGCCGGCCCCGGCCGCTCAGCCGCCGCTGACGGTCAGGTTGTTGGTGGTGAAGTCCAGGCCGCCGGACGAGGACGTGATCTCGTAGCCGAACTGGACGTCGCCGATGGTCTCGTTGCCGAACCAGCCCTTGGTGTCCTTGATCCACTTCAGGATCGGGAGGATGTTCACCGTGCCCGAGGCGGAGTTGGAGGTGCGGATGAAGGAGAAGACCTCGTTGGCGCCGTTGCTGCCCTTGTAGACGGTCCAGGTGTGACCGCCCAGGGTGACGTTGCCCTGCGAGGTGCCGAGGGGGCCGACGGGTCCGGTCTTGTTGACCCAGAGCATGATCTCGTAGTCGTAGTCCGTGTCCCAGATGTCGTACGACGTGTTGTACGCGCCGGACGCCGGGACGGTGACGTTGTAGGCGCTGGTGAGCGAGGTCAGGGAGGTGATCGGCTTGTTGATCACCTTCTTGGCGTTGGGGTAGGACTTGATCCCGCCGGTGTCGGGGTGGTTGGCGCGCACGCCCCAGTTGGTGCCCGAGTTGGCCCAGACGCACTGGCTGCCGGCGCCCGATCCCCAGATGTTGTTGTAGAGGGTGTAGCCGTTCAGCGTGGTGTTGCCCCACTGGTCGCAGGTGTTCCAGACGGCGGCGGAGGCGGGCGCCGAGGCCAGGCCGACGGTGGCGCCGAGGGCGAGTGCGGGGGCGATCAGGGCCTTGGCGACCCTGCCGATGGTGCTCGTTGCCATGGTGTCCCTTCCATGGGTGGGGGGAGGTTCACCGCGTCCTCAGGGTGAGGACGCGGTCTTCCCCGGCGACCAGGTCGAGGGGCTCGGCGCCGGAGGAAGTCCGCAGTTCGACGCGGTGGGTGCGGCCGGGCCGGACGACCGCCCGGGCGCCGTCCGGGCCCCAGGCGAGGTCGACCTCGGCGCCGAACCGGGTGCGCACGCCGCGCAGTTCGCCGCGCGGGCAGCCGTCCGGGACCGCCGGGAGCAGGATCAGGCGGTCCGGGGTGGACTGGACGAGCGTCTCGATGAGCACGCCGGGGAGGGTGTGCGCGGCGTCCGCGTTGTAGACGTCGCGGCCGGGATAGTGGGCGCTCATCAGGGAGGCGTGGAAGAAGTCGCCGTCGAGGACCCGGCGCAGGGCGCGTCCGGCGCGCTCGGGGTCGCGCAGCCGGGCGGCGATCAGGGCGCGGTGGAGATGGCCGTGGGCGGAGTCGTTCTCGGCGCCGCGCAGCCGAAGCGCCCGGTGGGCGGCGGCGGCCAGCCGCGGGGTGTCGTACGGGGTGATCTCCTCCAGGGGCCAGACGCCGTACAGGTGGCTGAGGTGACGATGGTCGTAGCGGTCGTGCAGGCCGGGCCAGGCCCACTCGGCGAGGGCGCCGTCGGCGTTGATCCGGTGCGGGGGCAGCCGGTCGGCCAACGCCCGCCAGCCTTCGCCGCGTTCGGGGTGGTAGCGGGCGGCGGTGCGCAGGGTGTGACGGGCGGCGGAGAGGTCCATGGCCGCGTTGACCGCGCCCCAGCTGCCGTTCGCGGGGCGGTTCTCCGGCGAGTAGGACGGCACGATCGCCAGGTGGCCGTCGGCGTCGGTGCGGGTGAGGAAGTCCTCGTAGAAGAGGGCGGCCTCGGCGAGGGCTGCGGCGGTGCGCGGGTCCCGCGTGCCCTCGGTCTCGTCGTGGTCGACCAGCGGCTTGAGCAGCCAGTCGGCGCCGGCGGTCCACAGGTGCAGCGGGTACTCGCGGCTGAAGTGGTACGCCAGCCCGGACTCGCCGTCGCTGTGCGCGGGCGCGACCGCGCCCCGGGTGCCGAAGACCGCGCGGGCGTTGGCCCGCCAGTCCGGCAGCTGCCGGGCGACCAGGCCGGCCAGCGCCTCGGTGACCTCGGGCAGGGCGGCGGCGGGCGCGGCGGCGGTCTGGAGGTTGAGGTTGGCGTTGGTGGTGAACCCGCCGGACCAGGCGGTGTCCCAGTCGCCGGTCCACAGTCCGGTGAGCCGGGGCGGGTGGTGGCCGCTGCTGGAGAGCAGGTGGTAGCGGCCGGCCGCGAACAGCCGCTCCAGCAGGGCCGGGCCGGGCGGGCGCCGCAGCAGCTCGGAGCCGGGCAGGGCGCGTTCGGCCGGGTCGGCGCCGAGGTCCAGGGTGACCCGCAGGTAGGCGGCGCGGTGCCGGTCCAGGTGGCGGGCGAGCAGGCCGTCGTAGGGGCGTTCGGTGCCGTCGAGCAGGTCCTGCAGGTGCCGGGACTCGGCGCCGACGTCCGCCTCGCCGGTGTGCCGCAGCACCCTGGTGAGCAGGAGGGCGGAGCGGCAGCCGGTGACGCGGACACCGGGCGGGGTGAGTTCCGTCCGGCCGCCGGTGACGGCGACCAGGGTGACGCCGGTGTAGGCGCGGTCGCTGTCCGGGTACCTGACGCGCAGGCTGAGCACGGCGCCCCCGGGAGTGAGCAGCGCGCCGTGCCCGACCCGCAGCCCGGCCGGGGCGCCCGGCAGCCGGTGGTCCAGGGTGAGGTGGAGGTCGCCGGCGGTGACCTCGTGCACGATCACGTCGTCGGCGCGGGAGACGAAGACACGGCTCACGGCGCCGCGGCCGGCCGCCGTGACCTCGCCGCTGGTGAAGTCGACGGCCCGGCGCACCTCCCGTCCGCGGCCCGCCGGCCGGCGCACCCGGACCTGGAAGGCGGGGTGGAAGGGCTGCACCCACTGGAGCGGGCGGCCGTCGGTGAGGGCCTCGGCGGCGGTGAGGTGCCCGGCGAGCAGCCGGTCCTGGACCTTTGGGAGGGCGGCGGCCAGCCGGGGCGGCCGGGCGTGTTCGCCGCCGTTGGGCCGCACCAGGGTGTGCTGGGTGACGATGACCCGCTCATCGACCGGATCACCGGACACGAGGGCTCCGTGGTGGCCGTTGCCGCTCAGGAAGGCGTCCTCCCAGCGCGCGGCCGGGGCCGGCTCCCAGGTGCCGTGGACCGGGGTGGCGCTCATGACCGCAGCACCGCCACACCGTAGCGGCCGAGGGTGACCGCGTCCGTGACGTCCGCGTCGCCGAGCAGGTCGCGGTGGGTGCCCGGGACCGGGACGGTGACCGGTTCCCGCCCGTGGTTCAGCAGGAACAGCAGGTCGCCCCGGCGCACCGCCTCCACCCCCCGCGGCAGCCTGTCCAGCACCGGCCGGACCCCGGCCCCGGCGGCGATGCCGGCCAGCAGGGAGCGCAGCGCCTCCGGTTCGGGCAGCGTGGACAGGTACCAGGCGCGGTCCCGGCGCAGCACGGCGGGCAGCCCGTCGAGTTCCCCGCCCCGGTAGGGCACGGTCTCGGCGGCACCGGGCTCCGGCTCGATCTCCTCCGACCACAGCGTGCCGCGAAAGCCCTCGCACCCGACGGTCTCCCCCTCCTCCAGCGGCCACCACTCGTGCAGGGTGCGGATGCCGAACAGCTCGCGCAGCCGGGCGTCCATGCCGCCGGGGCGGACCCGGTCGTCCTCGTCGACGATCCCGGTGAGGAAGCCGCAGACGAGGGTGCCGCCCGCACCGGCGTACGCGAGGAGGTTGGCGACGGCGGAGTCGGTGAGGAGGTACAGCTGCGGGGCGACGACGAGCCGGTAGCCGGACAGGTCGTCCTCCGGGTGGGCGAAGTCGGTGGTGAGGTGGGCCTCCCACAGGGCGCGGTGCCAGGCGGTGAGCACCTCGGGCAGGCCGACCCGCGTCGACGGGCGCCCCTCGTGGTCCCCGGCCCACCAGGAGTGCCAGTCGTGCAGGATCGCCACGTCGGCGGTGATCCGGGTGCCGGACACCTGGTCCGCGATCCGGGCCAGGTCGGCGCCGAGCCGCTTGACCTCCTGGAACGTGCGGCCTTCGGGGCCCGCGTGGCCGAGCATGCCGGAGTGGAACTTCTCGGCGCCCTGCCGGGACTGGCGCCACTGGAAGTAGCAGACGGCGTCCGCGCCGCGGGCCACGGCCTGGAGGGACCACAGCCGGTTCAGGCCGCGCGGCTTGGGGTGGTTCACCCCGCGCCAGTTGACCGGTCCGGCCGCCTGTTCCATCAGCATCCACGGGCCGCGCGCCTGGGACCGGGTGAGGTCCTGCACCAGCGCGCCGGCCTGCGCGCCCAGCGGGTCGCGCGGGTCGGGGTACAGGTCGACGGAGACGACGTCCTCCTCGCGGGCCCAGCGCCAGCCGTCCTGCCCGGTCCACAGCGGCATGAAGTTGGTGGTCACCGGCAGGTGCGGGGTGTACCGGCGGACGATGTCCCGTTCGGCGGTGCAGCACTCCAGGAGCATGTCGGAGGTGAACCGCCGGAAGTCCAGCACCTGGCCGGGGTTCTTCAGGTAGTGCGGCCGGCGCGGCGGCAGGATGCCGTCCCAGGTGTCGTAGCCCTGGCTCCAGAAGTCGGTGCCCCAGGCCGCGTTGAGGGCGTCCAGGGTGCCGTACCTCTCCCGCAGCCAGCGGCGGAAGGCGGCGGCGGCCTCGTCGCCGTAGTCGAAGGTGCAGTACTCGTTGTTGATGTGCCACAGGGTGAGCGCGGGGTGGCCGCCGTAGCGGGCGGCCAGGTCCTCGGTGATGGCGGCGGCGTACCGGCGGTAGGTGGCGCTGGAGTGCGAGAAGTGCTGCCGCCCGCCCCACCATTCGGTGCGCCCGTCGGCGTCCCGGGGCAGGGTGTCCGGGTGCAGCCGGCCCATCCAGGGCGGCGGGGAGGAGGTGGGCGTGGCGAGGACGACATCGACGCCGTGCTCGTGCAGGAGGTCCATCAGCCGGTCGAGCCAGCCGAACTCCCGCTCCCCCGGCTCGGGTTCGAGCCGGGACCAGGAGAACACCCCGACCGTGACGGAGTTGACCCCGGCCTCTTTCATCAGCCGGACGTCCTCGTGCCAGGTCGCCTCCGGCCACTGCTCGGGGTTGTAGTCGCCGCCGAAGAGGATGCGGCCCCGGGTCGCGTCGGCGAGGGTCGGCTTCACGCGGGCTCCCCGTGCTGGATGCCCCGCCCGCCGGTGGCGAGGTGGAAGAGGAGGCCGGTGACGGATACCGTGCCGCCGATCACCGCGGTGCGCCGGCGGTACGTCAGCCGCCCGGCCCGGGCCGCGTGTACGGGGGCGGGCATGCCTGCCGGTGCGGCGGCGGCCGCCGTTCCTGCGGGGACGGTTCTGCGGGTGGGCATGGGACACCTCGGCTGGGACGTCGTGGTGGGGTGGTCCGGTACGGGGACCGGGGTGGGGGCGGGACGCTTGCCGGGGGGCCGGGGCAGCGCGCGAAGGGCGCGGGGAGGACTGCGCGAGCGACTCCTGCGCAACCGCGGTCGCCGACGCCACCGCACCGCCCCTTCGGCAGGCGCTCCGGCTACCCCTTCACCGCTCCCGTCAGCATCCCCTTGCGGAAATGCTTCTGGACGAACGGGGAGAGAACGGCCACCGGCAGCAGGGCCAGCACCATCACCGCCATCTGGACGGCCAGCGGCGACAGTTGCCCGGTGTTGATCTGGGCCGACAGCCCCACCGGCCGTTCCTGCTTCTGCACCAGCTGGATCATCACGTTCTGCAGCGGCATCTTCTTCTGGTCGGTCAGGTAGATCGACGCGTTGAACCAGGCGCTCCAGTACCCGACCGCGTAGAACAGCGTGATCACCGCCAGCACGGCCCGGGACAGCGGCAGCACGATCCGCCACAGGATCCGCCAGTCCCCCGCCCCGTCGATCCGCGCGCTGTCGACGAGTTCGGGCGAGATGCCCGTGAAGAACCCGCGCAGCACCAGGATGTTGAACACGCTCACCGCGCTCGGCAGGATCAGCGCCAGATAGGTGTCGGTGAGCCCGAGCGCCTGCACCAGCAGGTACGTCGGGATGAGCCCGGCGCCGAAGAACATCGTGGCGAGCAGGGTCATCAGGATCCACCGGTGGCCCAGCGAGTCCCGGCGGGACAGGCCGTACGCGCACAGCACCGACACCGTCATGCTGAACAGCGTGCCGACGAGCGTCACCCCGATGCTGACCAGCGCGGCCCGCTGCACCTGGCCGCCGCCGAGCAGTTCCTGGTAGGCGACGAACGTGATGCCCTTGGGCACCACCACGAGTCCGCCCGTCCGGTCGATGACCTTCTTCGGGGACAGGCTGGTGACGACCACGATCCACAGCGGGAACAGCACGGCGAAGCACGCGATCCCGAGGACCAGTCCCTTCGCGGCGAGCCCGGCCTTCGCCGGCTCCTCCTCCCACACCGGCCGGGGCGGCGCGGCCCACCGGCTCCGCTCGCGCACGCCCTCCGGCACCGGCCGGTCGACCACGGCGCTCACTTCTCGTACACCCCCTGCTCGCCCATCAGGTGGGCCACCTTGTTCGCCACGAGGACGAGGGTCAGTCCGACGACGCCCTTGATCAGGCCGGCCGCCGCCGCGTAGCTGAAGTCCTGGTTGCGGATGCCGTTCCACCACACGTACGTGTCGAGCACCTCGGAGGCGTCCGGGCCGACCGCCTGCCGCTGGAGCAGGAACTGCTCGAAGCCGACGGTGAGGGCGTCGCCGACGCGCAGCACCAGCAGCAGGGCGATCACCGGCCGCAGCGCGGGCAGCGTGATGTGCCACATGCGGCGCCAGCGCCCGGCGCCGTCCATCGCGGCGGCCTCGTACAGGTCGTGGGAGACGGCGGCGAGGGCCGCGAGGAAGACGATGACGCCCCAGCCCGCGTCCTTCCAGACCATCTCGGCGGTCACCAGGTACTTGAAGACCGACGGGTCGGTCATGATGTCGAAGCCCGGGTGGCCGTGTTCGCGCAGGGTCTGCGCGAGGACACCGGCGCCGCCGAAGATCTGCTGGAAGACGGTGACGACCAGCACCCAGGAGAAGAAGTGCGGCAGATACACGACCGCCTGGGCGACCGCGCGGACCCGGGGCCGGAGCACGCTGTTGATCAGCAGGGCCAGCGCGACGGGGAGGGGGAAGAACAGCACCAGCTGGAGGAAGAACAGGACGAACGTGTTCTGCACGGCGTGCCAGAAGCCGGAGTCCTCGAAGACGCGCTGGAACTGCTCGAAGCCGACCCAGGGGCTCTGGAAGACGGCGACGAAGCCGTTGTCGCTGAGGTAGGGGTCGTAGTCCTGGAAGGCGACGACGTTGCCGAGGATCGGCACGTAGTTGAAGAGCAGGAGCAGCAGCACCACGGGCAGGGTCATCAGGATCAGGGTGCGGTCGCGCCGGAACCTGTTCCGCAGACCGGGTCCCCGGGTGCGCTCGCGGCGTCCGGTGGCGCCCCCGGACGCCGCCGGGGTGCGCTCCGCGCCGGCCCTGCTGCGGGGCACGGTGCTGGTCACTTCGCCGATCCGGTGTCGTCGAGCAGCTCGCGGTACCAGTCGCGCAGGTCGTCGCCGCCCCGCTTCCTCCACTCGGAGACCGCCTGCTGCACGTCGCCGATCTTCTTGCGGCCGCGTACGACGTCGTCCTCCAGCTGTTCGAAGTCGTCGGCGAGGTTGGACCAGCGGCCGGGTTCGGTGATCGTCAGGCCGTAGAAGGAGGACTTCCTGGTGAAGGCGCCCATGCGCTGCTGCCACTCGACCATGCCCCGGGTGACCTCGGGGAAGTCGGGGTGGGCGACGTACGCGGCGGGCTTGCCGGTGTAGTCGAAGGCGCCGAGGACCTCGTTGACGCCCTTGGTGGTCTTGGTGGGCACGCCCTTGTCCAGGGTGAAGTCGGTGCCCTCGACGCCGTACTCGGCGAGCAGGCGCTCCTTCGTGCCGTAGGGCGCGGCGCAGAAGTTGGCGATGGCGAGGAAGTCCTTGATCTTCTGCTCGGACGCCTTCTTGTTGACGAAGGTAAAGATGTTGGAGGGCTGGACGGCCCACAGGAGGGGGTCGCCGCCGTCGTGGGTGAAGACGTCCATCGCGGCCATCTCGAAGTCCGGGTTCTGCGCGTGCTGTTCGGAGGTCTTGCCGAACCAGTCGGACAGGTCCTGGTTGTAGACGAGGAGCTTGCCGGCGGTGAAGCGGGTGCCGGCCGGGTTGGCGGTCTTGCCGGCCTTGTCGTCGGGGTGGACCACACCGGCGGCGAACAGCTTGCGGGCCCACTCCAGGGCTTCGAGGTACTCCTCGGTCTCGACGCGGTTGACCAGCTTGCCGTCCTGGAGGTTCCACCACAGCGCCTTGTCGCTGCCGTTGAGGACGCCGAAGGCGTTGAACGCCGTCCACTTCATGTCGGAGCAGGCCCACACCCCGCCCTTGGCGTCGGTGGCCTCCTTCGCCCAGGCCAGGAACTCGTCGGTGGTCCTGGGCGGCTGCCAGCCGTGCTTGTCGAAGACGTCCTTGCGGTAGAAGGGCGCGATGTTGGTGACGTAGGGGGCGGGCAGCGGGACGGCCCGCAGCCGGCCGCCGAAGAGGGAGCGCTGCCAGGCGTCGGTGGGGACGGCGGCGAGGTTGGGGTAGTCCTTGACCCTGTCGCCGGACAGGTACGGGCCGAGGTCGGCGAACTTGGCGTTGACGGCGCTGGGGATCTTGCCCATCAGGTTCCAGCCGGGGACGACCACGACGTCCGGGATGTCGCTGGAGGCGAGGACCGCGCCGAGCTTCTCGTCGTAGGTGTTGCCGTCCTGGTTCTGCCACCTGGTCCGGACGCCGATGGCCTCGTTCATGGCCTTGTAGTACGGGTTGCCGTTGTCCGGCGGGGTGCCCCACAGCGGTGCCATGATCGTCAGCTCGCCGCCGCTGCCGAGCTTCTCCGGCACGGAGGTCTTGAGCCGGTCCGGGGCGATGGCCTTGGTGAAGCCGGCGGCGGAGCCGTTCTTCGCGGGGATGTCGGGGGCGACGACGCTCGATGCCACGTACGCGGGGAGCAGCTTTCGGGCCGCCTTGCCCGAGGTGGTGCCTTCCTTGCGTCCCTCCTGCCCGCCACCGCAGGCGGTGAGCAGCGGCAGTCCGCCGGCCGCCGCCGCGGCGGCGACCGCGGTGGAGGCGAGGAAGCTTCTCCTGCTGGGGGCGGAGGAGGCGGCGTTCGGCGTCATTGCGTCAACCCTTCATGGCGCACCAGGACACCCGGCGGTGGGCCGTCGGCTGCGGTGTCTTCAGTGGTTCGGCTGAGCGGAAGCGCTGTGGTGTGCGGGCAGCAGTCGAAGCGCTTCGATATTGCTGCGAGGTTAAGTGAACACTTGGGGGCGCACAAGGGCCGATTCCAAGTTTCCTCGGATGCCCGGGGCGCCCGGGTCCTGGGGGCACGCCTCGCCGTGTCGCGGGGAAGTGGGCCCCGTTTCCGCCCGGCACCTTGACACGCCGACAGCCGCGCACCGAGCATCGAAGCGCTTCGAAAGCGTCAATCGCTCCATGCGCAAGGGGACCCTCTCGTGACCGTTGACCCGCCGCCCACCCCGCCCTTCCGCGATCCGCGCCTGCCGTTCGCGAAGCGTGTCGACGATCTGCTGGCACGGCTCACCCCGGACGAGAAGATCTCCCTCCTGCACCAGTTCGCGCCCGCCGTGGAGCGCCTCGGCGTGGCCGCCTGGCGTACCGGCCAGGAGGCGCTGCACGGGGTGGCGTGGATGGGCCCGGCCACCGTGTTCCCGCAGGCCGTGGGGCTCGGCGCGACCTGGAACCCGGAGCTGGTCCGGCGCGTCGGCGAGGCGGTCGGCAGGGAGGTCCGCGCGATGCGCGCCCGGGACGACCGCGTCGGGCTGAACGTCTGGGCCCCCACGGTCAACCTGCTGCGCCACCCGCTGTGGGGCCGCAACGAGGAGGGCTACGCGGAGGACCCCGCCCTGACCGGCGCCATCGCCACGGCGTACACCCGGGGCCTGCGCGGCGACCATCCCCTGTACTGGCGTACCGCGCCCGTGCTCAAGCACTGGCTGGCGCACAACAACGAGACGGACCGGGCCACCTCGTCGGCCTCCGTGCGCCCGCGCGTGCTGCACGAGTACGATCTGCGCGCCTTCCGGGAGGCGGTCGAGGCGGGCGCGGTGGCCGGGGTGATGCCGGCCTACAACCTGGTCAACGGCCGCCCCAACCACGTCTCCCCGTACCTGCGCGAGCACCTGCGCACCTGGACCGGGGAGGAACTGCTCGTCTGCTCGGACGCGGGCGCGCCGTCCAACCTGGTCGACGCGGAGCACTACTTCGACACCCACGAGGAGGCCACCGCGGCGGCCCTGCTGGCCGGCGTCGACAGCTTCACCGACCACGGCACCGACGGCTCGACGATCACCGCGCGGGTCAAGGGGGCCGTGGAGCGGGGCCTGCTGACGGAGGCGGACGTCGACGCCGCCGTGCGCCGCCAGCTCTCGGTCCGGTTCCGGCTCGGCGAGTTCGACCCGCGCCACGATCCGCACGCGCACACCGGCGCGTTCGACACCCCGGCGCACCGGGCACTCGCCCAGGAGGCCGCCGAGCAGGCGATCGTGCTGCTGAAGAACGACGGCGACCTGCTGCCGCTGGCCCCGGACACCCGGATCGCGGTCGTCGGCCCGCTCGCCGACGAGTGCAAGCTCGACTGGTACAGCGGCAGCCTCATCCACCGCTCCACCCCGCTGGAGGGCCTGTACGAGCGGTTCGGCGCGCAGCGGGTGGAGTTCGCGGAGGGCGTGGACCGGATCCGGCTGCGGACGGCGTCCGGCGCGTTCCTGTCCGTGCCGGACGCGACGGTGCCGGACCGGGCGCGCGGCGCCGAGGGCGCGCTGGACCCCGCGCTGCTGTCCGGGCGCACCGACCTGCCGCCGCTCACCGCCGACGCGACGGGCAGCGAGTTCGCGCTGACCGACTGGGGCGAGGGGGTGCTGACCCTGCGCGCCCCCGACGGCCGCTACCTCTCGGTCGCCGAGGACGGCTTCGTACGCGCCTCCGCCGACCAGCCCGGCGGCTGGGTCGTGCAGGAGACGTTCCGCCTCGTACCGCACGCCGGTGGTCACCTCCTCGCGCACCTCGGCACGGGTCTTCGGGTACGAGTCGCCGCCGACGGGGTGAAGGTTGCCGAGGAGGGCGACGTCTTCGAGGTGGTGACCGTCGAGCGCGGCGAGGACGCCGTGGCCCGGGTGGCGGCCGGGGCGGACGTCGTCGTGGTGGTGGCGGGCAACGACCCGCACATCAACGGCCGGGAGACCGAGGACCGCACCACCCTGCTGCTGCCGGAGCACCAGCGGCGGCTGCTGGACGCGGCCCGCGCCGCCTGCCCGCGCACGGTGCTGGCGCTGGTGTCGTCGTACCCGTACGCGGTGGACACGGCCCGGCTGCCGGCGGTGCTGTGGACGGCGCACGGCGGGCAGGCGGCGGGCACGGCCCTGGCCCGGGTGCTGGCCGGCGACGTCTGCCCGGCCGGCCGGCTGCCCCAGACCTGGTACGCCGCCGACGCCGACCTGCCCGACCTGCTGGACTACGACGTGATCGGCGGCCGTCAGACCTACCTGTACTTCGAGGGCACCCCGCTCTTCCCCTTCGGCCACGGCCTGTCGTACGCCTCCTTCGCCTACGCCGGCCTGGACGCCCGCGTGACGGACGGCACGGTGCGCGTCGACTGCACGGTCACCCACACCGGGGACCGCACGGCGGACGAGGTCGTCCAGCTCTACGGCCGTGCGGTCGAGGGGTCGGTGCCCCGTCCGCGCCGCGAGCTGCTGGCCCACCGCAGGGTCACCCTCACCCCCGGCGAGACGGCCGCCGTCTCCTTCGAAGTCCCGCTGTCGGCACTGGAGTTCTGGGACGTGCGGCGGGGCGCGTGGCGGCTGGAGGAGGGCCCGTACGAACTGCTGCTGGGCGCGTCCAGCGAGGACGTGCGGCTGCGCACGACCGTGCGCCTCGACGGCGAGCCGCCGGCCCCGCGCGCGGTGCGCGAACACGGCCTGTCCGCCGCGGACTTCGACGAGCAGTCCGGCGCGGCGATCGTGGACCGTACGAAGACGGCGGGCGACGCGGTGACCCCGGCCCACGCCACTGCTGCCGAACTGGTCTACCACGCCTGCGACTTCGGCACCGGCGTGCGGGAGGTGTCGGTGCGGGTGGCGGGCGAGGGCACGGTGGAGGTCTCCCTGGACGGCGGCCCGGTCCTGGCGGCGCTCACGCTGGAGTCCCCCACGGCGGACCCGTACACCTACACCACCCTCTCGGCCGGCCTCGCCGCCGAGGGCGTCCACGACGTCCGCCTCGGGCTGCGCGGCCCCGTCCGGCTCGCGCGCGTCGGCTTCTCCGGTTGAGGGTCCGCAGGAGTCCGGCACCAGGAAGGGGCCCGGCACCGGAAGGCAGCGGTGCCGGGCCCCTTCGGACCGGCGGTCCGGCCCCGGGCCGGCTGAGAACGGTTCCCGTCGACCGGGAACCGGTGCCCGGACACGCGAACGGCCGCAGCCCCCGCACAGTGGGCTGCGGCCGTTCGGTTTCCGACCTGTCCGTGGCAGGTCAGAGCGCGACGCCGGTCAGGACCAGTACGCGCTCGTAGGTGTAGTCCTCCATCGCGTACCGGACGCCTTCGCGGCCGACGCCGGACTGCTTGGCGCCGCCGTACGGCATCTGGTCGGCGCGGTAGGACGGGACGTCGCCGATCACCACACCGCCGACCTCGAGGGCGCGGTGGGCACGGAAGGCGACCTGGAGGTCGTGCGTGAACACGCCCGCCTGGAGGCCGAACTTGGAGTCGTTGACCGCGGCGAACGCCTCCTCCTCGCCGTTCACCTTGCGTACGGTGAGGACGGGGCCGAAGACCTCCTCGCAGGCGATCCTGACGTCCGCCGGCACGTCGGCGAGGACGGTCGGCGCGTAGGAGGCGCCGTCGCGCTTGCCGCCGGTGAGCAGGGCCGCGCCGGCCGCGACCGCCTCGTCCACCCAGGACTCCACGCGCTTGGCGGCGTCCTCGCTGACCAGCGGACCGACATCCGTCTTCGGGTCGGACGGGTCGCCGGTGACCTGGGCCTCGACGGCGGCGACGATGCGCGGCAGCAGCCGGTCGTACACGGACGCGTCGGCGATCACCCGCTGCACCGAGATGCAGGACTGGCCGCCCTGGTAGTTGGAGAAGGTCGCGATGCGGGTCGCGGCCCAGTCCAGGTCGGCGTCGGAGGAGAAGTCGCCGAGGACGACCGCGGCGCCGTTGCCGCCCAGCTCCAGCGTGCAGTGCTTGCGCGGCACCGAGTCCATGATCGCGTAGCCGACCTTGTCGGACCCGGTGAAGGAGATGACCGGCAGACGCTCGTCCCGGACCAGGGCGGGCATGCGGTCGTTCGGGACCGGGAGGATCGACCAGGAGCCGGCCGGCAGCTCGGTCTCGGCGAGCAGGTCACCGAGGATCAGGCCGGACAGCGGGGTGGCCGGGGCCGGCTTCAGGATGATCGGGGCGCCGGCGGCGATCGCCGGGGCGACCTTGTGGGCGCACAGGTTCAGCGGGAAGTTGAACGGCGCGATGCCGAGCACGACACCCTTCGGGAAGCGGCGGGTGAGCGCCAGCCGGCCCTGGCCGCCGGCGTCCGTGTCGAGCCGCTGGGCCTCGCCGCCGTTGAACCGGCGGGCCTCCTCGGCGGCGAACCGGAACACCGAGACCGCGCGGCCGACCTCGCCCCGGGCCCACTTGATCGGCTTGCCGTTCTCGGCGGAGATCAGCTGGGCGATCTCCTCGGTGCGCTCGGCCAGCCGCCTGCTGACGTGGTCGAGGGCGGCGGCGCGCACGTGCGCCGGGGTGGCGGCGAACTCGTCCCGCACGGCGTACGCGGCGGCCACGGCCTCCTCGACCTGCGCCTCGGTCGGCACGCCGACCGAGGCGACGAGCCGGCCGTCCCACGGGGAGGTGACGTCGAAGCTGTCCTCGCCGGTGACCTGGCGGCCGGCGAGCCAGAAGGCATGGGTGGAAGTCATGTACGAGTCCCGGCCCTTCCGCGTTGGGGGTGTGCTTGGCTTGCGTGGTCCACGGTAGGGCGGCGGCGGCCGGGGGTCGTTTGTCCGAGTCGTAGCAGTCGGGGCGGGGGCTGCGCCGGTTTGGCGAGATGGCCGGCCGGGCGGGGCCCCTCGGTCACTCCGCCGCCGTCGCCTTCAGGGCGAGCCACAGCTCCATGCGGACGTCGGGATCGTCCAGGCTGCGGCCGAGGATCTCCTCGACCCGCCGCATCCGGTACCGCAGGGTGTGCCGGTGGACGCCCAGGTCGGCCGCGGCGGCGTCCCACTGCCCGTGCCGGGACAGCCAGGCCCGCAACGAGGCGACGAGGTCGCCCCGCCCGGTGGCGTCGTGCTCGTGCAGCGCCCGCAGCAGCCCGTCGGCGAACGCCTTCACCGCGTCGTCGGCCAGCAGCGGCAGCACCGACCCGGCCGCCAGCTGCTCGTGCTCCACGAACACCCGGCCCCGCCGCCGCGCCACCGACAGCGCCTGTTCGGCCTGCCGGTACGCCGCCGACGCCGCCGTCGGCCCGGTGGGCGCCGAGAGGCCGACGACCAGGTCGGCCTCGTCCGCGCGCCCCTGCTCCGGCCGCGCCCGCTCGGCCTCGCGCGCGGCGGCGTACGCGGTGCACGCGGCGACCGCCGCGCCCTCGTCGGCGGCCAGTACCACCAGCCGCTCCCCCTCGGGCACGACCAGCACGGCCTCGCCGGCCCGGGCCGCGGCGGACTCCACGGTCTCCGCGAGTTCGCCGAGGTGCTCGCCCGCCGGGCCCGTCCCGGACTCGGCGACGGCCATCCGGAACGGGGCGTCCAGCAGCGCGCCGTAGAGGTCGCCGGCGACCGCCCGGGCGTGGTCCGGTTCCCCGGCCAGCAGCATGCGCAGCACCGCCGTGCCCACGCGCTGCTCGGCCGCGTGCAGGGAGCGGGAGCGTTCGGTGGTGAGGGTGAGCAGGGCGATGGCGGAGTGCACGGCGTAGCGCTCGGCGGTGCCGAGGGCGGCGGCGGTGCCCACGGCGAGCGCGGCGCGGGGGCGGCGGCCGGTGCCGAGGCTGTGCAGCTCCACCCGGTCCTCGTGGTCGGGTCCGCCGACCACGGAGGAGGCGGGGGCGGGCCGCTCGCGCAGCCGCTCGACCTCGGCGGTGAGCCGGGCGGCGCGGCGGCCGGCCCAGTCCGGGGCGGCGGCGACGACGGCGCCCGAGGCGTCGTAGAGCGCCGCCCAGCCGTCGACCTGGGCGGCGAGCGCGCCGAGCAGTCCCTCGGGGCCGGCGCCGAGGGCCTGCCTGGTCAGCTCGCGCTGGGCGGCGAAGCCGGCCGTGACGGCGCGGTACTGGTCGGCGGCGATGGCCGCGGAGACGGCCTTGCTGATGGCGAGGAACGGGGTGCGGCGGGGCACCTCCAGCAGCGGCAGGCCCTCCTCGGCGCAGGCGTCGACGAGCGGGCCGGGCGTCTCGTCGTAGTTCACCCCGACGGCGAACCCGAGCCCGACGACGCCGGCGCCGACCAGCCGGCGCACGTACCGCCGCATGGCCTCCGGGTCCTCCGCGTCCAGCTTGAGCGCGGTGATCAGCAGCAGCTCGCCGCCCTCCATGTAGGGGACGGGGTCGGCCAGCTCGCTGACGTGCGCCCAGCGGACGGGCACGTCGAGACGGTCCTCGCCCGCGCGCACGGTGAGTTTGAGCGCGGAGTGCTGGACGAGCGAGGCGAGAGTCGGGGGCATGGGGCCTTCACGGTGAGGGGAGCCGGTGATCTTTTGGCCGAGGTGTATGAACGGCCCACTCCGATTCTGCCTCACCGTACGACCGCTCACCCCCGCAGATCGACCAGCAACGGCGGCGCGTGCTCCCCCTGCACGGTGGTCAACGACAACACCGCGTGCCCCGGCGGCACCCCATGAGCCAACTCGGACGCGGACCACCGCTCCCGCTCCACCTGACGGACGGTGACGGCGCGGGCGGTGGGCGCCTGGCCGGTGATGACCCGCCGCAGCATGTGCACGGCCTTGCCGGCCGGGGTCTCCGCGATGATCTGCCGGTCGGTGACGTCCCGGGTCTCGGTCCACTCCTTGCCCCACACCTCGGCGAAGTCCTGTCCGTCCCAGGGGGTGAGCCCGGACAGCGCCATCCTGCAGCCCGTGGCACCGAGCAGCGGGCCGCGCAGCGGCCGGGGGACGTCGTCCAGCGTGCGCAGGGTGAGCACGGTACCGGCGTTGGCGCTGCGCAGCCGCTGGATGCCGCGCACGGCCTCCGGGGTGACGACCCCGGAGGCGTCGTCGAGCAGCAGGCAGGCGAAGAGCGAGCGGTCCTCCCGTGCCGTCACCGAGGCGGTGAACTGGGCGAGCACCAGCCGGGCCAGGATCCGCGAGGCATCGGCGTGGCCGCGCTGGGGCAGGTCGATGCGGACCCGGACCGGGTGGTCGAGGGCCCGCAGCGAGAACGGCCGACTCTGCCCGGAGGTGTCGAAGAAGGCGGCGAAGGCGGGCCGGTCGAGCAGGGCGATCCGGTCGGCGAGCACGGAGCCGACGTCACCGGGGTGGGCGAGCTGCCGCTCCCGGGCGTCCAGCTCGCGGAGCAGGGATGCGTGTCCGGTGTCGGTCAGTGCCTTGCGCAGCGCGGCCAGCGGTCCGGGCGCCCCGTCGAGCAGCTGCCGCAGCTCCGGCACGGAGGGGAAGCGGTCGTGGACGGCGCGGAAGGGCCCGAGCAGCTGGGCGAGGACGGTGGTGGAACGGCGGCTGTCGCTGCCGGGGTGCGGGTCGGCGAGGTCGCCGACGAGGGCCTCGGCGAGTATGGCGGCGGCCTCGTCGGGGTCGGTGGTACCGCCGTAGAGGTCGAGGTCGTACACGGAGTCGGGGTGGCCGACGCGGACGACGACGTCGTAGGCCTCCGCCGGGCCCAGTCCGGCACCCGCCGCGCCGACCACCACGACCGACGTGCGGCCGGCCAGGGCCTGCAGGCACAGGGACTCGGCGAGCGGTCGCACCAGGGCGCCGGTCTTGCCGGAGCCGGCCGGGCCGACGGCGAGCAGGGAGGTGCCGAGCAGGTCGGGGCCGAGGGCGAGGCCGGCGCCGCGGTAGTGGTAGGGGTTGCGGGGGTCGTCGGCGGTGGTACCGAGGCGGACCTGGCCGGTGAGCAGGTCGTGCCGGGCGTGCCGGGCGGGCAGGTCGCGGGCCCCGGAGGGGTGCGGGCAGGCACCGGCGCCGTCCTTCAGCACGGCGCCGGTGAAGGTGGCGAGGCTGTGCCGGCCGGACCGCACGCCCTGCCAGGCCCGGCTGAGCCGGGCATGGTCCACGTCCCGCATGAGCCCGGCCCTCGCCTCCACGGCAAGCCGCTCCGCAGCCTCGTACGCCCCGGCCTGCCGCAACTGGGGCCACTCGGCGGGGTCCTGGTCGGGGGCGGGCGGGGGCGCCGCCGCGGGTGCGGACGCACCCCAGGTACGCGGTCCGTAACGGCGCCATACCTCACCCCAGCGGCCGAGGCGGCCGACCACCAGCAGGATGGCGAGAGCGATCACGGCGTAGTACGAGTACCAGAGGATCGCGCTGGCGACGCGGTCGTCGCTCTGGCGCCAGGAGTCGGGGGTGAACAGGTCCAGCGGCAGCACCCACCAGGTGCCGAAGTAGCCGTTCCACAGCAGGGACCACACCAGCCAGCCCACCAGGAAGGCGATCAGGGCCCCGCTGAGCAACTGCCGGGTCGGGATCTGCTCGGGCTCCTGCTCGGGACGGGGACTGTGTCCGAAGCGCCAAATGCCGGGCGCCGCCTCCGGGCGGGGAGCCCGCAGCCAGGCCAGGAAGGGGGACGTCTCCGGTTTCGGGGGCACGCCGGGCGGCACGGGCGGCGCCGGCGGCAGCCCCGTCGGCATGGGCGGCACCCCCTCCGGCGGTGCCGTTGGGTGGGGTACCGGTGTCGTGGGGGTTTCGTGTGTGGCCCCCGTGCCGTCGGTGTCCATCGACCCTGCCCCCTGACCAGCCGTTCCGTCCGCCATCGTGTCCCCGTCGCGTCCACTGTCAGCGAGCCAATCTAGCGAGCCAATCTAACGCTCCGGCAAGGGGAGTTCACCGCTTACGCGGCCGAAGCGGGAAAGGGCCGTCCGGGCGGGCTATGTCCACCGCGGACAAGGGAGGGCGCCGACAACGCCCACATGGAGCATGCCCACCCCCCGGAAGCGGTCTTAGCCTGCGAGAAAAGAAGGTATGCGTCCGTAAACGCACCGCCCGGAACCGCCCGGGACCGCCCGGTACGCAAGATCATCAGGGAGCCCCCATGACCGCACTTCCGCAGGAGCGCCGCGTCGTCACCGCCATCCCCGGCCCGAAGTCGCAGGAGCTTCAGGCCCGCCGTACCGCCGTGGTCGCCCAGGGCGTGGGCTCCACGCTGCCGGTCTTCGTCACCCGTGCCGGCGGCGGCGTCATCGAGGACGTGGACGGCAACAGCCTCATCGACTTCGGTTCCGGCATCGCCGTGACCTCCGTCGGCGCCTCCGCCGAGGCCGTGGTGCGCCGCGCGAGCGCCCAGCTCGCCGACTTCACCCACACCTGTTTCATGGTCACCCCCTACGAGGGCTATGTGGCGGTCGCGGAGGCGCTCGCCGAGCTGACCCCGGGCGACCACGCCAAGAAGTCCGCGCTGTTCAACTCCGGCGCCGAGGCCGTCGAGAACGCCGTCAAGATCGCCCGTGCGTACACCAAGCGGCAGGCCGTCGTGGTGTTCGACCACGGTTACCACGGCCGGACCAACCTCACCATGGCGCTGACCGCGAAGAACATGCCGTACAAGCACGGCTTCGGTCCGTTCGCCCCCGAGGTCTACCGCGTGCCGGTGGCGTACGGCTACCGCTGGCCGACCGGCCCGGAGAACGCGGGCCCGGAGGCCGCCAAGCAGGCCATCGAGCAGATCACCAAGCAGGTCGGCCCGGACAACGTCGCCGCGATCATCATCGAGCCGGTGCTCGGCGAGGGCGGCTTCATCGAGCCCGCCAAGGGCTTCCTGCCCGCGATCCGCCAGTTCGCCGCCGACAACGGCATCGTCTTCGTCGCCGACGAGATCCAGTCCGGCTTCTGCCGGACCGGCCAGTGGTTCGCGTGCGAGGACGAGGGCATCGTCCCCGACCTGATCACGACCGCCAAGGGCATCGCCGGCGGCCTGCCGCTCGCCGCCGTGACCGGGCGCGCGGAGATCATGGACGCCGCGCACGCCGGCGGCCTCGGCGGCACCTACGGCGGCAACCCCGTCGCCTGCGCCGGTGCGCTCGGTGCCATCGAGACGATGAAGGAGCAGGACCTCAACGGCAAGGCCAAGCGCATCGAGGAGGTCATGAAGGGCCGCCTCACCGCCATGGCCGAGAAGTTCGACATCATCGGCGACGTGCGCGGGCGCGGCGCGATGATCGCCATCGAGCTGGTCAAGGACCGGACCACCAAGGAGCCGAACCCGGAGGCCACCGCCGCGCTCGCCAAGGCCTGCCACGCCGAGGGCCTGCTGGTCCTGACCTGTGGCACCTACGGCAACGTGCTCCGCTTCCTGCCCCCGCTGGTCATCGGCGAGGACCTGCTGAACGAGGGCCTCGACATCATCGAGCAGGCGTTCGCGGGCGTCTGACCCGCGCGCCGGACCGACGGGTCCGCACCCGTGAACGCGCCTGCGGCAGGCGGTGTGAAGAACGTGTGCGGGGTGGATGACGGGAGGGGAATCCGTCTGCCCAACCGCCCCGGCCTGCCGTAGGTTCTCTCCAGATGAGAGATACACCCCGTCCACGGGGGACCGTGGACGGATCCGGGACGAGGCCTCCCCAGCTTCGATCCGGTCGTGCCCTCGCGCACACCACCGGTGCCTCGCGGCTCCGGGATCTCCTCACCGATCGGACGGCCGCCGCCCCAAACCCCCCGGGGCGCGCGGCGTTCCGGTCCGGACGGCCGCCTCGGAACCATCCCCCCTGTTCCGGGGCGGCCGACCTCCTCCCCCGGCGCTTCCCGTGAGCGGACCTGCGAAGCTGGGCGCATGCTTCTCCTGGTCCTCCCGGTGGTCGTCCTCGCCCTTCTCACCTGGCAGGTCGTCGCCGACGGGCCGCTGCTGCGGCCGGACGCGGAGGCGAGCCGGGCCCTGGTGCATCCGGACGGCTTCTCCCAGTTCCTCTCCGACCTCGGCAACGTCCAGGTCGCCGTCCCGGTGCTGGTCCTCGCCCTGGCCGCCGCCCTGTGGCTCGGCCGGGCCCACGGCGTCCCCCGCTGGTGGCTGGCGCCGCTGACCGCCGCGGTGCTGACGGCGCTGGTCCCGGCGGTCGTCGTACCGCTGAAGGAGTGGACCGACCGGCCGGGGACACCGGCGGTGCCCCCGGCGACGGGCTACTTCCCGTCCGGTCACACGGCGACGGCGGTGGTCGCCTACGGCTCGGCCGCCCTGCTCCTGGTCCCCCGGCTCCGTTCCCCCGCCGCCCGCCGCGCGCTGGCGGCCGGCTGCGGGGTCCTGGTCCTCGGGGTGTCCTACGGCCTGGTCCGCCACGGCTACCACTGGCCGCTGGACGTGGTGGCCGGCTGGTGCGTGGGCGCCGTGCCGCTGGCCGCCCTCGCCCGGGTGGTCAGCCGAAGTACGCGTCGAAGTTCTTCTGGAACTCCCAGTTCGCGTAGCGGTCCCAGTTCACCGACCAGGTCATCAGGCCGCGCAGGGCGGGCCAGGTCCCGTGGGTGGCGTACGAGCCGCAGTTCGTCTTCTTCGTCAGGCAGTCCAGGGTCTTGTTGACCTCGGCCGGGGAGACGTGGCCGTTGCCCGCGTTCGTGGACGCCGGCATGCCGATGGCGACCTGGTCGGGGCGCAGCGGCGGGAAGACGTTGTTCTGGTCGCCGGCGACCGGGAAGCCGGTGAGCAGCATGTCGGTCATGGCGATGTGGAAGTCGGCGCCGCCCATGGAGTGGTACTGGTTGTCCAGGCCCATGATCGGTCCAGAGTTGTAGTCCTGGACGTGCAGCAGGGTCAGGTCGTCGCGCAGGGCGTAGATGACCGGGAGGTAGGCGCCGCAGCGCGGGTCCTGGCCGCCCCACTTGCCGCTGCCGTAGAACTGGTAGCCGTTCTGCACGAAGAACGTCTCCGGGGCCATGGTGAGGACGAACTTGGGTCCGTACTTGGCCTTCAGGGTCTTCAGGGCCGAGATCAGGTTGACGATCACGGGTGTGGTGGGGTTCTTGAAGTCCGTGTCGCCCGTGTTCAGGGACAGCGAGTGGCCCTCGAAGTCGACGTCGAGGCCGTCCAGGCCGTAGGTGTCGATGATGTTCGAGACGGAGGAGACGAAGGCGTCGCGGGCCGCGGTGGTGGTCAGCTGGACCTGGCCGTTCTGGCCGCCGATGGAGATCAGCACCTTCTTGCCGGCCGCCTGCTTGGCCTTGACCGCCGCCTTGAACTCGGCGTCGCTCTCCACGTTCGGGCACTCGGTGACCGGGCAGCGGTTGAAGCGGATGTCGCCGGAGGTGACCGAGGTGGGCTCGCCGAAGGCCAGGTCGATGACGTCCCAGCTGTCGGGGACGTCGGCGAGCCGGGTGTAGCCGGCGCCGTTGGCGAAGCTGGCGTGCAGATAGCCGACGAGGGCGTGCGCGGGCAGGCCGGACGAGCCGCCGCCGTCCCCGCCACCGCCGCCGGGGCTGGTCGTGGCGGTGACGACGGCGGACTTCGCGGACTCGCCGGCCTCGTTCACGGCGGTGACCTGGAAGCCGTACGCCGTGGCGGCGGTGAGTCCGGAGACGGTCGCCGAGGTGCCGGTCACCGTCTGGACCTTGACCCCGTCGCGGTAGACCGCGTAGCTCGTCGCGCCGGTCACCGCCGACCAGGACAGGCCGACGGAGGACGAGGTCACGGTGGTGGTCTTCAGCCCGGACGGGGCGGCGGGCGGCTGGGTGGTGCCGCCGCCGGGGCCGACGAGGGTGATGTCGTCGGCCTGGTAGGTGCCGGTGCCGTACCAGCCGTGGGTGTAGATGGTGACCTTGGTGGTGGCGGCCCCGGTGCGGAAGGTGGTGCTCAGCTTCTGCCAGTCGGGGGCGGACTGGGTCCAGGTGGAGACGTCGGTGGTGCCGGTGCCGCTCGCGCCGAGGTAGGCGTAGGAGCCGCGGACGTATCCGGACAGCGTGTACTGGGCGCCCGGTTGGACGGTCACCGTCTGCGAGCACTGGGCGTTGTCGCCGCCGGCCGGGGTGGCCTGGAGGGCGGACGTGCCGCTGTGCACGGGCGACTTCACCGTCGTGCCGGTGGTGCAGGTCCAGCCGGTCAGGCCGGACTCGAAGCCGCCGTTGACGGCGACGTCCGCGTCGGCCGCACGGGCGGCCGACGAGAGCGCGGTGATGCCGGGCACGGCCAGGCTCACGGCCGTGAGCGCGGCGAGGACGGGTCCGGTGCGTCTGGCGCGTTCCACAAGGACCTCCGGGGTCGGGGGAGTTGGCGGAGCGGGAGCGCACACAATTTGGTCCAGACCAATCCTGCTGTCAAGGTGTCCGGGCGTTACCCGTGCGCGTGACCGCGCCGGGCCCGCTCCGCCGCCGCCTCGTGCAGCGCCAGTTCCAGCAGCGCCGGATCGGTCAGCGTGCCCGAACCGTCCGGCGGTACCAGCCAGCGCACGCCCCGGGCCGTCCGGCCCGGATACGGCACGACGATCCAGGTGCCGGCCCCGGCGGCCCGGATGCCGGTGCCGAGCCAGCGGGCCGCGGTGCCCGCGGGCACGAGGAACCCGATCCGGCTGTCGCCGAAGCCGGCGAGCACCGGGCCGGGCCGGGCCACCATGCGGGTGAGCACGTCCAGGGTCGGATGGCCGAGGTCACCCGGCAGGATCAGGACGTCCCAGGCCCTGCCGGCGGGCAGCAGGGCGACCCCCAGGGGGTTGCGTTCCCACTCCCGGCGGCAGGCCTCGGGGTCCGGTGCGACGGATGCGAGCCATGTCACGGCTGTCTTCGCCCCAGTCATCGAAAAAAGCCTCCCTCTCTCTCGTGGACGCGGGTGCGTCACGAGGTGAGAGGGAGGCCGCCCGCGGGCATTACGCGGGTTCACCCGGCCCGCGGGGTGACGTGCGTCACGTCAGCTGTCGAAGCCCAGCCCCAGCCGGTCCATCGTCCGCAGCCACAGGTTCCGCCGGCCGCCGTGCGCGTCCGCGCGGGCCAGGGACCACTTGGTGAGGGCGATCCCGGTCCAGGCGAACGGCTCCGGCGGGAACGGCAGCGGCTTCCTGCGGACCATCTCAAGTTCGGTCCGCTCGGTGCGCTCCCCGTCCAGCAGGTCCAGCATCACGTCCGCGCCGAACCGGGTGGCGCCGACCCCGAGGCCCGTGTAGCCGGCCGCGTAGGCCACCCGGCCCTGGTGGGCGGTGCCGAAGAACGCGGAGAACCGGGAGCAGGTGTCGATCGCGCCGCCCCAGGCGTGGGTGAAGCGGACGCCCTCCAGCTGCGGGAAGCAGGTGAAGAAGTGGCCGGCCAGCTTGGCGTACGTCTCGGGCCGGTCGTCGTACTCGGCGCGCACCCGGCCGCCGTAGGGGTAGACCGCGTCGTAGCCGCCCCACAGGACGCGGTTGTCGGCGGAGAGCCGGAAGTAGTGGAACTGGTTGGCGCTGTCCCCGAGGCCCTGCCGGCGCCGCCAGCCGACCGAGGCGAGCTGCTCGGCGGTCAGCGGCTCGGTCATCAGGGCGTAGTCGTAGACCGGGACGGTGTACGAGCGCACGCGCCGCACCAGGTTCGGGAAGATGTTGGTGCCGAGCGCGACCTTGCGGGCGCGGACGGCGCCGTACGGGGTGCGTACGGCCATCCCGGCGCCGTAGGTCCTCAGGGTGAGGGCGGGCGTGTGCTCGTACACCCGCACCCCGAGTCCCAGGCAGGCCTGCTTCAGGCCCCAGGCGAGCTTGGCCGGGTGCAGCATGGCCACGCCCCGGCGGTCCCACAGGCCCGCCTGGAAGGTGGGCGAGTTCACCTCGGCGCGCACGGCGTCGGCGTCCAGGAACTCGATGCCGTCGGCGAGGCCCTGCTCCTGGAGTTCCCGGTGCCAGTCCTTCAGCTCCCGGGCCTGGTAGGGCTCGGTGGCCACGTCGATCTCGCCGGTGCGTTCGAAGTCGCAGTCGATGCCGTACCGGGCGATCGCGGCCTCGATCCCGTCGAGGTTGCGCCGGCCCAGTTCCTCCAGCCTGTGGATCTCTCCGGGCCAGCGGGACAGGCCGTTGGGCAGGCCGTGCGTGAGGGAGGCGGCGCAGAAGCCGCCGTTGCGGCCGGAGGCGGCCCAGCCCACCTCGCGGCCTTCCAGCAGGACGACCTCGCGGCCGGGGTCGCGCTCCTTGGCGTTCAGGGCGGTCCACAGCCCGCTGTAGCCGCCGCCGACCACCAGCAGGTCGCAGGTCTCGGCGGTGGTGAGGGCGGGCTCGGCGGCCGGCTTGCCGGGGTCTTCCAGCCAGTACGGGACCGGCTGGGCTTCGGAGAGAGAGGCGATCCAGTTGTCTTTCCCACGGCTCATGGCGCTTGGGGCCATGATTTCAACTCCCTACAGAGGCTTTCCGAAAGGGCCTGGGTGAACGGCCTATGCCTTTTGCTTGTTCCGGCGGTTTCCGGCGGCCATCGCGACCAGGACGAACAGGACGGCGAGGAGGAACATGGCCGTGCCGATCACGTTGATCTGCACGGGCGTTCCGCGCTGCGCCGAGCCCCACACGAACATCGGGAAGGTGACCGTCGAGCCGGCGTTGAAATTGGTGATGATGAAATCGTCGAAGGAGAGCGCGAACGACAGCAGCGCGCCCGCGGCGATTCCGGGTGCCGCGATCGGCAGGGTGACCCGCCAGAAGGTCTGCACGGGACCGGCGTACAGGTCCCGGGCGGCCTCCTCCAGGCGCGGGTCCATCGACATCACGCGCGCCTTGACCGCGGTGACGACGAAGCTCAGGCAGAACATGATGTGGGCGATCAGGATCGTCCAGAAGCCCAGCTCGGCGCCCATGTTGAGGAACAGGGTGAGCAGCGAGGCGGCCATGACCACCTCGGGCATCGCCATCGGCAGGAAGATCAGCGAGTTGACGGCACCGCGCGCGCGGAAGCGGTAGCGGACCAGCGCGAAGGAGATCATCGTGCCGAGGACCGTGGCACCGACCGTCGCCCAGACGGCGATCCGGAGGCTGAGCGACAGCGAGCCGCACATGTCGGCGACCCCGCACGGGTCCTTCCAGGCGTCCGTGGAGAACCGCTGCCATTCGTAGTTGAAGCGCCCCTTCGGTTTGTTGAAGGAGAACACCGTGACGATGACGTTCGGCAGCAGCAGATAGGCGAGCGTCAGCAGTCCCGCGATGACGACGAGCCGGCGCTTGAGCCAGTTGAGGATGGGCATTTAGACCAGGTCCTCCGTCCCCGACCGGCGGATGTAGAAGGTGACCATGGCCAGGATGGCGGCCATGAGGATGAAGGAGAGCGCGGCGGCGGTCGGATAGTCCAGGACGCGCAGGAACTGCGTCTGGATGACATTGCCGATCATGCGGGTGTCGGTGGAGCCGAGGAGTTCGGCGTTGACGTAGTCGCCGGTGGCCGGGATGAAGGTCAGCAGCGTCCCGGAGACCACGCCCGGCATGGACAGCGGGAAGGTGACCTTGCGGAAGGTGGTCCAGGGCCTGGCGTACAGGTCGCCCGCCGCCTCGTGCAGCCGTCCGTCGATCCGCTCCAGCGAGGTGTACAGCGGAAGGATCATGAACGGCAGGAAGTTGTACGTCAGCCCGCACACCACGGCCAGCGGGGTGGCCAGCACCCGGTCGCCGGCCGTCCAGCCGAGCCAGCCGGTGACGTCCAGGACGTGCAGCGTGTTCAGCGCGTGCACGACCGGGCCGCCGTCGGCGAGGATCGTCTTCCAGGCCAGGGTGCGGATCAGGAAGCTGGTGAAGAACGGCGCGATCACCAGGATCATGATCAGGTTGCGCCAGCGGCCGGCGCGGAAGGCGATGAGGTACGCCAGCGGGTAGCCGAGCAGCAGGCACAGCGCGGTCGCGGCGGCGGCGTAGCACACCGAGCGCAGGAACTGCGGCCAGTACGCGGACAGCGCGTCCCAGTAGGTCGCGAAGTGCCAGGTGACCTTGTAGCCCTGCTCCAGGGAGCCCTGCTGCACGGAGGTGGAGGCCTGGTAGATCATCGGCAGCGCGAAGAAGACGACCAGCCACAGCATGCCGGGCAGCAGCAGCCAGTACGGGGTGAGCCGGCCGCGCCGGCGCGGGGGCTTCTCCTCGGGCGGGGCGGGGCTGAGCGGCGGGGGCGCCTCGGTGAGCGTGGACATCAGGCGGCGACCTCTTCCTCGGTGCCCGCGTCGATGGCCTGGGCCGCGTCCAGGGCGAAGGTGTGGGCCGGGCTCCAGTGCAGGACCACGTCGGCGCCGGGCACCAGCCGGCCGTCGCGCTCGACGTTCTGCACGTACACCGACAGGTCCGGGCAGACGGGGCTGTC
Source organism: Streptomyces sp. NPDC104831 (assembly GCF_055583025.1). Lineage (NCBI taxonomy): Bacteria > Bacillati > Actinomycetota > Actinomycetes > Kitasatosporales > Streptomycetaceae > Streptomyces > Streptomyces sp. NPDC104831. The sequence goes on from NZ_JBVJOT010000008.1 coordinate 88,706, forward strand.
GACGACGTACTGCGTGGAGACGCCGATGAAGCTGGCGTCGGCGATCTTCCCGGTGAGGCGGTTGCGGCCGGCCGGGATGCTCCCCGCGTCGTCGGCGTGCGTGAGCGAGATCTTCTCCGGGCGGATGCCGACCAGCACCTTGCCGCCGGCCGTCACCGGGGCGGTACACCGGGCGCCGGGCAGCACCAGCTTGCCGCCGCCCGCCTTCAGCACGATGTCGTCGCCGCCGCGGGTGTCGACCTCGGCCTCGATCAGGTTGGAGGTGCCGAGGAAGTTCGCGACGAACGTGGTCCGCGGGTTCTCGTACAGGTCGGCCGGCGCGCCGAGCTGCTCGACCCGGCCGCCGTTCATCACGGCGACCGTGTCGGCCATGGTCATGGCCTCCTCCTGGTCGTGCGTGACGTGGACGAAGGTGATGCCGACCTCGGTCTGGATGCGCTTGAGCTCCAGCTGCATCTGGCGGCGCAGCTTCAGGTCCAGGGCGCCGAGCGGCTCGTCCAGCAGGAGCACCCGGGGGTGGTTGATCAGGGCGCGGGCCACGGCGACCCGCTGCTGCTGGCCGCCGGAGAGCTGGTGCGGCTTCTTGCGCGCCTGCTCGCCCAGCTGGACCAGCTCCAGCATCTCCTCGACCTGCTTCTTCACGCCCTTGATGCCGCGCCGGCGCAGACCGAAGGCGACGTTCTCGAAGATGTCGAGGTGCGGGAAGAGGGCGTAGGACTGGAAGACCGTGTTGACCGGCCGCTTGTACGGTGCCAGGTGGGTGACGTCCTGGTCGCCGAGCCGGATCGTGCCCGTGGTGGGCTCCTCCAGGCCGGCGATCATGCGCAGGGTGGTGGTCTTGCCGCAGCCGGAGGCGCCGAGCAGGGCGAAGAAGGAGCCCTCGGGCACGGTGAGGTCCAGCGGGTGTACGGCGGTGAAGGAGCCGTAGGTCTTGGAGATGCCGGAGAGGCGGACGTCGCCGCTGTTGTCTGGTGTCGTCTTCATCGTCGTCACGCCCCTGTGAGCTTCGCGAACTTTCCTTCGTAGGCCGTCTCTTCCTTCTGGCTCAGGGAGCGGAAGGCATGGGACTTCGCCTGCATGGCCCGGTCGGGGACGATCAGCGGATTGTCCGCCGCGTCCCGGTCGATCTTCGCAAGGTAGGGCTTCACCCCGTCGACCGGTGTCACGTAGTTGATGTACGCGGCGAGCGCGGCGGCTTGCCGCGGCTCGTAGTAGAAGTCGATCAGCCGTTCGGCGTTCGTCTTGTGGCGTGCCTTGTTGGGGACGCACAGGTTGTCGGTCGACGTCACGTAGCCGCTGTCGGGGACGACGAAGTCGATGTGCGGGCTGTCCGCCTTGAGCTGGACGACGTCACCCGCCCAGGCGATGCAGGCGGCGAGGTCGCCCTTGGCCAGGTCGGAGGTGTAGTCGTTGCCGGTGAAGCGGCGGATCTGGCCCTTGTCGACCGCCTTCTGGAGGCGGGCGATCGCCGCGTCGTAGTCGTCGTCGGTGAACCTCGCCGGGTTCTTGCCCATGTCGAGCAGGGTCATGCCCACGCTGTCGCGCATCTCCGACAGGAAGCCGACGCGCCCCTTGAGCCGCGGGTTGTCGAGCAGGTCGGAGACCGAGCGCACCTCGATGCCGTCCAGCGCCTTCTTGTTGAAGGCGACGACGGTGGAGATGCCCTGCCAGGGGTACGAGTACGCCCGCCCGGGGTCCCAGTCCGGGTCGCGGAACTGGGCCGAGAGGTGGGTGTAGGCGTGCGGCAGGTGGGAGGGGTCCAGTTTCTGGACCCAGCCGAGGCGGATCAGCCGGGCGGCCAGCCAGTCGGTGAGGACGATGATGTCCCGGCCGGTGTCCTGGCCCGCGGCGAGCTGCGGCTTGATCTTGCCGAAGAACTCGTTGTTGTCGTTGATGTCCTCGGTGTAGTCGACCGTGATCCCGGTCCGCTCGCGGAAGGTCTCCAGGGTCGGGTGGTGCTTGCCGCTGTCGTCGACGTCGAGGTACTCGGTCCAGTTGGAGAAGTTGACCACCTTCTCCGTGGCCGAGTGGTCCTGGGCGGAGGTGCCGCCCCGGCTCCTGCCCGCCGCCGGGATGCCGCAGGCGGCGAGCGTCCCGAGGCCGCCTGCCGCGAGCGCGCCGCCCGTGGCGGCCCGCAGCAGGGACCGGCGGGTCAGGGCGGCCCGGCCGCCCTTGAAACTGCGCCGCAGGGCGGCCGCTTGGGGCGGGGTCGGGCGGTCGGGCTCGTACTGCTCCATGCGCGTGGTGCCCTTTCGGGAGGGAGCGGCCTGGTCGGCGGCCTGGTCGGTCTCTAGCGGTCCCCGAAGACGGTGCGGTGCCAGTCCTTGGCGGCCACCGCGGTGTTGTCGAACATGACGTGCTTGACCTGCGTGTACTCCTCGAAGGAGTAGGCGGACATGTCCTTGCCGAAGCCCGATGCCTTGTAACCGCCGTGCGGCATCTCGCTGATGATCGGGATGTGGTCGTTGACCCAGACGCAGCCCGCCTTGATCTCGCGGGTGGCCCGGTTGGCGCGGTAGACGTCGCGCGTCCACGCGGAGGCGGCGAGGCCGTAGGGGGTGTCGTTGGCCAGCCGCAGGCCCTCGTCGTCGCCGTCGAAGGGCAGGACGACCAGGACGGGTCCGAAGATCTCCGCCTGGACGATCTCGCTGTCCTGGGCCGCGCCGGCGATCAGGGTGGGCCGGTAGTAGGCGCCGTCCTCCAGCTCGCCCCGGGGTGCCTCACCGCCGGTGACCACGCGCGCGTGGGCGCGGGCCCGGTCCACGAACGCGGCCACCCGGTCGCGCTGGACGTGGGAGACCAGCGGCCCGAGGTCGGTGCCGGGCGCGAACGGGTCGCCGAGCCGGACGGTCTCCATCAGCGCCGCCGTCCGCTCCACGAACGCCTCGTACAGCGGACGCTGCACGTAGGCGCGAGTGGCGGCCGTGCAGTCCTGCCCGCTGTTGATGAGCGAGCCCGCGACGGCGCCGTGCGCGGCGGCCTCCAGGTCGGCGTCGTCGAAGACGACGAAGGGCGCCTTGCCGCCCAGTTCCAGGTGGAGCCGCTTGACGGTGGCGGTGGCGATCCCGGCGACGCGCCTGCCGACGGCGGTGGACCCCGTGAAGGAGGTCATGGCCACGTCCGGGTGCCCGACCAGGTGCTCGCCGGCCTCCTTCCCGGTCCCGGTGACGATGTTGACCACTCCGTCCGGGATGCCCGCGTCCGTGGCCGCCCGCGCGAACATCAGCGAGGTCAGCGGCGTGATCTCGGCGGGCTTGAGCACGATGGTGTTGCCCGCGGCGATCGCCGGGAGGATCTTCCAGGCGGCCATCTGGAGGGGGTAGTTCCAGGGCGCGATGGACCCGACCACCCCGATGGGCTCACGCCGGACGTACGACGTGTGGTCCCCGGAGTACTCGCCGGCGGACTGCCCCTGGAGGTGCCGGGCGGCGCCCGCGAAGAAGGCGGTGTTGTCGACGGTGCCCGGCACGTCGAACTCGCGGGTGAGCTTGAGCGGCTTGCCGCACTGGAGGGACTCGGCGCGGGCGAGGTCCTCGGCGCGCTCGGCGAGCACCCCGGCGAACCGGTGCAGGGCGTCCGAGCGCTCGCCCGGGGTGGCGGCGGCCCAGCCCGGGAACGCCGCGCGCGCGGCGGCGACGGCCGCGTCGACGTCGTCGGGGCCGGCCAGTTCGTAGCGGTACACCTCCCGGCCGGTGGCGGGGTCGACCACGGCGTGGTGGCGGCCCGAGGTGCCCTGGGCCGGCCGGCCGGCGATGAACTGCGCGCCGTCCGCGAACCGGTCCTGTGCGGGGAATCGTTCCGGGGTGGCGGTGCCCGGGTTGTGCATGTCGCTCTCCTCCGCCGTACGCCCCGTTCCGGGGGTTGGTGGCGTAGCTCCAGCTCGATTTGAGTGCCGATCCTGACAGAGCCATAGGGCACCAACAAGTGATTCCGTTGTTGCCTTTTGGTTACGCGACGGAATCTGTCGACCAGGTGTCGAGTCGGGGGCCGAAAGGACGGACGGAGTGTCAGTGGTGCGTGCCAGACTCGCGTGCATGGGAGAGATCGACGGGGTGGAATCGCTGATCAGGGAGGTCCGGGCGGGCCGTCGGCTGAAGTACCTCTGCTTCTGGGGGCACCGGCCGCGGCCGGACGGGCGGATCGGCGCGAGCTGTCTCAGCCAGTGGTGGCCGTCACCGTTCGTAGTGGACGGGGTGGAGTACGCGACGGCCGAGCACTGGATGATGGCCGGCAAGGCGCGGCTGTTCGGCGACGCGGAGGCGGAGCGCCGGGTGCTGGCCGCGGGGCATCCCGCGGCGGCGAAGAAGGCGGGGCGGCTGGTCCGGGGCTTCGACCAGGAGACCTGGGAGCGGGAGCGGTTCCGGATCGTGGTCGAGGGCGGCGTGCACAAGTTCGCGGCCGACGACGGCCTCCGGGACTTCCTGCTGAACACCGGGGACCGGGTGCTGGTGGAGGCGAGCCCCGTGGACCGCGTGTGGGGCATAGGCCTGGCGGCGGACGACGAGGCGGCCGCGGACCCGGAGGGGTGGCAGGGCCTGAACCTGCTGGGCTTCGCCCTGATGGAGACGCGGCAGCGGCTGGCGGGGGCGGGGGCCTGACCGGCCCTGAACGGCTTCGGACGGCGTGGCATGACCGGCCGGGACGGCTCGGGCCGGCCGTGACCGCTCGCGCCGGCCGGGGTGTCGGTCCGGGCCGCCGGTGACCGGATCGCGGCCCGGGAAGTCACCGAGCGGCACCGGGCGGGGGCGGCTTCCGGTGTGGGCGTGCCCGGGGCGGGACCGGCGGGCCCTTGCCGTGCGCCGCACGGCGCGGGGCGCTCGGGACCGATGGGCCGGCAGGTTCAGCCGTACACCGTGATGATCAGCCGTACACCGCGATGATCAGGGCGAACAGGCCCAGCACCAGGACGATGCCGGTCGCCCCGCAGATGAGACCGGCCAGGGCCACCCCGGGGTTCGTGGCCTCGCCGCGCTTCGCCTTCCCCCGGCCGAGCGCGCCGAAGACGACGGCCAGGATGCCCAGCACCAGGGCGAGCGGCCACGCGAGGAAGCCGATCACCGAGATGATGCCCAGCACCAGGGAGGCCGTCCCCATGCCGTTGCTCGGGGCGGGCTGCATGCCGGGCCAGCCGTAGCCGACGGGGTAGGCGGCGTCGGCGTACGGGGCGTGCGGCGGACCGGGGTGGCCGTAGGCGGGCAGGGTGCCCGGGTAGCCGTACGGCACCTGGCCGGGGCCGTCGGGGGCGATGGGCGGCGGGGGCACCTGGCCCGGTCCCGCGGGCGGGGGGAAGGCGTGGGTCTGGGGGGCGGGAGGTGCGTACGGGTGGGGGGTCGCGTAGGAGGCGGGGGGTGCGAAGGGGTTGGGGGCCGCGTTCGGCGCCGGGGCGGGGTACGGGAAGGGGTGCGCCTGGGGCGTCGCCCCGGGGGCCGGCGGAGCGAACGGGTCGGGGGCGGGGCCGGTGCTCCGGGGTGCGAAGGGGTCCGGCGTCGGCGGGGGCGGCGCGAAGGGGTTCGGCTGCGGGACGGGGGCCTGGGGCGCGGACGCGGCGGGGTGCGGCGCGGGGGCCGGCGAGGCGGTGCCGCCGGCGGGGCCGGCCCAGGGGGCGGGCGCGGTGCCGGTGGGATCCGCCGGGGCCGTCGGCGGTGAGGTGAGGGCCCGCTGGTCGTGGACGGGGGCGGGGGCCCAGGGCGCGTCCTGGACCGGCGTCCGGTCCGCGCCCGGTGTCCCGGGCGCCGCTGCCCGGTCCGCCCGGGGTTCCGCAGGCTCCGGTATTCGGTCCGCCGGGGCCGCCGTCGGCTCCGGTATCCGGTCCGCCGGGGACGCCGACGTCCCCTTCTCCAGGGACACCGGGAACGGCGCGGCGTCCTTCGGGCCCGGCGGGGTCGCGGGCCCGGGGGCTGCGGCCCGCTCCCCCGGCGTGGTCTGCGGCGCCTCGTCGGACATGGTGAAGGGACCCCTCTCCTGGACGTCCCGTCATGCTACGGGCCGCTCGGGACACCCCGGCCCGGGGCCTACGATGAACCCGCGCCACCGATCAGCCGATCACCGCGCCCGGGCCGTGCACCGCGGTCCACGGGCGCCGTTCCCGGGGAGGAACCCTTGACCGCCACCTCCGTACCCGCCGCCGGCACCGCCGACCGCGATCTGCGCGCCTTCATCGCGGGGCTGCCCAAGGCCGAACTGCACGTCCACCACGTCGGCTCCGCCTCCCCCCGCATCGTCTCGGAACTGTCCGCGCGCCACCGCGACTCCAAGGTCCCCACCGACCCCGAGGCGCTGGCCGAGTACTTCACCTTCACCGACTTCGCGCACTTCATCGAGGTGTACCTGTCGGTCGTGGACCTCATCCGCACCCCGGAGGACGTCCGGCTGCTCACCTACGAGGTGGCCCGCGACCTGGCCCGGCAGCAGGTGCGGTACGCGGAGCTGACCATCACCCCCTTCTCCTCCACCCGGCGCGGCATCGACGAGCGGGCCTTCATGGACGCGATCGAGGACGCCCGCAAGGCCGCCGAGGCGGAGTTCGGAACCGTGCTGCGCTGGTGCTTCGACATCCCCGGCGAGGCCGGTCTGGAGGCGGCCGAGGAGACCACGCGGCTGGCCACGGAGGACCGGGTCCGCCCGGAGGGCCTGGTGTCGTTCGGGCTCGGCGGGCCGGAGATCGGGGTGCCCCGGCCGCAGTTCAAGCCGTACTTCGACCGGGCCATCGCCGCCGGACTGCGCTCCGTGCCGCACGCCGGGGAGACGACCGGTCCGGAGACGGTGTGGGACGCGCTGCGCGACCTGCGGGCCGAGCGCATCGGGCACGGCACCAGCTCCGCGCGGGACCCGGAGCTGCTGGCGCACCTCGCCGAGCACCGCATCCCGCTGGAGGTGTGCCCGACCTCCAACATCGCCACCCGCGCCGTCCGCACCCTGGAGGAGCACCCGATCAAGGAGTTCACCCGGGCCGGGGTGCTGGTGACGATCAACTCCGACGACCCGCCGATGTTCGGCACCGACCTGAACAACGAGTACGCGGTGGCCGCCCGGCTGCTGGAACTGGACGAGCGAGGCCTCGCCGCGCTCGCGAAGAACGCGGTGGACGCCTCCTTCCTGGACACGGCGGGCAAGGCCCGGATCGCCCGGGAGATCGACGACTACACCACCGCCTGGCTCGCCGGCTGAGCCACCGCGCCCGTCGCGGGGTCCCGCGCCGGGGTCCGGAGCGATCGGTCCGGCACCGGGCCGTCCCGCCGGGCCCCGAGGCCGGAGCCGCTCGCGGCCCGGACACAATGGGCCCATGCAGACCGTGACCGCCGTGGCCCACCGCGGTGACCCCTACCGCTTCCGCGAGAACACCCTCGACTCGCTGCGGTCCGCGCTCGGCCAGGGCGCGGACGCCGTCGAGATCGACGTACGGCTCACCCGGGACGGCGTCCCCGTGCTGCTGCACGACGAGACGCCGCGCCGGCTGTGGGGGGTCGACCGGCCGCTGGCCGCGCTGTCCGCCGAGGAGCTGCGCGGCCTGACGGCCGGCGGGGTGCCGACGCTGGCCCAGGCGCTGGCCGCGACCGGTGACAGCCGGGTGATGGTGGACCTGTGCGGCCCGGTCGGGCGCCGGACGGTCGCCCGGACGCTGGACGTGGTCCGGCAGAGCGGGGCGCGGGACCGCGTCTACTACAGCGCGGGCGCCGAGGCGATGCTCGCCGTCCGGGCCGCCGACCCGGCCGCCGAGATCGCCCTGACCTGGACGACCCTGGCCCCGCCCCGCCCGGCGCTGCTCGCCGCCGTGCGCCCGCGCTGGCTGAACTACCGCTTCTCCCTGGTCGACCGGGACCTGACCGCCCGCGTGCACCGCGACGGCTGTCTGCTGTCCGTGTGGACCCCGGACACCCGCCGCTCCCTCGGCAGGCTGCTGGACCTGGGCGTGGACTCGATCACGACGAACCGGATCGACCTGCTGCACGCCCTGCGCTCCCGCTGACCCCGGCGGACTCCGGCGGCGCCGCGGCCGACGGCGCCGGCGGGGTGCCGAGCACCTCCAGCCGCTCGGACGCATTCAGAAACGGTCCCAGTGCAGCACCCGGTCCCGGGGGATGCGGGGAGCCGGCCGGAAGTCGGTGCCGAGGGTGTGGGCGACGGGGATGAGCGCCGCCTGCATCACGTCGTCGTACGGGATGCCGAGCACCCGGGCCGACTCCCGCTCGTCGACGAGGTTGCCGGTGGTCCAGCAGGTGCCGAGGCCCCGGGCACGCGCGGCGAGCATGAAGCTCCACACGGCCGGCAGGATGGAGCCCCAGGTGCCGGCCTGGCGCAGGACCGGGGCGTGGTCGGTACGGCCTTCCACGCACGGCACGACGAGCGCCGGGACCTCGTGCAGGTGGGCGTACAGGTGCGCGGTGCCGGAGTAGACCCGGTCCATCCGGGCCACGGACGCCCGTCGCACGTCCCGCTCCGGCAACGGCTCGGCGGCACCGGGCGTGGCCACCCCGGCGCGCCACACGTCGGCCAGGGCGGCCCGCCGCGCGGGGTCGGTGACGATGACGAAGTGCCAGCGCTGCCGGTTGCGTCCGGACGGCGCCTGCACGGCGAGGTCCACGCACTCCTCCAGCAGCCGGCGCGACACCGGGCGGGTGAGGTCGAGGCGGTGGCGGACGGCCCGGGTGGTGGACAGCAGCTCGTCGGAAGAGAGGTCGAGAGTCATGCGTTGACCCTGGCGGGCGGGGCCAAACGGCGGCAACGCCCGGCTTTCACTGAGCGAAAACGCGGGCGGGACGGGTGGAGGACGGATGGCCGAGAGCGTCGCGGGGCGGGTCTTCTCCGTACTGGACGCGTTCGCGGACGCGCCGGTCACGCTGCGGCTGACGGAGATCGCCCACCGCACGGGCCTGCCGGTGCCGACCGCGCTGCGCATGGTGCGGGAACTGGTGGCCTGGGGCGGGCTGGAGCGGGGGGCGGACGGCTCCTACCGCCTCGGCACCCGGATCCGGGCGCTCGGTGCCGCCGCCCCCTGCCCGCGCGGCCTGCTGGAGACCGCGCTGCCGGCGCTGCGCATCCTGACCGCGCGCACCGCAGGGCACGCGGACGTGGTGATCCCCGCCGACGGCACGGCCCTGTGCCTGGTCACCGGCGCGCGGCTCCCGCCGCACGCCACGGCCGCGGGCAAGGTCCTGCTGGCCCACGGCCTGCTCCCCGTCCCGGCCGGCGCCGGGCGGCACACCCGGCACACCGTCACCGCCCCCGGGGCGCTCGGCGCCCAGCTCACCCGCGTCCGCGCGACCGGTCTGGCCGAGGCCCACGAGGAACACCGCCTCGGTGAACTCTCCTTCGCGGCCCCGGTGTTCCGGGCCGGCGCGCCCGTGGCGGCGGTGACCCTGACCGCCCCGTCGGCCACCCGCTCCGCCCGCCTCGCCCCGGCCGTCCGGCTGGCGGCGGCGACGGTGGGCCGCGCGCTGGACGAGCGGCGGTGACGGCGGCGAGCCGCTCGCGGGGCGTCAGTCCCAGGCGTTGAAGAGCACCCCGCCCAGCGTGGTGAGGTGGTAGAGGCGGATGTGGCGCCACTCGTCCCGGGTCAGGGCCGAGGTGTCCACGGCACTCAGCGGTGTGGTGAGCCGCTCGCGGTCGAGCACCGTGAAGCCCGCGTCGGCGAAGGCCGGGGCCCAGGCGGGCGGTGCGAGGAACTCCTCGTCGTACCAGTTCCGGCGTTCCGGGGCGAACGCGATCCACGGGTGGTGGGCGTGGCACAGCACGACGGTCTCGCCCGCGCCGTCGAGGACCGAGGCGGTGTGGAAGGAGCGGGGACGGCTCTGTTCCTCCACCTCGCCCACCGTGCCCCCGGCGATCCGGGCGGCCGCGTACAGGGCGGCGCGGAACGTCCGCGGGTCGGTCCGGGGAAGCGGACCGGCGTCCTTCGGGCCGAGGAGGCCCGTCGCCCCGCGCGGCAGCGGGAAACCCTTGTCCATGACCATGGGCTCATCCTGCCCGGTGCCGGCGCGGTCCGGCGGCTCACAGGCCCACTATGCCGTTCCAGCGCCGGGTGAACTCCGGGCGTTCCGTCGTGCCGATGTCCCGGGCGACGGCCAGACGCTCGCGCATGACGGGGTCCGGGAAGATCAGGGGGTTGTCGGCGAGGGCCGCGGTCTCCTTGTCCGCGTCGGCGGCCAGCACCTCCCGGGCGGCCGGGACCGGGCAGACGTAGTTGACCCAGGCGGCGAGCTTCGCGGCGACCTCGGGCTGGTAGTAGTAGTCGATCAGCCGCTCGGCGTTGGCCTTGTGCCGGGCCCGGTCGGGGATCATCAGCGAGTCCGACCACAGCTCGGCTCCCTCCTCGGGGACGACGAAGCGGATGTCGGGGTTGTCCGCCTGGAGCTGGATGACGTCACCGGAGTACGCCTGGCAGGCCAGTACGTCCCCGGTGACCAGGTCCTTGGTGTAGTCGTTGCCGGTGAAGCGGCGGATCTGGCCCCGGTGCACCTCCCGCTCGATCCGGTCGCACATCCGGTGGAAGTCGTCCGTGGTCCAGCGGGTGATGTCGACGCCGTCGCCCTGCATGAGCAGCGCGAACGCCTCGTCCAGGCCGGACAGCAGGGTCACCCGTCCCTTGAGGTCGGGCGCCCAGAGGTCCTTGACGTGCCGGATGTCCCGGCCGAGCGCCCGCCGGTTGTAGGCGATGCCGGTGATCCCGGACTGCCAGGGCACGGTGAACCGGCGGCCCCGGTCGAAGGCGGGCGAGCGCAGCAGCGGGTCCAGGTGGCGCGCGACGTTCGGCTGGTGGGCGCGGTCCATCTCCTGGACCCAGCCCAGCCGGACGTACCGGGCGCACATCCAGTCGCTGATGACGATCAGATCGCGGCCGGTGGGCCGGTGGCTCATCAGCGAGGGGCTGATCTTGCCGAAGAACTCGTCGTTGTCGTTGATCTCCTCGACGTAGTCGACGGAGATCCCGGTGCGCTTCCGGAACCCGTCCAGCGTGGGCCGCCGGCCCGGGTCGTCGTCGTCGGTGTCGATGTACAGCGGCCAGTTGGCCCAGGTCAGCCTCTTGTCCGCCGCGGACTCGTCGGCCGCGGCGCGGTCACCGGGCCTGACGTAGGCGGCGGGCACCCCGCACCCGGCCAGCGCGCCGAGCGCGGCGGCGGTGCCGAGGGCGGCGAGGAGGGAGCGGCGGGACGGCGCGGACGTGCGGGAGGAAGTCTGGGACACCCCGGAAGGATGCCGTTCCGCCGCCGGGAGCGGCAATCGACGCTGCGTCGAGCGCTCGGACGCCTGCCCGACACCTTGTCGATCACCCCGCCGGGGCACGACGCGGGACGGCCCCGGACGGGAAGGTGAGACCCGTCCGGGGCCGTGCCGCCGTTCGCGGTGCCTACGCGTCCAGGGACGTCATCACGTGCTTGATGCGCGTGTAGTCCTCGAAGCCGTAGGCCGACAGGTCCTTGCCGTAGCCGGACTTCTTGAAGCCGCCGTGCGGCATCTCGGCGACCAGCGGGATGTGCGTGTTGATCCACACGCAGCCGAAGTCGAGCTTCTTGGACAGGCGCATCGCGCGGGCGTGGTCCTTGGTCCACACCGAGGACGCGAGGGCGTACTCGACGCCGTTGGCGTACTCGACGGCCTGGTCCTCGTCGGTGAAGGACTGCACGGTGATGACCGGGCCGAAGACCTCGTTCTGGACGATCTCGTCGTCCTGCTTGAGGCCGGAGACGACGGTCGGGGCGTAGAAGTAGCCCTTGTCGCCGACCCGGTGGCCGCCCGCCTCGACCTTGGCGTGGGCCGGCAGGCGCTCGATGAAGCCCGCGACCTGCTTCAGCTGGTTGGGGTTGTTCAGCGGGCCGAAGAGGACGTCCTCGTCGTCCGGCTGCCCGGTCCTGGTCTCGGCCGCGGCCTTGGCCAGCGCGGCGACGAACTCGTCGTGGATCGCCTCGTGGACGAGGACGCGGGTGGCGGCCGTACAGTCCTGGCCGGCGTTGAAGAAGCCCGCCATGGAGATGTCCTCGGCGGCCTTGGCGATGTCGGTGTCCTCGAAGACGACGACCGGGGCCTTGCCGCCCAGCTCCAGGTGGACGCGCTTGACGTCCTTGGAGGCGGACTCGGCGACGGACATGCCGGCGCGCACGGAGCCGGTGATCGACGCCATCGCGGGCACGGGGTGCTCGACCATCATCCGGCCGGTGTCGCGGTCGCCGCAGATGACGTTGAAGACGCCCTCGGGCAGGATCGAGCCGATGATGTCGGCGATCAGCACCGTGGAGGCGGGGGTGGTGTCCGACGGCTTGAGCACGACCGTGTTGCCCGCCGCGATGGCCGGGGCGAACTTCCACACGGCCATCATCATCGGGTAGTTCCACGGCGCGACCTGCGCGCAGACACCGACCGGCTCACGGCGGATGATCGAGGTCATCCCCTCCATGTACTCGCCGGCCGAGCGGCCCTCCAGCATCCGGGCCGCACCCGCGAAGAAGCGGATCTGGTCGACCATCGGCGGGATCTCCTCGGAGCGGGTCAGCCCGACGGGCTTGCCCGTGTTCTCCACCTCGGCCGCGATCAGTTCCTCGGCGCGCTCCTCGAACGCGTCGGCGATCTTCAGGAGGGCCTTCTGCCGCTCGGCGGGGGTGGTGTCGCGCCAGGCGGGGAAGGCGCGGGCGGCGGCTTCCATGGCGGCGTCGACGTCCGCCTGCCCGGACAGCGGCGCGGTCGCGTACGCCTCGCCCGTCGCGGGGTTGACCACCTCGGTGGTCCGTCCGTCGGCGGCGTCCCGGAACTCACCGTCGATGTAGTTGCGCAGACGACGCAGCTCGGTGCTCACTGCCGGCCTCCTGATCTGGTTCTGGCTGTCCACTCGCTGAGACACCCACCCTAATCGCCGCACCCACGTTTTCAACACCCCCACCGGCGCTCGATCTGCGAAATCCGCAAGGTCAAGTCTCCTAAACAACGGATTTCATCGCTGAGAGCTTGCAAAACTGTCGAGACCTGGTGCACAGTGAGGTCGTGGCCAGTCGAAGCGCAGACCAGAGGGACTCGTCCCGCGAGTCCAGGAACGGCAACAGTCCCCAGCTGGACGCCGTCTCCCTCGCCATCATCCAGCAGCTCCAGGAGGACGGCCGCCGGCCGTACGCCGCGATCGGCAAGGCCGTCGGCCTGTCCGAGGCGGCCGTGCGCCAGCGCGTGCAGAAGCTGCTGGACCAGGGCGTGATGCAGATCGTCGCCGTGACGGACCCGCTGACCGTGGGCTTCCGCCGGCAGGCGATGGTCGGGATCAACGTCGAGGGCGATGTCGAGTCGATCGCGGACGCGCTGACCGGCATGTCGGAAGTCGAGTACGTGGTGATGACCGCGGGCTCGTTCGACATCCTCGCCGAGATCGTCTGCGAGGACGACGACCACCTGCTGGACGTCATCAACAAACGCATCCGGGCCCTGCCCGGCGTGCGCTCCACCGAGAGCTTCGTCTATCTGAAGCTCAAGAAGCAGACCTACATGTGGGGAACCCGATAACCGTGAGCACCAAGGACCTCAGCCGCACCGCGTACGACCACCTGTGGATGCACTTCACCCGCATGTCCTCGTACGAGAACTCCCCCGTCCCGACCATCGTCCGGGGTGAGGGCACCTACATCTACGACGACAAGGGCAAGCGCTACCTCGACGGTCTCGCGGGTCTGTTCGTGGTCCAGGCCGGTCACGGCCGCACGGAACTCGCCGAGACCGCCGCCAAGCAGGCGCAGGAGCTGGCCTTCTTCCCGGTGTGGTCCTACGCCCACCCCAAGGCCGTGGAGCTGGCCGAGCGCTTGGCCAACGAAGCCCCGGGCGACCTGAACAAGGTCTTCTTCACCACCGGTGGCGGCGAGGCCGTCGAGACCGCCTGGAAGCTCGCCAAGCAGTACTTCAAGCTCACCGGCAAGCCCACCAAGTACAAGGTCATCTCCCGCGCGGTCGCCTACCACGGCACCCCGCAGGGCGCCCTGTCCATCACCGGCCTGCCGGGCCTGAAGGCCCCCTTCGAGCCGCTGGTGCCGGGCGCGCACAAGGTGCCGAACACCAACATCTACCGCGCGCCGCTCTTCGGTGACGACCCGGTCGCCTTCGGCCGCTGGGCCGCCGACCAGATCGAGCAGCAGATCCTCTTCGAGGGCCCCGACACCGTCGCCGCGGTCTTCCTGGAGCCGGTGCAGAACGCCGGCGGCTGCTTCCCGCCGCCGCCCGGCTACTTCCAGCGCGTGCGCGAGATCTGCGACAAGTACGACGTCCTGCTGGTGTCGGACGAGGTCATCTGCGCCTTCGGCCGCCTCGGCACGACGTTCGCCTGCGACAAGTTCGGCTACGTCCCGGACATGATCACCTGCGCCAAGGGCATGACCTCGGGCTACTCCCCGATCGGCGCCTGCATCATCTCCGACAAGCTCGCCGAGCCGTTCTACAAGGGCGACAACACCTTCCTGCACGGCTACACCTTCGGCGGCCACCCGGTCTCCGCCGCGGTGGGCCTCGCCAACCTCGACCTGTTCGAGCGCGAGGGCCTCAACCAGCACGTGCTGGACAACGAGGGCGCCTTCCTGCAGACCCTGCAGAAGCTGCACGACCTGCCGATCGTCGGCGACGTCCGCGGCAACGGCTTCTTCTACGGCATCGAGCTGGTGAAGGACAAGAACACCAAGGAGTCCTTCAACGAGGAGGAGACCGAGCGCGTCCTGTACGGCTTCCTCTCCAAGGCGCTGTTCGACAACGGCCTGTACTGCCGTGCCGACGACCGCGGCGACCCGGTCGTCCAGCTCGCCCCGCCGCTGATCTCCGCCCAGGAGACCTTCGACGAGATCGAGCAGATCCTGCGGGCCACCCTCACGGAGGCGTGGACCAAGCTCTGATCATCCGACCGGATGACAGCACGCGGCCCCGGCGCCGTCCGTTCGAGTGAGAACGGCGGCCCGGGGCCGCGTGCTGTCCGGGCTCCCGTCCGGACCCTGCCTAGCGTGCCAGTGACCGATCAGCCCAGCCTTCGTTCCCCCACATGGCGGAACAGGCACGGGGAAACGGATCAGAACCGAGGTGTACGCCATGGAGGCCCCACCGGACAACGACGTGCTCTGGGCACGCTCCCTGCACTACACGCACCGCGACGGCTCCCCCGGGCTGGCCGGGGTCTCGATCGGCGTGCGGCAGGGCGAGATCCTCGCCGTCAGCGGACCGCGCGGCAGCGGCAAGACGACCCTGCTGCGCTGTCTGTCCGGCCTGGTGCCGGTGTGCGCCGGCGAGGTCTGGTTCAACAGCTCCCCCGTGCACACCCTCGGCCCGACGGCCCGCGAGCGGCTGCGCCGCGAGCGCTTCGGGTGGATCGACCCCGAACCCGTCCTCGTCCCCGAGCTGAACGTCTGGGAGAACGCCGCGCTCCCGCTGATGCTGCGCGGCACCGCCCGCCGCCGGGCCAAGGTGTGCGCGCTGGAGTGGCTGGAGCGCCTCGACGTCGGCGACCGGGCCCGCTGCCGCCCGCGCGCGCTGCGGCACGCCGAGCGCCAGCGCGTCGCCATCGCCCGCGCGCTGGCCGCCGGGCCGCAGGTGCTGTTCGCCGACGAACCGACGGCACCGCTGCACCGCGCCGACCGCGCCCATGTGCTGCGCACCCTGACCACGGCGGCCCGCTCGCACGGCATCACGGTCGTCCTCGCCACGCACGACCCCGACACCGCCGCCCTCGCCGACCGCACGGTGGCCCTGCTGGACGGGCGCCGGGTGCACACCGTGCACCTGCCGGACGCTCCCGACGTGGAAGGCCGGGCGGCGTGCTCGCTCTCCGCCTGACCCGCGCCGCCCGGCCCGCCGTCCAGCTGCGCCGCCTGCTGGTGGCCGCGGCCTCGGCGGGCACCGGCCTGCTGCTGCTGTCCAGCCTCGCCCACGCGCTGGAGCACCCGGAGGCCGCGGACGCCGCCGCGCTGCGCCTGGCCTGGTGCGCGGTGCCGCTCGCCGCCACGGTGTACCTGGCGCTGGCGGTGGCCCGCACCGACCCCGGCACCCGGCCACGCCCCGGGCTGTCCGCCGCGGGTCTCGGCCCGGCCCGGCTCATGGCGGTCTCCGCGCTGACGACGGCCCTGTCCTGCACCCTGGGCTCGCTGCTGGCCCTGCTGCTCTTCCTGCACCTGCGCGGGGACCTGGCGGGCCTGCCGTTCGACGGGGCGGCGGCCGGTGTCCTCGCGGCGGGCCTGCCCTTCCCGGTGCCGGCGGCCATGACCCTGCTGGCCGTGCTCCCGGTCACCGCGACGGCGGCGGTGGCCGTGGCGCTCCGTCCGCGGGATCCCGGCCCGGCGGCGCCGCGGGCGCGGCGGTTCGGCCGGTTCGGGGCCTTCGGCGGCGCGCCGGGCACGGAGACCTTCGGGGCGTACGGACGCTTCCGGGCGCGGGCCGCCGCCCGGGCACGCGCCGCCGAGCCGCACCCTGCGGGCGGTGCCACCGCCGGGGCGGCGGGGACGGCCCCCGGCGCGCCGTGGGGAGGGGCGGGCGCGGACGGCGAACCGGCGCCGGACGCCGCGACCGGCCCCGAGTCCCCGGCACCACTGCCGGACACCGACGCCCGACCCCCCGCCGGTCTCCCCTGGGGCGTCGCCCTCGTCACCGCCGGGCTGGCCGCGCAGTCCTACGCCGGCCGCTCGGCCCCGGCGCCCGCCCTCGCCGTCCTCCTCGGCTGGCTCCTCATCGCCGCCGGTCTGGTGCTGGCCGGCCCCGGACTCACCCATCTGTGCGGGCGGCTCCTCCAGGCCGGGCGGCCGGGCGTGCTGCGGCTGCTGGCCGGCCGGGGCCTCATGGCGGAGGCCGTCCGGATCGGCCGTCCCCTCGGCGTGGTCTGCGCGGTGGCGTCCGCCGGGTGCGCCCTGGTCGCGCTGTCCGGCGGCCCGGCCCCGGCCTTCGGCCCGCTGTCCGCCCTCGGCGCGCTCGTCGTCGGCGGCTCCACGCTCGCCACCCTGTTCACCGTGGCCGTCGAGGCCCGCCAGCACCGCGCCGCCACCACCGCCGCGCTGCTCCGCCTGGGCGCCCGCCCCGCCCTGCTGCGCGGGGCCGCGGCGCTGCGCGCCGCCGCCCTGCCGGCCCTGTGCGGCCCGCTCGTCCTGGCGATCGCCGCGCTGTCGGCCCTGCCCCTGAGCCGCTGAGACCCTGAACCGCCCGGGCCCTGCACCGCCGAGGCCCCGCACCGCCGGGCTCGGGAGCGCCTCCCGGCGGCGCGCCCAAACATCGGGGCGGTTAATAAGCGGGCAAAGGCAACGGCCGTGCGGGGCCCGCGCGTTGACACTTCTCGCGGGGCGCTTATAGATCTGTGAGCCTCCCGGGGAGCCGGGGTCCGGACACCGCGTTCCGCCGCCCCCGACTCCCCCTCCACCCCCCCCCGCACTTGCTCTCTGTAAAGGACAAACGTTGTCCATGACTCGCCGTAGCGTCCGCCGTTCCGCGAGCGTTCTGGGCGTCGCCACCGGATCGGCGGCCCTGATACTCGGCCCGGCCGGCTCCGCTCTCGCGTGCACCATCGAGGACTTCTCCGCCGCGGCCGGCTGCGACGGCGGCAAGGGTGTCATCGTCGTCACCGACACCGACCCCTCCGCCACCGACGCCACCGTCGGCGTCTTCCTCAAGAGCGCCGGAGGCGTCGAGACGAAGGTCGGCGAGCAGCCGGTCAAGGGATCGGGGCAGGGCGTCCGGGCCGTCTTCCCGGCGGACTGGAAGCCGGGCACGACGTACCGGGTCCATGTCACGGCCGGCCGGCAGGTCGACCAGGACGTCCGGCCCGACCTGGTGACACCGTCCACCCCCTGCGCGCCCGCGACCGGGACCCCGGCCCCGACCGCCGGCACGGCACCGCCGGACTCCCCGGCCCCGGCGCCCACATCGTCCACCACCGCGTCCGCCCCGGCCGAGCCGGCGCCCCCGGCCCCGTCGGCCTCCCCGTCGAGCCCCGCCCCCGCGGGCGTCCCGGCCGACGTGCCCTCGCCGGTGGCCGGCGACTCGGGCCTCGCGGAGACCGGCGCGAACTCCCACACCGCGCTGATCGCCGGCCTCGCGGCGGTCCTGGTCGCGGCCGGCGGGGGCGCGGTCTGGTTCGGCATGCGCCGTCGCGGTCCGGGCCGCGACGGCTGAGCGACGGGACCGAGCGCGGCCCCTCGGCACGGGCACGAGCCCCGGGGCGGACGATCAGTCCAGCACGGCGATCTCGGCCGCGTCGAACTCCACGCCGACCGAGGCGCCGGGTTCGGGCGCGTCGCGCAGCGCGCAGGCCGCCTCCAGCCGCGGCCCGTCGGCCGGCTGGAGGTGGACGGCCACGTGCGAGCCCTTGAAGGTGCGGGCGGTCACCGTGCAGGACAGGCCCTGGCCCGCGGGCACCAGCCGGACCCCGGCCGGGCGGACCAGGACCGAACGGCTGCCCCGCGCCGAGCCGTCGGGGACCGGCAGCTTGCCCCAGGGGCTGTCGGCGACCGTGCCGTCGACGCTCGCCCGGACCACGTTCTCGAAGCCGAGGAAGCGGGCCACGAACGCGTCGGCGGGCTGCTGCCACACCTCGACGGGCGTCCCGGACTGCGCGATCCGTCCGTCCCGCATCACCACCACCCGGTCGGCCAGCGCGAACGCCTCGCCCTGGTCGTGGGTCACGGCGAGCACGGTCGTGCCCAGCCGGCCGAACAGCTCCCGCAGTTCCACCACGAGGCGTTCGCGCAGCGAGCGGTCGAGCTGGCCGAGCGGCTCGTCCAGCATGAGCAGCCGGGGCCGGGGCGCGAGTGCCCGGGCGAGGGCCACGCGCTGCTGCTCGCCGCCGGACAGGGCGGTCACCGCCCGCCGCGCGGCCCCCGGCAGGCCGACCAGGTCGAGCAGCCGGCCCACCTCGGCGTCCCGTTCGCGCCGGGCGACACCGTGCATGCGCAGCCCGAACGCCACGTTGGCGCCGACGTCCCGCTGCGGGAACAGCTGGTGGTCCTGGAACATCAGGCCGACATCACGCTGGTGCGCGGGCACCCCGCGCTGGTCCCGGCCGTCGAGCACCACCCGCCCGGAATCGAGGGGCTGCAACCCTGCGACGGCCCTGAGCAGCGTCGACTTGCCGCTGCCGCTGGGCCCGAGCACGCACACCACCTCGTGCTCGGCGACATCGAGGCCGACCCGGTCGAGGACGGCCCGCCCGCCGAAGCGCACGGTCGCGGCGTCCAGGCTGAGCAGCATCTAGAACTCCCCCGTCCGGTCGGTGCGCAGCCGCTCCAGGACGAGCAGCGCGGCGGCGCACACCACCATCAGAATGGTCGAAAGGGCCATCGCCTGCCCGTAGTTGAGATCGCCGGGGCGGCTGAGCAGCCGGGCCACGGCGACCGGGAGCGTGGGGTTGTCGGGCCGGGCGATGAACACGGTCGCCCCGAACTCGCCGAGCGACACGGCGAACGCGAAGCCGGCCGCGATCAGCAGCGCCCGCCGCACCAGCGGCAGGTCCACCTCCCGCCACACCCGCCAGGGGGAGGCCCCGAGCACGGCGGCGGCCTCCCTGAGGCGCCCGTCCACCGCGCGCAGCACGGGCAGCATGGTCCGTACGACGAAGGGGGCGCCGACCAGCGCCTGGGCGAGCGGCACCAGGATCCAGGACTGGCGCAGGTCCAGCGGCGGCTTGTCGAGCGCGATCAGGAAGCCGAAGCCGACCGTCACCGCGGAGACGCCGAGCGGCAGCATCAGCAGCGCGTCGAAGCCCCGGACCAGCCGTCCGGCGTCCCGGCGGGCCAGCGCCGCGGCGGCGAGGGCACCGATCACGACGGCGATGGCGGTGGCGACGACGGCGTACTGGAGCGAGGTCCACACCGCGTGGACGGGCGCCACCACGAACGTACCGCCGTCGGGGTCGGTCAGCGCCCGGTAGTAGCCGAGGCCGGGCGCGTCCAGGGAGCGGCGCACGAGGACGCCCAGCGGCAGCACCAGCAGCAGGGCGACGGTGGCGAGGACGGCGGTCAGCAGCGCCCACTGTCCGGCCCCGCGCGGCCGGCGCGCGGTCCCGGTGGCGTCGACCAGGCGCAGCGCGGTCTCCCGCCGCCGCACCGTCCAGGCGTGCACGGCGAGGACCGCGCCGACGGCGGCGAACTGGACGAGGGTGAGGACGGCGGCCGTGGTCAGGTCGAAGACCTCGGAGGTCTGCTGGTAGATCTCCACCTCGAGGGTGGAGAAGGCGGGGCCGCCGAGGATCTGGACCACGCCGAAGGAGGTGAAGGTGAACAGGAACACCATCAGGGCGGCGGCCGCCACGGCGGGCCCGAGCGCCGGGAGGGTGACCCGGCGCCAGGCCGTCAGCGGGGAGGCGCCCAGCATGCGCGCGGCCTCCTCCTGCCGGGGGTCGAGCTGGGCCCACAGCCCGCCGACGGTGCGGACGACCACCGCGTAGTTGAAGAAGACATGGGCGAGCAGGATCGCCCACACCGTGGTGTCCAGCCGTACCCCCCACAGCTCGTCCAGCAGGCCGCCCCGCCCGACCAGCGCCAGGAAGGCGCTGCCGACGACGACGGTCGGCAGCACGAACGGCACCGTGACGACGGCCCGCAGCACCTGTCTGCCGGGGAAGTCCAGGCGGGCGAAGACGTACGCGGCGGGCAGAGCGAGCAGCAGGGTGAGCGCGGTGGAGGCGAGCGCCTGCCAGGTGGTGAACCACAGCACGTGCCGGATGTCGGGGCGGGTGACCACGTCCACGATCCGCCCGACCTGCCAGGTGCCGTCCGCCCGCAGCCCGCGCGTGACGATCGCGGCGACGGGCCAGGCGAAGAACAGCGCGAAGAACGCGACGGGCAGGGCCATCAGCCCGAGCCGCGCCGCGCTCCCGCGCCGGCCCCGCGCCCTGGCGGTCACTTCAGTACGAGCGACGTCCACGCGGAGACCCACTGGTCGCGGTTGGCGGCGATCCTGCCGGGGGCCAGGGTCTCGGGGTCCTTGGCGGCCGGACCGTACTCGGTGAAGTCGGCGGGCACGACGGCCCCCTCGACGACCGGGTAGACGAACATGTTCAGCGGCATGTCCTGCTGGAACCGCCGGGTGAGCAGGAAGTCGAGGAACGCCTTGCCGCCCGCGGGGTTCTTCGCGTTGCTCAGCAGCCCGGCGTACTCGGTCTGCCGGAAGCAGGTGCCGTACGCCACCCCGGTCGGGGCGGTCGCGGGCCGCTTCTTGGCGTAGATCACCTCGGCGGGCGGGGAAGAGGCGTACGACACCACCAGCGGCCGGTCGCCGCCGGCCTTCCTGCCCTCGGAGGAGCCGGAGAACTCCTGGTAGTAGGCCTGCTCCCAGCCGTTGACGACCTTGACTCCGTTGGCCCGGAGCTTCTTCCAGTACTCCGGCCAGCCCTTGTCGCCGAACCGCGCGGCGCTGCCGAGCAGGAAGCCGAGGCCGGGCGAGGAGGTGGCCGCGTTCTCCGTGACGAGGAGGTTCTTGTACGCGGGCTTGGCGAGGTCGTCGAAGGACCGCGGCGGGGTCAGCTTGTGCGCGCTGAACCAGGCCTTGTCGTAGTTGACGCAGATGTCGCCGGTGTCGACGGGGGTGACGCGGTGCTCGTCCTGGTCGACGCGGTTCTCCGGCCGG
The DNA here is from genome assembly GCF_055583025.1 of Streptomyces sp. NPDC104831. NCBI lineage: Bacteria > Bacillati > Actinomycetota > Actinomycetes > Kitasatosporales > Streptomycetaceae > Streptomyces > Streptomyces sp. NPDC104831. The sequence goes on from NZ_JBVJOT010000008.1 coordinate 110,249, forward strand.
ACGGAGTCGGCGCCCTTCGGCTCGTAGGGCTGGAACAGCCCGTTGTCCAGGGCCCGGGAGAGCAGGGTGTTGTCGACACCGAAGAAGACGTCGCCCTGCGGGTTGTCCTTGGTCAGGATCGCCTTGTTGACGGCCTGCCCGGCGTCGCCGTCCTTGAGGACCCTGAGCTTGTACCCGGACCGCTTCTCGAAGTCCTTGACGACGCTCTTGGAGACGCTCCACGAGTCGTGGCTGACGAGGGTGACGGTCTTGGGGTCCGAGGACGACCCGGACCCCGACGCACCGCACGCGGACAGCGTGACCAGGCCGAGCCCCGCCGCCACGGCCACGAGGGTCTTGTTGTGCACTGGATGTCCTCCTGGGGGTTGGCCAGGAAGAGACGCGGCCCTGCCCGGACCGCCGCGCGGGCGGCCCGGGCAGGGCGCAACAGCTTGAGTGATGACCGAACTTCCTACCCAGAATGACCTGGGCGAGGTTCAGAGGGTCTGCGGCCCGGTCGCCGCACTCTCAGCGCTGTGGCGCTCCCCTGTCGGAATATGAAGATATGTGGACGTGGTCAGATTACCGCTCGGTGGCCGCGAGCTGACCGCAGGCTCCGTCGATCTCCTGACCGCGGGTGTCCCGGATGGTCACGGCCACCCCGTGGGCGGCGATGGCCTCCACGAACGCCTTCTCGTCCTCCGGCCGCGACGCGGTCCACTTCGACCCCGGCGTGGGGTTGAGCGGGATGAGGTTGACGTGCACGGGCTTGCCCTTGAGCAGCCGGCCGAGCCGGTCGCCGCGCCAGGCCTGGTCGTTGATGTCCCGGATCAGCGCGTACTCGATGGACAGCCGGCGGCCCGACTTCTCGGTGTACTCGAAACCGGCGTCCAGCACCTCGCGCACCTTCCACCGCGTGTTCACGGGGACGAGGGTGTCGCGCAGCTCGTCGTCGGGAGCGTGCAGGGAGATCGCCAGCCGGCACTTGAAGCCCTCGTCGGCGAACCGGTGGATGGCGGGCACCAGACCGACGGTGGAGACGGTGATCCCGCGCTGCGAGAGGCCGAGCCCGTCCGGCGCGGGGTCGGTGAGCGCCCGGATGGCCCCGACGACCCGGTTGTAGTTGGCGAGCGGCTCGCCCATCCCCATGAAGACGATGTTCGACAGCCGCGCCGGACCGCCCGGCACCTCGCCGTCGCGCAGCGCCCGCATGCCGTCCACGATCTGGTGGACGATCTCCGCGGTGGACAGGTTGCGGTCCAGCCCCGCCTGCCCGGTCGCGCAGAACGGGCAGTTCATCCCGCACCCGGCCTGCGAGCTGATGCACATGGTCACCCGGTCCGGGTAGCGCATCAGCACGGACTCGACCAGCGTCCCGTCGAACAGCCGCCACAGCGTCTTGCGCGTGGTCCCCTCGTCGGTGGACAGATGCCGGACGACGGTCATCAGCTCCGGGAACAGCGCTTCCTGGAGCTTGGCACGCGAACCGGCGGGGATGTCGGTCCACTGCTCCGGGTCGTGCGCGTACCGCGCGAAGTAGTGCTGCGAGAGCTGCTTGGCGCGGAACGGCTTCTCGCCGGTCTCGGCCACCGCGTCCTTGCGCTGGGCGGGCGTGAGGTCGGCGAGATGCCGCGGCGGCTTCTTGGCTCCGCGCGGCGCGACGAAAGTGAGTTCTCCGGGCTTAGGCATGGCCTTACCAGTGTCGCAGATCCAACCGGGTGGCCCCGAAAGCCGCCTTCACCAGGTCACCGGCAGGCTCCTCGGGCCGCGGATCAGGCCCCGGCGCTGGAACTCGACCCGACCGGGAGGGACGGCCAGCCGCAGGCCGGGGAAGCGGGCCAGGACGGAGCCGATCATGACCTCGGCCTCCATGCGGGCCATGACGGCGGCCGGGCAGTGGTGCGGGCCGTGGCCGAAGGCCAGGTGGGCGAGGGGGTCCCGGTCGAAGTCCAGGGCGTCGGGGTCGGGGAACGCCCCGGGATCGCGGTTGGCGGCCAGGTAGGCGTTGTGGACCACGTCACCGGCGCGGATCAGCCGGCCGCCCACCTCGACGTCCTCGGTGGCGATCCGGGGGATGCCGACGCCGTTGCGGTGCGGGACGTAGCGGAACAGTTCCTCCACCGCCCGGGGCAGCAGCTCCGGCTCCCGGCGCAGCCGGTCCAGGTGGCCGGGGTGGGTGAGCAGCGCGTACATCATCGAGCCGCTGTTGTTGCGGACCGCGTGGCCGCCGCTGACCTGGACGGCGATCGCGAGGGACACCGCCTCGTCGTCGGTGATCCCGCCCTCGGCGGCGGCCCGCGCCAGCACCCCGGCCAGGTCCTCGCGGGGCTCCTCGCGGCGGCGCCGGAGCAGTCCGGCGATCCGCTCCCGGGTCTCCCTCGCGGCCTCCCGGGCGCGCTCCCCGGACCCCGCGCCCGCCGACAGCAGGGCCTCCCCGGCCGCGGTCCAGTCCCGCCGGTCCTCCTCGGCCACGCCGAGGAAGTCGCGGAGCACGGCGAGCGGGAAGGGGCCGTGCAGGTGCTCCATGAGGTCGGCCGGGGCACCGGCGCGCGCCATCCCGTCGAGCAGCTCGGCGGCCCGGCGCTCGGCGAGCGGACGCAGCCGACGCATGCTCCGCGCGGTGAACGCCCGGGCGACGACGCGGCGCAGCCGGGTGTGCCGGGGCGGGTCGATGTACTGGAGCCCCGCCGTCCGCGAGGCGACCGGCACCGGGCGCAGGGCGGGCACGTCGCGGCCGGCGACCCGTGCCCGGGAGAAGCGCGGGTCGGAGGTGACGAGGCGGACGTCCTCGTACCGGGTGACCAGCCAGGCCCAGCCCGCGCCGTGGGGCAACCGGATCCGGCTGACCGGCTCCTCGCGCAGCAGTGCGTCCAGGAACGGATCGGGGTCGAGCGCGGGCAGGTCGTCCACGGGCCAGAACCGCACCGGAGGGGAGGGGGCCGGGGAGGCGGCGGTGCCGGCCGGGCACAGGGAGGCGGGACGCGCGGGCGCGCGGGCCGGGGCGGGGCGCCCGGACGGGGGTGCGGGGCGCGCGGGCCCGGACGGGGAAGGGGAGGCCGGGCACGCGGAGACGCGGGCGGGAGACGCCGAGCCGGAGGCCGGACACGCGGAGACGGAGGCCGGGCACGCGGTGGTGCGGGCCGGGCAGGTGGACGTGGAGGCGGGGGCGGGGTCGAGGGGCATCGGGCACACTCCCTGCTGCGGCGCCGGGCGGCGACGCGACCACCGCCCTGGGAGGAGTCTGCCGCGCGCGCCACCGGGCCGCCGATTCCTGCTGCGGCATCCGGGTACGGACCGCCACGCGGCCCCGGCGCGCGATCGTGGCACGGCGCGGACGCGCGGCTGAGACGACGGCGCCCCGCCACGGCACGGACTCGCCGCCACGACGACGGCCCCCGCCCTGCTGTGACACAGGAGGAGGGCCGGGAGGCCGGACCGCTCGACGCAGCCGGTAAAGGACCGCCAGGGGTCACGTGGAGCCGACGAACACCACCAGCAGCAGCCACACCACCGGAGCCGTGGGCAGCAGCGAGTCCAGGCGGTCCATGATGCCGCCGTGGCCGGGGAGCAAGGTGCCCATGTCCTTGATCCCGAGGTCGCGCTTGATCATGGATTCGCCGAGGTCGCCCAGCGTGGCGCTGGCCGCGACCGCCAGGCCCAGCAGCAGGCCCTGCCACCAGGCTCCGCCGTCGATCAGGAAGTGCGTGCACAGCGCGCCCGCCACCATCGCGAACAGCACCGCGCCCAGCAGGCCCTCGCGGGTCTTGCCGGGGCTGATGCGCGGGGCGAGCTTGTGCTTGCCGAAGCGCCAGCCGACCGCGTAGGCCCCGGTGTCGCTGACGACCGTCAGCAGCAGGAAGGTCAGCACCCGCCAGGGACCGTCGTCGGCGGCGAGCATCAGCGCGACGAAGGTGGCGAGGAAGGGTACGTAGAACGCGGCGAAGACTCCGGCCGTGACGTCCCTGAGGTAGCCCTCCGGCCGCTCCGTCATGCGCCATACCAGGGTGGCCAGCGCGGTGAGGGCCATGGCCACCCACGCGCCCTCGGCACCGCGCACGTAGCCGGCGACGACCATGGCCGCGCCGCCCACCGCGAGCGGCACGAGCGGCGCCCTGATCTCCTTGCGCTCCTGGAGCCTGCTGGTCAGCTCCCACAGTCCGACGACGACGGCGACCGCTATCACGCCGACGAACACGGCCTTGACGATGAACAGGGACGCGACGATCACCACACCGAGCCCGACGCCGACCCCTATGGCGGCGCTCAGGTCGCGGCCCGCGCTCTTCTTCTGCGGCGCCGGCGGCGGCTGCGGGGCGTCGGGCATGGGCTCCGGGTTCTGAGTCTCGGCCGGGAGCTCCCGGGCCTGGGACGTCTCGTCTCGGAACAGGGGCCCGCTCGGCCGAGCGGCCCCCCGGTCGTCGTCCTGGTCTCCGCCGTATGCGGGGCCGTCGGGCACGATGGGCATGGGGCGAGTGTGCTGCGCCTCAGGCGCATCGTACGCGGGACCCGCCGGGGCAGCCCCCTGGACAGGTCCACCCGCGGTGGACCCCCAGTAACCGGTCTGCCCCGCCGGTGGCGGTGCTCCCCAGGAAGAGTCGCTCATCAGACTTCGAGCAGCTCCGCTTCCTTGTGCTTCAGGAGCTCGTCCACCTGGGCGACGTACTTCGCCGTCAGGTCGTCGAGGTCCTTCTCCGCACGGCGGCCCTCGTCCTCGCCGATCTCGCCGTCCTTGATCGCCTTGTCGATGGCGTCCTTCGCCTTGCGGCGCACGGAGCGGATCGAGACCTTCGAGTCCTCGGCCTTGCCCTTGGCGACCTTGATGTACTCGCGGCGGCGCTCCTCGGTCAGCTCGGGGAACACCACCCGGATGATGTTGCCGTCGTTGCTGGGGTTGACGCCCAGGTCGGAGTCGCGGATCGCCTGCTCGATGTTGCGCAGCGCGCTCTTGTCGAACGGGGTCACGACCGCCATGCGCGGCTCCGGCACGGAGAACGAGGCCATCTGGTTGATCGGCGTCAGCGCACCGTAGTAGTCGGCCACGATCTTGTTGAACATCGCCGGGTGCGCACGGCCGGTGCGGATCGCGGCGAAGTCCTCCTTGGCGACCACGACGGCCTTCTCCATCTTCTCCTCGGCCTCGAGGAGGGTCTCTTCGATCACCACTTGCTCCTGCGTGTCTTGAGTAAGGCCCGGCTCCGGTTCCTGCGTCGGTCGGCGGCCGGCTGCGTCGCGTCTTCTTCCTGCACGGTTCCCGACCGGCAGGACATTGTCCATCCCCCGGCCGGGGACGGCCCCTGCACGGGGCCGTGCGTCACCGGCCGGGTTTGATCCGGGGTCAGTCCCGGCTGCCCTGGTCACCCACCAGCGTGCCGATCTTCTCACCCTTGACGGCGCGGGCGATATTGCCCTCCGCCAGGAGCTCGAAGACGAGGATCGGGAGGCTGTTGTCACGGCACAGCGTGATGGCGGTGGCGTCGGCGACCTTGAGGTCGCGGGTGATGACCTCGCCGTAGCCGAGCGCGTCGAACTTGACGGCGTCGGGGTTGGTCTTGGGGTCGGAGTCGTAGACCCCGTCCACGCCGTTCTTGCCCATGAGCAGCGCCTCGGCGTCGATCTCCAGGGCGCGCTGGGCGGCGGTGGTGTCGGTGGAGAAGTAGGGCATGCCCATACCGGCGCCGAAGATGACCACGCGGCCCTTCTCCAGGTGGCGCACGGCGCGCAGCGGGATGTACGGCTCGGCGACCTGGCCCATGGTGATGGCGGTCTGCACGCGGGACTGGATGCCCTCCTTCTCCAGGAAGTCCTGGAGGGCGAGGCAGTTCATCACGGTGCCGAGCATGCCCATGTAGTCGGAGCGGGCACGGTCCATGCCGCGCTGCTGGAGTTCGGCACCGCGGAAGAAGTTGCCGCCGCCGATGACGACCGCGATCTGGGCGCCGTCGCGCACGACGGCCGCGATCTCACGGGCGATCTTGTGCACCACGTCCGGGTCGACGCCCAGGCCCCCGCCGCCGGAGAAGGCCTCTCCGGACAGCTTCAGCAGAAACCGGCCGCGTACTTTGCCGTCGTCGCTCTTCTGGGCCTTGGTGGTCATGGGGGATCCCGCCTCTTTCACGTGTTGCACATACGAAGAAGGCCATTGCCGGTGGGGTCGCTTTTCGCTCCCATGCGCGGCAATGGCCTCCTCGTCAGATCTGCTGCCGTCCGCCGCACGCCGGGGTGGGGCGATGGGGACGGACGACTGCGGTCGACCCTATCGGCATTTCCTCTCGGATCCGCCCGGGGGTCGCGCGTCGATCGCGGTACGGACTCAGATGCCGACCTTGATGCGCGAGAAGCGCTTCAGGGTGACACCGGCCTCGTCCAGAACCTTCTGGACCGACTTCTTGTTGTCCAGCGCGTACGGCTGGCCGAGCAGCGTGGCGTCCTTGAAGAAGCCGTTCAGGCGACCCTCGACGATCTTGGCGATCGCGGCCTCGGGCTTGCCCTCGGCGCGGGTGGTCTCCTCGGCGATGCGGCGCTCGGACTCGACGACGTCCGCCGGCACGTCCTCCTTGGCCAGGTACTTCGGCGCGAAGGCGGCGATGTGCTGGGCGACGCCCTTGGCGACCTCGGCGTTGGGCTTGTCCAGCTCGACCAGGACACCGATCTGCGGGGGCAGGTCGGGCATGGTGCGGTGCATGTAGGCGGTGACGTAGCCGTCGGAGAACTGCGCGAAGCGGTCCAGGACGATCTTCTCGCCGAGGTTGGCGTTGGCCTCGTCCACGTACGCCTGGACGGTCTTGCCGGCCTCGATCTCGGAGGCCAGCAGGGCCTCGATGTCGGCCGGGTTCGTCTTGGCGGCGTGCTCGGCGATGGCGTTGGCCACGGCCTGGAACTTCTCGCCCTTGGCGACGAAGTCCGTCTCGCACTTCAGCTCGACCAGGACACCGGAGGAGTTGTCGTCGGCGATGATGGAGACCACGGCGCCGTTCTCGGCGGAGCGGCCCTCGCGCTTGGCGACGCCCTTCTGGCCCTTGATGCGCAGCGCTTCGACAGCCTTCTCGACGTTGCCCTCGGCCTCGTCCAGCGCCTTCTTGCAGTCCATCATGCCGGCGCCGGTGAGCTCACGGAGCTTCTTGACGTCGGCGGCGGTGTAGTTCGCCATGAGTCTGTGAGTCTTTCTCGAAGTCTGTTTTAGATCCGCACGGTCGCGACCCACATGTAGTCGCGGGCCGCGTACGCCGTGCCGACCTACGGGTGAACAGCGGGGGCGGATTTCAACGCGCCGGAAGCGCTACCGCCCCCACTGTCGAACGCTGACGGACCGGCGTCAGGCCTGCTCGCCCTCGGCGGCCGGGGCCTCGGCGGCGGGGGCCTCGGCAGCCGGCGCCTCGGCGGCGGGAGCCTCGGCGGCAGCGGCGTCGGCGGCCGGAGCCTCCTCGCCCTTCTTCTCACCCTCCAGCAGGTCGCGCTCCCACTCGGCGAGCGGCTCGCCCGCAGCCTTCTCGCCCTTGTCACCGGTGGCGACGCCGGAGCGGGCGATGAGGCCCTCGGCGACGGCGTCGGCGATCACGCGGGTGAGCAGGGTGACGGAGCGGATCGCGTCGTCGTTGCCCGGGATCTTGTAGTCGACCTCGTCGGGGTCGCAGTTGGTGTCGAGGATCGCGACGACCGGGATGTTCAGCTTCCGGGCCTCACCAACGGCGATGTGCTCCTTCTTGGTGTCCACGATCCAGACGGCGCTGGGCACCTTCTGCATCTCGCGGATACCGCCGAGGGTCTTCTCCAGCTTGGCCTTCTCGCGGGAGAGGACCAGCAGCTCCTTCTTGGTCAGACCGGAGGCGGCGACGTCCTCGAAGTCGATCTGCTCGAGCTCCTTCAGGCGCTGCAGACGCTTGTAGACGGTCGAGAAGTTGGTGAGCATGCCGCCCAGCCAGCGCTGGTTGACGTAGGGCATGCCGACGCGGGTGGCCTGCTCGGCGATGGCCTCCTGCGCCTGCTTCTTCGTGCCGACGAACATGACCGTGCCGCCGTGGGCCACGGTCTCCTTGACGAACTCGTAGGCGCGGTCGATGTACGACAGCGACTGGAGCAGGTCGATGATGTAGATGCCGTTGCGCTCGGTGAAGATGAAGCGCTTCATCTTCGGGTTCCAGCGACGGGTCTGGTGACCGAAGTGGACGCCGCTCTCCAGCAGCTCCCGCATCGTGACGACGGCCATGGCCGTATCTCCTTGGTGTTCTCGGTTGTGCCGCGTCCGCCGGACGGCGGTCGCGCCTGACGCCCGCGCTGCGCCGTGCCACGAAGGACCGAGGGGCGCTTGGCAGGGACCGTTGCCGGCCGCCGTACCGGGGCGTGCGAAGTCGACCCGGTGACCCGGATCGCCAGAAGAAGTGTACGGGACCGACGGAGCGGCGGGTGACGGCGCTGTCCACAACCGGCGAGTAGTCCACAGGTCCGGGCCGTCGGCGGCGGGGTGCGCGACGGTGGACGGCATGCGCTCTGTGACGTTCTGGACGGGTCTGCCGCTGGTGCTGGCGGCGGCCCTGCTCATCCCCCCGGCCCGGGCGGACGCCCCGCCCCCGGCCCCGCCCGAGGCGCCCGGCCCCGGCGCTGCGGCCCTCGCCCGCGGCTGGCCGGTCGGCGTCCGCCCGCCGGTCCTGCGCGGCTGGCGGCCACCGCCGACGGTCTACGGCCCCGGGCACCGGGGAGTGGACCTGGCGGCCCCGCCCGGCTCACCCGTCCGTGCGGTGGCCCCCGGCCGGGTGCTCTTCGCGGGCCGGGTGGCGGGCAGGGGCGTGGTCTCGCTGGGACTGCGGGGAACGGACCTGCGCACGACGTACGAGCCGGTGCGCGCCTCGGTGCGCGAGGGCGAGGAGGTGGCGGCGGGCGAGGCGGTGGGGACGCTGGAGGCGGGCGCCCACTGCGGGACGGCCTCCTGTGTCCACTGGGGCCTGCTCCGGGGCGGGACCTACCTGGACCCGCTGTCCCTGCTCCCGCCGTGGCTGCTGCGCGCCGGGCCGTCGAGACTGCTGCCCGTCCGGCCCGGCGGGCCCGCGGTCAGCCCGTCACACCCCGCAGGGCCATCGTCACGGCCGCGTCCGTGACCACCGCGGGATCCTCGGCGGCACCCAGCTCGATCCGCCGCACCGCCGCGTCCACCACGCCCTGCACCAGCATCGCCGCCAGCCGGGGCTGCTCGTGCCCCAGCTCCCCCAACGCCTCGACGATCATCGCGACCAGCCCCCCGTGCGCCGCCCGGATCTTCTCCCGCGCCCCGGCGTCCAGTTCGCTCGCGGAGATGGCCACCACCGCCCGGTGCCGCCGGTCGCCGACCAGCGCGAGCTGCCGGCGCACGTACGCCTCGACCTTGCCCTCGGCGGAGCCGGCCCGCTCCATCGCCGCCGCGACCTCGGCCGCCCACACCGGGAAGTCGGCCTCGCACAGCTCCTCGACCACCGCGGCCCGCGACCGGAAGTACTCGTACACGGACGACCGCGCCAGCCCCGTGCGCTCCGCCAGCGCGGGGAAGGTCAGCGCCTCCGTCCCGCCCTCGGACAGCAGGGACCGAGCCGCGTCCAGCAGGGCGGCTCGCTGCATCGACCGGTGTTCGGCCACGGAGGCCGCTCGAATCCTTGGCACGCCGACCACTTTACGGACACGCCCTGCCGACAGGAGGGGCTCAGCGGCCGAAGCCCGCGAGCTTGGCCCGGAGCTGGAGCACGGACTTGGTGTGGATCTGGCTGACCCGGCTTTCGGTGACGCCGAGCACATTGCCGATCTCGGCGAGGGTGAGGCCCTCGTAGTAGTAGAGCGTGACGACGGTCTTCTCCCGCTCGGGCAGGGTGTTGATCGCCCGGGCCAGAAACCGCCGCAGTTCCCGGTCCTCGGCCACCTCCACCGGGTTGTCGGCGGCGGTGTCCTCCAGGGTGTCCATCAGGCTGAGCCGGTCCCCGCCCTCGCCGCCGACGTGCAGCAGCTCCTCCAGGGCCACCACGTTGGCCAGTGACAGCTGGCTGAACACCGCGTGCAGCTCGTCGACCTCCATGCCCAGCTCGACGGCGACCTCCCCCTCCGAGGGCGTCCGCCGCAGCCGCGCCTCCAGGGTGGCGTAGGCGCGCTCGACGTTGCGCGCCTTCTGCCGGACCGAGCGGGGGATCCAGTCCAGCGCCCGCAGCTCGTCGATCATGGCGCCGCGGATCCGGGTGATCGCGTACGTCTCGAACTTGATCTCCCGGTCGATGTCGAACTTCTCGATCGCGTCGATCAGCCCGAACACTCCCGAGGACACGAAGTCGGCCTGCTCCACATTGGGCGGCAGCCCGACACTGACCCGGCCCGCCACGTACTTGACCAGCGGCGAGTAGTGCAGGATCAGCTGCTCCCGCAGCCGGTCGTCCCCCGTCGCCTTGTACGACCGCCACAGCTCGTCGAGCGTCGAGGGTGCGGGCGGTCGGGCGCTGCCACCGTCGCGGGCGGCTGGGGGGATCGCCGCCCGGTCGGACCCGGAGGTGTGCTGGGGCATTCGTCGCCTTGTGCCGTTCTGCCGTGAAGTGCCGTGAGGTAGTCGAAATGAAAGGGAGTGGGAGGGAATGCGGGGAGGTGGGCTCGGTGTGGAGAAGGGGACTGACTGGGTGAGGTGTCGGTCTGGTGTCGGGTTGACGCGGTCTGTGTCGCTCCTTTGTGAGCGTAGCGTGACTATGGAGTCGCGGTGTGCGAACAAGACGGCTCCACTCCTGCGCGGGGGCGCGCGCCGGAAGGGTGACCGCGCACCACGGCTCGCTCTCCGTGACCGGCCGGGAGCGCCAACTCCGGGAAACCCCAAGGGTGTCGGGGGTTCCCCCGGACGGCCGAACACGCCGATCAGCACGGTCGGTCACCGTCCTGGACCGAGGCGACCGCCTGGCGTGTCAACTTCCAGCCATCGCCGTGTCGTTCGACATAGCCAAGTGCTCGGAGTTCGTACAGCCTCGCGATCGCGTCCTCCGGGGTGGTGCGCGCCCCGAGCGCGATCTCCTCTACGGGGGCCGGGCGGTTGCCGGGCAGGGCGGCGAGCACGCCGCGGGTGTGCGGTTCCAGCAGGTCGCGCGGGAGCACCGGACCGCGCCGGACGGGGGCGAGATCACCCATGGCGCCGACGAGTTCGATGATCTCGGTGGCGTCGGTGACCAGGGTGGCCTCGTCGCGCAGCAGGTCGTGCACGCCCGCGGAGAGGGCGCTGGTGACGGGGCCGGGCACGCCCATGGTGAACCGGCCAAGGCGCTGCGCGGCACGCGCGGTGGCCAGCGAGCCGCTGCGGCGGGCGGCCTCCACGACGACGGTGCCCCGGGTGAGGGCGGCGATGACGCGGTTGCGGAGGATGAACCGGCTGGGCGTCGGATGGTCGCCGGGCGGCAGTTCGCCGACGACCAGTCCCTGGTGGGCGATCCGGGCGATCAGGGCGGCGTGGCCGCGGGGGTAGGGCTGGTCGACGCCGCAGGCCAGGACGGCGACGGTGGCGCCGCGGGCGGCGAGGGCGCCCCGGTGGGCGGCGCCGTCGATGCCGTAGGCGCCGCCGGACACCACCACCCAGCCGCGTTCGGCGAGTTGGGCGGCGAGGGTGGCCGCCGCGTGGGTGCCGTACTCGGTGCAGGCGCGGGCGCCCACCACGGCCACCGACCGCAGGGCCCACATGCGCAGGCTGGGCCGGCCGCGCACCCACAGTCCGAGGGGGCGGCCGTCCCCGAGGTCGTCGAGCTGGCGGGGCCACTCGCCGTCACCCGGGCACACGAAGCGCGCCCCGGCGGCCCGGGCGAGCGCGAGATCCCGCTCCGGGTCGGCCCGCCCGGCCCGCGCGACGAGCCCCGCCCACCGGTTGGCGGTCACCCCCGGCAGCGCCTCGTCCCCGCACCGCAGCCGCCGCACCGCTTCCGCCACCCCGAACTCCCGCACCCACCGCCCCGCGACCTCGTCCCCCGGTTCGATCACCCGGCCGAGAAGGACCCGCCCGAGCAGTTCGCCGCCGGGGTCCCGCGCGCCGGTCATGTGAGCGCCCCGATGGTCATCGGCACCCCTCGGGGGACGCCGGTGCGCAGGTGCAGGGCCAGGGCGACGTCGGTCGCGTCCGGCCGGTGGTGTCCGACGAGGTCGGCGACCGTCCAGGCGACGCGCAGCACCCGGTCGATGCCGCGGGCGGTGAGCACGCCGCGCTCCAGGCTGCGTTCGGCCTCGTCCATCGCCCCGGCGGCGGCGTGGTACCGGCTGCGCAGCTCGCGGCCGGGCACTTCGCTGTTGGTGCGCCACGGGGTGCCGGTGAGGCGGGCCGCCGCCCGCTCCCGGGCCTGCCGCACCCGCGCGGCCACGGTCGCCGTGGACTCGCCGCGGGCGCCGGGCGCGGTGAGCTGGGCCCGGGTGACCGGATCGACCTCCACCCGCAGATCCACCCGGTCCAGCAACGGGCCGGACAGCCGGGACTGGTAGCGGCGGATCGCCGACGGCGGGCACTCGCACAGCGAGTCGCGGAGCGAGAAGCGGCCGCAGGGGCAGGGGTTGGCCGCGAGGACCATCAGGAACCTGGCCGGGAAGCGCACCACGCCGGCGCTGCGCGCGATCACGACGTGCCCCGCCTCCAGCGGCTGGCGCAGGGAGTCCAGGGTCTGGCTGTGGAACTCGGGCGCCTCGTCCAGGAAGAGCACGCCGCGGTGGGCCAGGGACACCGCCCCGGGCCTGGCGATGCCGGGGCCGCCGCCCACGAGTGACTGCATCGTGGCCGAGTGGTGGGGCGCGCAGTAGGGGGCGACGTCGATGAGCGGCTTGCCCGGGGGCAGCAGCCCGGCGACCGAGTGCACCGCCGTGACCTCCAGCGACTCCTTCCGGGTGAGCCGGGGCAGGACAGCGGGCAGGCGTTCGGCGAGCATGGTCTTGCCCGCGCCGGGCGGTCCCTCAAGGAACAGGTGGTGCCCGCCCGCGGCGGCCACCTCCACGGCCGTGCGGGCGGCGGTCTGTCCCACCACGTCCGCCAGGTCGTGGTCCTGGTCGTGCTGGGCGGCGCCGACGCTGTGCATGCCGGTCGCCGCGCCCGTGCCGGGCACCCGCAGCCCGGCCAGCAGGGGATCGGGCCGGCCCGCCTCGTCCGGGGCCTCCTCCGGCACCGGCTCCTCGGCCAGCACCGCGATGAGCTGCCGCAGGCTGCGGACCCCGAGCACGGACACCCCGGGGACCAGCGATGCCTCGGCGGCGGCGCACTCGGGCACGACCACCTGTTCGTACCCGGCGTCGGCCGCCGCGAGGACGGCCGGCAGGATGCCTCGCACCGGCCGCACGCGGCCGTCCAGTCCCAGCTCCCCGATCATGACGATGTCGGCGAGGACACGGGGATCGATCCGCTCGGCGGCACCCAGCACCGCGCAGGCGACGGCCAGGTCGAAGCCCGAGCCGGCCTTGGGGACCGAGGCCGGGCTGAGTCCGACGGTGAGCTTCTTCTGCGGCCACTCGGCACCGGAGTTCACCACCGCCGCCCGTACCCGGTCGCGGCTTTCCGTGAGGCTTTTGTCCGGGAGGCCGACCAGGGTGAAGGCCGCCACCCCGGGCTCCAGGTCGGCCTGGACCTCGACGACCACGCCCTCGACGCCGACCAGGGCGACGGAGCAGGTGCGGGCGAACGCCATTCAGGCCACCCCCCGCGCGTGCTCGACCGACGGCGCGCCCCGGCGCGGCAGGAGGACGCCGACGAGGTCGATGCGGACGCCGCCCGGCGGGGCCCCGCCGTGGGCCTGGATCCACTGTTCGGCGAGGGCCCGCAGCCGGGTCGCCTTCCCGGGGGTCACCGCGGCCATCGGGTGCTCGTACGCACCGCCCCTGCGGGTCTTCACCTCGCAGACGACGAGCGCGTCCCCGTCCCGGGCCACGATGTCGATCTCACCGGACCGTCCGCCGCGCCAGTTGCGCGCCAGGATCGTCATGCCGGCCTCGGCGAGCCGCCGGGCCGCCAGGTCCTCGCCGTATCTGCCGATCGCCTCTCGTGCGTTCATGTCGGCACCTCCTTCGGCGCCAACCGTCACGCGTCCCGGCCCCCGCTGTTGATCTTGGGGGACTACTCATCGGTTGTGGAAAACCCCGCCACCCGAACGAGTGACGTCCCCCCGAAGCCGCAGGTCATCAGCCGCCCGGCAGCTCCAGGTCACTCTTGTTCAGCTCCTCGATGTTCACGTCCTTGAACGTGAGGACCCGGACCTGCTTGACGAAGCGAGCCGGCCGGTACATGTCCCACACCCATGCGTCGGCCATGGTCACCTCGAAGAAAACCTCACCCTGGACCGAGTGCACCTGCATCTCGTAGTCGTTGGTGAGATAGAAACGCCGCTCGGTCTCGATCACGTATTTGAACAGACCGACGACGTCTCGGTACTCCCGGTAGAGCTTCAGCTCCATCTCGGTCTCGTACTTTTCGAGGTCCTCGGCGCTCATGGCATGTTCCCCTTCAGCCGTGCGATCCCCCCATTGTGCGCCAGTCCGAAGGGCCCTCAGACGATTTCCGTGTCGAGGGTCAGGGGCCGGGCCGGGGGACCTTCGTCGAGCAGCGTGCGCAGCAACTCGGCGAGTCTGGTCGGATACACCGTCTCATGTGCCCGGGTCAGTTCCCGGCACGTCCACCAGCGCGCTCCGGCGACGCTGCGCCGCTCCAGCTCCGTCAGGGCCGTCGCCGCGGTGGCCGTCTGGCTGGTCCGGGCCAGGTAGTACCACTCGTCCTGGTCCCAGCGGCGGCCCGCGAACGGGAACGAACACCGCCGTCGCCACAGCACGGGGCCCAGTTCGACGTCGGTGATGCCGGTCTCCTCCGCGAGTTCCCGCAGCGCGGCCTCCTCGCGGGTCTCGGCGCCCTCCAGACCGCCGCCGGGCGTGAACCACCAGTCGTCGTCCGGGTCGTCGGGCTCGTGGCCGTGCAGGAGGAGGATGCGGTCCCGGGGGTCGAGGAGCACCACCCGGGCCACCTTCCGCAGGCCGCCCGCGTCCTCGTCCGGCTCCCCCGTCGGCCGTGTCGTCTCAGCGGGCACCGCTCGCCCCCGGGTGGGCCGTGGCCGTGCGGGAGCGGCTCAGGCGGGTCGCGACCGGGCCGTAGGCGCCGCCGCCCAGGACGAGGACCGCGCCGGCCACGATCAGCACCTCCACCGTGCGCAGCGGACCCGGTGTGGAGAGGGCGCCCAGCGTCTCGAAGCCGGTGGGGCGCTCGAGCATGCCCTTCCAGGGCCAGACGACGGCGTCCACGCGGGCCGAGACGGCATCGCGGGCGACCGTGCCGCGCGCCGCGTCGGTGAGGTGGGCGGTGGAGTCCAGGGAGCTGCGGCGTTCGTCGCCGAGGAGGAAGAGCCGGCCCTCGGGAACGGTGACCGTGCCGAAGCCCTTGAGTTCGGCCAGGCTGCCCGCGGGCAGGTACGACTCCTCGATGGGCTTGCCGTTGACGGTCAGCTTGCCGTCGGTGCAGCAGGAGACCGTGTCCCCGCCCACGGCGACCACGCGCTTGACCACCTTGGAGCCGGCGACCCAGCTCTCGTCCTCGAAGACGACCACGTCCCCGCGCCGCACCTCGGCGCCGTCGACCCGCTGGGCCAGCACCCGGTCACCGGCGGCGATGGTGGGGGACATGGAGCCGGTGGGCACGGTGTACGGCCGGTAGACCACCGCCGCCCAGGCGAACCCGCCGAGGAACAGCACCAGCCCCAGCGCCACCGCCAGTCCGGACAGCCGCTGCCCGAGCCGGCCGCCGCCGGCCCGTACCGTGCCGGTGCCGCCGCCCGCCGGGGCCGTACGCGTCATGCTCTCGCCACCCATGAGCCCGCACCCTACCCGGCGGTACCGACCGGGGGCAGCCCCTCCCTCGGGACCGGGACCACCGGAGCCGGCCGGAGGCCACCGGGCCGACCGCAAGCGGCCGGAGGCCACGGGTCCCGGAGGTCACAGGCCGGCGGAGGCGCCGGGTCCGGTCGTCGCCGGGCGCTCCGCGCCGGCCGTCCCGCTCCCGTGGCGCCGACGGCGCCACAGCGCCACCGGCAGCACCGCGGCGACGGCCAGGCCCTGCGGGGCGACCGTCAGCGACGCGGCGGCCGAGGACTTCTCGTCCAGGCCGGGCTGGTCGAAGGTGTCCGGGACCGGCAGGGTGCCCCAGCGGTTGATGGGCCAGGCCTTGACGATGGCGCGGCCGACGACCTCGTCGACGGGGACCATGCCGTGGTTCTTGTCGGACTGGTTGTAGCGGGAGTCACGGGAGTTCTGGCGGTGGTCGCCCATCACCCAGAGGTAGCCCTTGGGCACCTTCACCGTGAACTGGCCGCCCTGGTCGTCCACGCTGCACGGCGTGTTGCCGGGGTAGACGTACGGCTCGTCCAGCGGCTTGCCGTTGACCTTCAGCGGGCCGCTGTTCTTGCACTCGACCGTGTCGCCGCCGACCCCGATCACCCGCTTGATCAGGTCCTTCTCCTCCGCCGAGGGCATCAGGCCGATCCAGCTGAGGACCTTCTGCACCGGATTCGGGGTCGGCGTCGGCTCGCCCGCCAGCCAGTTGTCCGGGTCGTGGAAGACGACGACCTCGCCGCGCTCGGGCTCGGAGCCGAACCACGGGGTGAGCTTGTCCACCAGGACGCGGTCGCCCTGCTGGAGGGTGTTCTGCATCGAGTCGGACGGGATCGAGAACGCCTGCACCAGGAACGTCTTGATCAGCAGCGCCAGGACCAGCGCGATGCCGATCAGGATCGGCAGTTCCTTCCAGAAGGACCGCGGCTTCTTCGGCTGCCGCGCTCCCACGGCCGCGGCCGTGGTCCCGGCGTGCGGTTCCCGCTCGCCCTCCGGCGAGCCCGCGCCGCCGTCCGCCCGGTCATTCCCGGAGTTCACGGCGCCGTCCGGTACGGGAACGTCCGAGGCCCCGGGGTGCCCGCGGTTCTCCTCGCCGTCGTGCCCCGACCGTGCGCCAACCGCCACATCCCCCACGCCAACTCCTCACTCTGTGCCGCTGCCTGCCCCACACACTGCGCAGGCCCACCACTCCCATAACGAGCGGGAGTTCCGCAGGGGTCGGGAGCTGTCTCATTCCGTTCCGGTTCTCGGGGGCAACCCTATGCGACGGCCGGGAAACAGCGGCCGTCCCGGACGCCGAGTCGGTGACGCTTGCGAAGGTTTTAGGTTCCGCCAGGCGCGTCCAGTGGCCGACCGGCCAGCCGATGACCATGGCCCGGCCGACGACCGAGTCCACGGAGACCGTGCCGCCGTAGGGGGTGTCCTGGTGGTAGCGGGAGTCCGCGGAGTTGCCCCGGTGGTCGCCCATGACCCACAGCCGGCCCTCGGGGACGGTGACGTCGAAGGGCATGGCGGACGGCTGGTCCCCCGGATAGAGGTA
The DNA here is from genome assembly GCF_055583025.1 of Streptomyces sp. NPDC104831. Classification (NCBI taxonomy): domain Bacteria; kingdom Bacillati; phylum Actinomycetota; class Actinomycetes; order Kitasatosporales; family Streptomycetaceae; genus Streptomyces; species Streptomyces sp. NPDC104831. Next base: position 127,575 of record NZ_JBVJOT010000008.1, read on the forward strand.
GTCGCCCTCGGTGAGGGGGACGCCGTTGACGGTGACGCGGCCTTGCGCGTCGCAGCACGCGACGTGGTCGCCGCCGACCCCGATGACCCGTTTGATCAGGTCCTTCTCGTTGTCGGAGGGCAGCAGCCCGATGAAGCTGAGCCCTTCCTTGAGCTGCTTGAGGACCACCGGGTCGTCCTTCTTGGCGGTCTGCTCGCCCTGGAGCCAGCCACCCGGGTCGTGGAAGACGACGACGTCCCCGCGCCCGGGCTCGGCGCCGAACCAGGGGGTGAGCTTGTCGACCAGCACCCGGTCGCCGATCCGGATCGTCTCTTCCATGGATCCGGACGGGATCACGAACGCCTGGACGAGGAAGGTCTTCAGGACGAGCGCGATGAGGACGGCGACGCCGACCAGGAGGGGGACCTCCCGGACGGCCGAGCGCCGGCGCTTGCGCTTGACCTTGCGCTGGAGCCTGCGGCGCTCCGCGCGGGTGCGGCCGCCGCCGGGCGCGGAGGTGCGGCGGGCCCCGGTGGGCAGCAGGTTGCCGGCGGGGCCGGCGGGCACCCCGCGGGGTTTGCCGCGGTTACCCATGGCCGCCCTCCGCCGGGGCGGCGGGCACGTCCGCGTAGGCGGACGGCCGGGTCAGGCGCGTCCAGTGGCGGTACGGCCACAGGATCCAGTCGGCCCGGCCGATGACGTCGCCGACGGGGATCATGCCGCCGCCGGGCGAGCCGAGGTGGTCCCGGGAGTCGCTGGAGTCGCCTCGGTGGTCGCCGAGGACGAACAGCCGGCCCGGGGGGACGACGACGTCGAAGGGCACGTCGGAGGCGCTGTCCCCCGGATAGAGGAACGCGGTCTCGTCGACCGGGCGGCCGTTCACCTCGATCCTCCCCCGCTTGTCGCAGCAGACCACATGGTCTCCCCCCACCCCGACGACCCGCTTGACGTAGTCGGCGTCCCCGAAGTACCCGGTGCCGTCGAACACGATGACGTCACCGCGGCCCGGCCCGGCGCCGAAACGGTACGCGAGCTTGTTCACGAGGACGCGGTCCCCGATCCTCAGTCCCCGCTCCATCGATCCGCTCGGGATCTCGAAGGGCTGCACCACGAAGGCGTTGAGGAGCAGCAGGAACGCCAGGCCGACGAGGACGGTGAGGGTGAGGCGGCCGCCCGGGAGCCGGTCGGCGAGCCGGCCCGCCAACGCGAAACGCGACCGGCCCTCCGCCCCCGGAGGACCGGGGTGGGAGGAGCGGTCGCGTCGCGTCGTCGGCTGTGCTTCGGTGTCCATCGGAGCCAGATGCTATCCGGCCCCGCTGTGACCCCGTCGGAGCACTCAGCTCTCGCGCTTCTCCTTGATCTTCGCGGCCTTGCCGCGCAGCTCACGGAGGTAGTACAGCTTGGCGCGGCGCACGTCACCGCGGGTGACCAGCTCGATCTTCTCGACGATCGGGGTGTGCACCGGGAAGGTGCGCTCGACGCCGACGGAGAACGAGACCTTGCGGACCGTGAAGGTCTCGCGGACACCGGAGCCCTGGCGGCGGATCACGACGCCCTTGAACTGCTGCACACGGGAGCGGTTGCCCTCGATGACGCGGACGTGGACGTTGACGGTGTCACCCGGGCGGAAGGCCGGGATGTCGCTGCGCAGCGACGCGGAGTCGACGGAGTCGAGCAGGTGAGACATCGTGTCTGCTTTCTTCGCTGATGCCACAGGTCATCAACGGAAACTAGGGGTTCCAGGAGGACTGCCGTGCGTATCGGGGCGGGCGTCGTGTCCCCCTGTGGCAGGGGCGCTCGCCCTACGGACGCACAACAGCGGCCTATTCTTCCACGCCCTCGGCGCGGCGCCAAAATCGGCCGTACGGCTCCCCCTCCGGGTCAGGTGCCCAGCCCAGGATGGAGAGCATCTCGCGGTCCTTCTTGTCGAAGGCCCCGGGGTCGCAGCGCTCGATCAGGTCGGGCCGGTTGACGGTCGTACGCCGCAGGGCCTCGTCGCGGCGCCAGCGGGCGATCTTCCCGTGGTGGCCGCTGAGCAGCACCTCGGGGATGTCCCGGCCGCGCCAGACGGGCGGCTTGGTGTAGACGGGGCCTTCGAGAAGGCCGGCCATCGCGCCCGGGGCGAAGGAGTCGTCGCGGTGGGACTCGGCGTTGCCGAGGACGCCGGGCAGCAGCCGGGCGACGGCCTCCGTGACGACCAGGACGGCCGCCTCGCCGCCGGCCAGGACGTAGTCGCCGATGGAGACCTCGTAGACCGGTACCCGGGTGGCGTACTCGTCCACGACGCGCCGGTCGATGCCCTCGTAGCGGGCCGGTGTGAAGATCAGCCAGGGGCGTTCGGACAGCTCGACGGCCAGTTCCTGGGTGAAGGGACGGCCGCTGGGCGTGGGCACGATCAGCGCGGGGGCCTGGGCGCCGGACTCGTAGCCGTCGGCGAGGACGGTGTCGAGGGCCTCGCCCCAGGGGTCGGTCTTCATGACCATGCCGGGGCCGCCGCCGTACGGCGTGTCGTCCACGGTGTTGTGCCGGTCGTACGTCCAGTACCGCAGGTCGTGCACGTGGACGTTCAGCTGCCCCCGCGCGCGTGCCTTGCCGACGAGGGAGACGTTCAGCGGTTCCAGGTACTCGGGGAAGATCGTGACGACGTCGAGCCTCATGCGTCCTCGTCCCGGGAGGAGGCGATCTCGGCGCGGTCGTCGATCAGGCCCGGCGGCGGCGTGATGACCGCCCGCTGCTCCGCCAGGTCGATCTCGGTGACGATCTCCTCCACGAAGGGGATCAGCACCTCGCTGCCGTCCGGGCGCTCCACGATGAACAGGTCCTGCGAGGGCAGGTGGGAGATCTCGGTGATGCGGCCGACCTCCGTGCCGTCCTCGGTGACCACGTCGAGGTCGATCAGCTGGTGGTCGTAGTACTCGTCCTCGTCCTCCGGGAGTTCCTCCGGGTCCACCTCGGCGATCAGCAGGGTGTTGCGCAGGGCCTCGGCCGCGTTGCGGTCCGTGACGCCCTCGAAGCGCAGCAGGAGGCGGCCGCTGTGCACCCGCCCCGTGGCGATGGTCAACGGTCCCGCGGAGGCGGGGTCCGTGGCGAGTACGGCGCCGGGGGCGAGCCTGAGCTCCGGCTCGTCGGTTCGTACCTCGACGGTGACCTCGCCCTTGATGCCATGGGCACGGCCGATCCGTGCGACTACCAGCTGCACCTGTCCAAATCTCCTGTCATACGACTGCGGGCCGGGGACGGCCCAGTGGCCCTCCCCGGCCCGAGCCGGTTGCGATGAAGCGTCAGCGGACGTCGTCCACGTCGACCAGGTCGACGCGGACGCCGCGACCGCCGATGGCGCCCACGACGGTGCGCAGGGCGCGCGCGGTGCGGCCATTGCGGCCGATCACCTTGCCGAGGTCGTCCGGGTGGACCCGGACCTCGAGGACGCGCCCGCGACGCAGGTTGCGCGAGGCGACCTGCACATCGTCAGGGTTGTCGACGATGCCCTTCACGAGGTGCTCAAGCGCCTCTTCGAGCATGCTGCTCAGGCCTCGGTCGACTCGGACTCAGCCGCGGCCTCGTCCTTCTTCTCAGCCTTCTTCTTCTGGGTGATCGCCTCACCCTTGCCCTCGTCGTCACCGCCGAGAGCCTCGAACGACGGACGGGCCGGCTTGGGCTCGGCGACGAGCAGCGGCGCGGGAGCCGGCTCGCCCTTGAACTTCTGCCAGTCGCCGGTCTTCTTCAGAATGGCGAGCACGGGCTCGGTCGGCTGCGCGCCGACACCCAGCCAGTACGCCACACGCTCGGCGTCCACCTCGATGACCGACGGGTTGTAGGTCGGGTGGTACTTGCCGATCTCCTCGATGGCCCGGCCGTCACGGCGGGTACGGGAGTCGGCGACGACGATGCGGTAGTGAGGCGAACGGATCTTGCCCAGACGCTTCAGCTTGATCTTGACTGCCACGGGAGTGGGTTCTCCTGGAATTGACGTGGTTGGGCACGGCGAGACGCCGCGTGGGGTTGCGGTACCCGAGTGCCCGATGGACGCGTCAGCCGGAGGAGAGAGGGGTCCTATGCGACTGTCGAGTACAGCCAGCCATTCTGCCACACCCCGCGGACCGCTTCCGGCCGAGGGTGGGTGAGGTGCGGCACCGGGCACGGGCCGGCGGCACCCGGCGCGGAGGTGAGGCACGTCGGGTGCGCTGCCCGGTGGTGGTGTGAGGTCGCCGCCCGCGGCCCGGCAGCCACGAGATGCCGGTACGCGCGTGCCGCGCCTACGCCGCCCCCATGACCTCCGGGATCCGGAACGGCTTGCCGCAGCCGCCGCAGACGATGGGGGCCTGGGCCAGGACCGACGGGACGACCCGGACGTTGCGCCCGCAGTCGCACACCGCCTTGACCCGGACGCCGCCGCCGGAGGAGCCGTGCCGGGCGGCCGGGCCGCGGAAGGTGCGGGCGGTGTCGGCCGAGGTGGCGGCCATGTGGGCCTTCAGCGCGCGCTGGAGCCGCTCCATGGTCGGGCGGTAGCGCCGCTTCGCCTCGGCGTTGAGCGTGACCAGGGAGAAACCGCTGCTCGGGTGCGGCTCCTCGGGGTGGTCCAGGCCCAGCTCCTCGGCGATCGCGAGGAAACGGCGGTTGTGATAGCGGCCGGCCCGGGAGGTGTCGCGGATGCCCCGGGCGGCGGCGATGCCGTGGACTGCCTCATGGAGCAGTCGTTCGAAGGAGAGTTCGTGTCCGCACGCGGACGACGACTCTCCGATCAGGGACTCTGGTGCGGCTAGGTCCGGCAGCTCGGGGTGGTGCCGCTGAATGTCGGCCCACGCCTGCGCCAGCTCTGCGGCGAGAACAGGTGGTGTCTGTGTCGTGCTCACGTAATGACAACGAGCGGGGGTGCCTCTGTGTTCCTATTCCGGGGCATCCCAAATAATTTGCACGTACCCGTCAGTTGCCGCTGATGCGTCCTGACGAGGGCGGGTGCGCTGATCTGCGGAGAAGCGTCACACCTCCGCACAAGCTGGTGCGTAGTCGGCCCTACGCACCGACGGTGGGCCCGGGGGCGGCACGGGCCGTCGGCCCCTCATGGGGTGGATCCGGCCGCCGGCGGTCCGCCGTCCCGTCCCGGCCGGCGTCCCCGCCCGCGTGACGTTACCGGGTACCGCCGCACCGCCCGCCACCGGCCCGCTCCCGCCGGCCGCGCACCGCCGCCCCGCGCGCGGCCACCGTAGGGCCCCCCAGGTTGCCGGGATGTGAATTCTCGCCACACCCGCGTCCCACGGCCAAGCCGGACCCCAAGACCCCTGGACGGCACAGCGGGCCGGGAGTTACCTGGCATAGGTGGGATGTGCGCTGGCACTCCACGGGGGCCACACCCGGGTACAGCGGCGAACTGTCGGCGGATTGGGGCGCTTCCATGACACCTACGCTCGTGCGGCAGCACGTGGTCCACGCGGACCCGGCACTCCGCGTGGACCCGAGCGCACGCGCGCGTGACTGGTCCGAGATCCAGGAGCGGATGCTCGTACCGCTTTTCGAGGCCGTGTACGACCGGCTCGGCGTGGGTTCCCCCGGCCGGCTGCTGGGCCTGCGCTGCGGGTCCGGGCTCGCCCTGCTGCTGGCGGCCTCCCGGGGCGCCGCGGTCACCGGCGTCGAGACCGACTCCCCGGAACGGCTGGCCCTCGCGCGCGCCCGCCTGCTGCCGGGCACCCCGTCCGGCGGCACGCGGCCGCCTGCGGCACCGGAGCTGCTCGACGCCCTGCCCGCCGACCCGGCCGGCGGGGAGCCGTACACCCTGGTGACCGTCTTCGAGCCGGGCGACGCCGACGGGCTCGCCGAGTCGCTCGCCGGCGCGCTGCCGCTGGCCGCGCGCGGGGCGGCCGTGGTGCTGACCGGCTGGGGGCCGCCCGAGCGCTGCGCCACCACCTCGGTGCTGCGCACGGCCGCCGCGCTGGCCGACCCGCTGCCCGGCGCGCGCGGCTGGCGGCCCGCCCGGCGCGACGACCTGGAGGAGGCCGCCGCCCGGGCCGGACTGCGCCCGGACGGCTCGGGCCGGGTCGCCTGCCCGTTCGGGTACGCCGGCCTCGACAGCGCCGTGCGGGGGCTGCTGTCGACCGGGCTGTTCGACGCGGCGATCGCGGCGACCGACGCCCGGCAGGTCGACAAGGAGCTGACGGAGGCCCTGCACCCCTACCGCCGCCCGGACGGCACGGTGTGGATGCCGAACGTCTTCCGCTACCTCGTCGCCCGGGTTCCCTAGGCCCTGGCCTAGGCTTCGCCCTTGCCGAGGCGGGTGATGCCGGCGATGCGGTAGGCGTCCGCCTCCTCCAGCGTCTCGTTCGCCAGCAGGGCGTGCGCCAGCGCGTCGAGCTGCCCCCGGTGGTCGCGGAGCTTGTGGCACGCCTCCGCGTAGCACTCGTCCACGATCCGCCGCATCTCGGCGTCGATCACGTCGAGGGTCTGCGGGGCGGCGGCGAGTCCGTAGGCCTGCTGGGCGTCGTTCGGCAGCGCGGACAGCCGGCCGACCCGCTCGCTCATGCCCCAGCGCGACACCATGCCCCGGGCGATGCCGGTGACCTGTTCCAGGTCGCTCTCGGACCCCGTGGTGACCACGCCGTAGACCACCTGCTCGGCCGCCATCCCGCCCAGCGCGCCGATGATCCGGCCGCGCAGGTACTCCTCGGTGAACGCGTACTTGTCCGATTCCGGCGTCGACAGGGTGACGCCCAGCGCCCGGCCGCGCGGCACGATCGTGATCTTGCGGACCGGGTCGGCGCCCGGCTGGAGCATGCCCAGCAGCGCGTGCCCGCTCTCGTGGTACGCGGTGCGCCGGCGCTCCTCCTCGGGCATCACCAGCGGGCGCTCCGCCCCGAGCTGCACCTTCTCCAGCGCCTCGGACAGGTCGGCGCGGGTCACCCGCCCCTGCCCCCGCTTGACCGCGAGCAGCGCGGCCTCGTTGGCCAGGTTCGCCAGTTCCGCGCCGGTCATGCCCGGTGTCGTGCGGGCCACCTGCCCGAGGTCGACGTCGTCGGCGAGGGGGATCTCGCGGGTGTGGATCCTCAGGATGGCCTCGCGCCCGCCGCGGTCCGGCGGCGAGACCTGCACCACCCGGTCGAAGCGGCCGGGGCGGGTCAGGGCCGGGTCGAGGATGTCGGCGCGGTTGGTGGCCGCGACCACGATCACGCCCTCCGAACCGGAGAAACCGTCCATCTCGGTGAGGATCTGGTTCAGCGTCTGCTCGCGCTCGTCGTGCCCGCCCATCGACGCGCCGCCGCCGCGCGCCCGCCCGATGGTGTCGATCTCGTCGATGAAGATGATCGACGGCGCCACCTTGCGGGCCTCCGCGAACAGCTCCCGCACCCGGGAGGCGCCCACGCCCACGATCATCTCGATGAACTCGGAGGCCGAGGCCGAGAAGAACGGCACGCCCGCCTCCCCGGCCACCGCCCGCGCCAGCAGCGTCTTGCCGGTGCCGGGCGGCCCGGCGAGCAGCACGCCCCGCGGCATCTTGGCGCCCATCCGGCGGTAGGCGTCGGGGTTCTTCAGGAAGTCGACGACGTCGTTCAGCTCGGCCTCGACCTCGTCGATGCCGGCCACGTCGGCGAACGTGGTGCGCTTCTCCCCCGGCACCAGTTCCACCGGCTTGGGCGGCGCCTTGCGGCCGAGCATCCCGCCGGGGCCGCCGAGCCCCGCGCTCATCCTCCGGGCGACGAACACCCAGACGGCGATCAGCAGCAGCATCGGCGCCAGCGAGATCAGCAGGTTGGCGAGAAAGCTGCGGTGCTGGACGACCGGCTCGGCGGTCACGGTGACCTTGTGCCGGGTCAGGTTCGCCCACAGGTCGTCGTCCGCGAACGACGGCCGTTCGGTGTTGAACTTGGTGTACCCGCCGCCGCCCTCCGGGTTCTTGCGCTCCTTCTTGAGCTGGCCCTGGAGGGAGTCGCCCTTGGCGTAGATCTTGGCGACGTTGCCCCCGTCCACCTGCCTGCTGAACTCGGTGTACGAGATCGTCGGCTCGTTCGCCTGGTCGACGTAGGACAGCACCAGGTTCGCGATCAGGTACACGACCAGCGCGGTGAGGATCAGCCGCCACCAGCCGCCCCGCATCCCGCGCCCGCCGGAGGGCTGCCGCTGCGGCTCCTCCGGGGCGCCCTCGGTGCGCCAGGGCTGGTCCGGCGACTTGCGCGGCGGAGCGGGGTTGCTCATACCGGGACGGTACGACACCCTCCCCGCGCCGGCATGCGCTGGGGGCGCCCTTCCGGTGGAAGGACGCCCCCAGCGGCGTACGGGCCGGGCCCGGTGGACCGGGTCAGCCCATGAACTTCTTGAACTCGTCCGGCAGCTCGAAGTCCTGGTCCTGCTGGCCCGGCAGGCCGAAGGCGCCGCCGCCCTGCGCGGCGGCCTCGCGGCGCTGGGCCGCCTCCAGCTCCTGCTGCTTGCGCTTCATCGGGTTGCCGGAGCGCTGCTTGCCCTTGGCCTTCTTCTGCTGCTTCTTCTGCCGGCCGGGGCCGCCGCCCATGCCCGGGATCCCCGGCATGCCCGGCATGCCGCCGCCCTGGGCCATGCGGGACATCATCTTGCGGGCCTCGAAGAACCGCTCCACCAGGCCCTTGACCGCGCTGACGTCGACGCCGGAGCCCTTGGCGATACGGGCGCGGCGGGAGCCGTTGATGATGGTCGGGTCCTGGCGCTCGGCCGGGGTCATCGACTTGATGATCGCGGCGGTGCGGTCGACGTCCCGCTCGTCCAGGTTGGCGATCTGGTCCTTGATCTGGCCCATGCCCGGGAGCATGCCGAGCAGCTTGCTGATGCTGCCCATCTTCCTGACCTGCTCCATCTGGGACAGGAAGTCGTCCAGGGTGAAGTCCTGGCCCTTCTTGGACGCCAGCTTCGAGGCCATCTTGGCGGCCTCTTCCTGGCTGAAGGTCTTCTCCGCCTGCTCGATCAGGGTGAGCAGGTCGCCCATGTCGAGGATGCGGGAGGCCATCCGGTCCGGGTGGAACGCGTCGAAGTCGTCCAGCTTCTCGCCGTTCGACGCGAACATGATCGGCTTGCCGGTGATGTGCCGGATGGACAGGGCGGCACCGCCGCGGGCGTCGCCGTCGAGCTTGGAGAGCACCACGCCGTCGAAGCCGACGCCGTCGCGGAAGGCCTCGGCGGTGTTGACGGCGTCCTGGCCGATCATCGCGTCGACCACGAACAGGATCTCGTCCGGGGAGACGGCGTCGCGGATGTCGGCGGCCTGCTGCATCATCTCGGCGTCGATGCCGAGGCGGCCGGCGGTGTCCACGATCACGATGTCGTGGACCTTGGACTTCGCGAACTCGATGGAGTCCTTGGCGACCTTCACCGGGTCGCCGACGCCGTTGCCCGGCTCCGGCGCGTACACCGCGACGCCGGCGCGCTCGGCGACGACGCTCAGCTGGTTGACGGCGTTGGGGCGCTGGAGGTCACAGGCGACCAGCAGCGGGGAGTGGCCCTGCTCCTTGAGCCACCTGCCGAGCTTGCCGGCGAGGGTGGTCTTGCCGGCGCCCTGGAGACCGGCCAGCATGATCACGGTGGGCGGCTGCTTGGCGAAGCGGAGCCGCCGGGTCTCGCCGCCCAGGATGTCCACCAGCTCGTCGTTGACGATCTTGATGAACTGCTGCGCCGGGTTGAGGGCCTTGGAGATCTCGACCCCGAGCGCCCTTTCCTTCACGTTCTTGACGAACGCCCGGACGACGGGGAGGGCCACGTCGGCTTCGAGAAGCGCGATGCGGATTTCCCGGGCCGTGGCGTCGATGTCCGCCTCGCTGAGCCTGCCCTTGCCCCGCAGGGACTTGAAGGTGGCTGTGAGGCGGTCGGAGAGAGTATCGAACACGGCGGCGTAGGTCCTCGCGTCGGCGGCTGTCTGAGTCGTCCTCCAGGGTATCTGGCCGCGCAAGCGATTCGCCCCCGCCCGCCCGGGTGGGTGAACCCGCGCCGGCGGGGCCCGCGCCGGCCCGCACGGGGTCACCCCCGCAGGGTCTCCTCCAGCACACCCGCCAGTGACGACGCGTCCCCGGCCGGCAGCGGCGCGCCCGTGCCCGTCGTGACGTAGAAGGCGTCCACCGCGTTGGCCCCCAGCGTCGACACGTGCATGCTCCGGACCCGGACGCCCGCCTTCTCCAGGGCCGTGCCGATGCGGTGCAGCAGGCCGGGGGCGTCCTGGGCGCGGACCTCGATGACCGTGGCGTGGCGGGAGGCGGCCGGGGCCACCGTGACCCGGGGCGGCGGGGCGGTCCAGCCGCGCCGGCGGGGGTAGGCGGCGTCGCGTTCGGCGAGGCGGCCGGCGATGTCCAGGGAGCCGTCCAGGGCGCGCACGAGGTCGGTGCGCAGCCGGGCCGCCTGGGGCAGGGAGCCGTACTCGGCGGCGACCCGCCAGTCGAGGAGAAGGATCGTGCCGTCGTCGTCCACGTCCGCCGGCAGGCGCAGGGCGCGCAGTTCCGCCGTGCGGACGGTGAGGCGGTGCACGGCGAGGACCCCGGCGACGGCCGGCAGGACGCCCGGCTGGTCGGGGACGGCGATGAGCAGTTCGACGCCCAGGGGTTCCGGTCCCCCGGACGGCGGCTCCGCGCCGGGCACGGGCTCGGTCCGGGCGCGCAGGGCGAGGACCGGGCCGCCGGTGCGGAACGCCTCGACGGCGAGCCGCTCCTGCTCGGCGGTGGGCGCGGCGGGCTCGGGTTCGTCGGGGACGGTCCCGGCGAGGACGCCCGCGACGCGCCCGACCAGGTCGGCGACGAGGGAGCCGCGCCAGGAGGACCAGGCGGCCGGGCCGGTGGCCAGGGCGTCCGCCTCGGTGAGGGCGTGCAGCAGTTCCAGGGTGCCCTCGGTGCCGACCGCGGCGGCGACGGAGCGGACGGTGGCGGGGTCGTCCAGGTCGCGGCGGGTGGCGGTCTCGACGAGCAGCAGGTGGTGGCGGACCAGCGTGGCCAGCACGGTGGCGTCGGCGCGGTCGAAGCCGATCCGCGCGGCGACGTCCTTGGCGATGATCTCGCCGGCCACCGAGTGGTCGCCGGGCCAGCCCTTGCCGATGTCGTGCAGCAGGGCGGCGACCAGCAGCAGGTCGGGACGGCCGACCCGGCGGGTGAGGGCGGAGGCGCGGACGGCGGTCTCGATGAGGTGCCGGTCGACCGTCCAGATGTGGACGGCGTTGCGCTGGGGGCGGCAGCGGACCCGTTCCCAGTCGGGAAGCAGGCGGCTGACCAGGCCCTCGGCCTCCAGCGCCTCCCAGACCTCGACGGTCGGGCGGCCGGAGCCGAGGAGGGTGACGAGTTGTTCGCGGGCCTCGGCGGGCCAGGGGGTGGGCAGGGGGCGCGCGGTGGCGGCCATGCGCCGTACGGCGTGCAGGGAGAGCGGCAGGCCGGCCTGCGCGGCGGCGGCCGCGGCGCGCAGCGGGAGGACGGGGTCGCGGTCGGGGCGGGCGGCGCGGGCGAGCACCACCTCGCCGTCCTGTTCCACGACGCCCTCGGCCAGGGGCGAGCGTTCGGTGGCCGGCCGGCCACCGCCGATGAGGGCGCGCAGGCGGGGCCGTACGGCGCGGGAGCGCAGGACGCGTCCCACCTCGCGCCAGGTGACGTCGCCGGCGTACGCGATGACGCGGGCGGATTCGTAGACCTGGCGCAACAGGGTGTCGGCGTCGAGCAGGCCCAGTTCGGCGGCCACCTGGTCCTGTTCCTGGAGGGCGAGCCGGTCGGTGGCGCGGCCGGTGACCAGGTGGAGGGCGTCGCGGACGTCGAGCAGGCGGCGGCGGGCGTCGGCCAGCCCCTCGCGGGGGGCGTCGGCGAGCCAGGAGGCGGCGACGGCGCGCAGCGCGGTGGCGTCGCGCAGGCCGCCGCGGGCCTCCTTGAGGTCGGGTTCGAGCAGGTAGCGCAGTTCGCCCTGGCGGGCGGCGCGCTCGGCGCACAGGTCGCGGAGTTCGGGCAGGCGCCTCGTGGCCTGGTTGCGCCAGTCGGTGAGGACGGCGGTGCGCAGGCCGGCGGTGAGGGTGCTGTCGCCGGCGAGGTGGCGGGCGTCCAGCAGGCCGAGGTGGACCTTCAGGTCCTCGGCGGCGGTGCCGCGGGCCTCGGCGGGGGTGCGGACGGAGTGGTCGAGGGAGAGGCCGAGGTCCCAGACGGGGTACCAGATCCGGTCGGCGAGGGCGGCGACGGCGGCGGGGTCGGAGCCGTCGTGCAGCAGGACGAGGTCGAGGTCGCTGCGCGGGGACAGCTCGCCGCGGCCGTAGCCGCCGACGGCGACGAGGGAGACGCCCTTCGCGGGGCCGGCCGCCCCGGTGAACAGTCCGGCGAGCCAGTCGTCGGTCAGTCCGGCGAGGGCGAAACGGCGCGGCGGCCCGGACCGCGCGTCCTCGGTGAGGAGGCGCAGCCGGGCCGCCGCGTAGCCGCCGGGCCCCGTGTCTTCCGTTCCTGTGTGCGTGTCCGTGCCCGTCACCCGGCGACTCCTCTTCCTGTGTCGGTCCTGCTCAGAGGGCGTCCGGACCGCGCTCGCCGGTGCGGACGCGGACGGCGGTCTCCACCGGCAGGGACCACACCTTGCCGTCCCCGATCTTGCCGGTGCGGGCGGCCTTGACGATGACCTCGATCAGCTGCTCGGCGTCGTCGTCCTCGGCCAGCACCTCGACGCGGACCTTGGGGACGAGGTCGACGGTGTACTCGGCGCCTCGGTAGACCTCGGTGTGGCCGCGCTGCCGGCCGTAGCCGCTGGCCTCGGTGACGGTGAGGCCGTGCACGCCGAAGGCCTGGAGGGCTTCCTTGATCTCGTCGAGCCGATGGGGCTTGACGACTGCGGTGATGAGCCTCATGCGTCCACCTTCCGGGTCTGTGCGGCGGCCGGGGCGCCGGTGGCGGCCGCGGTGACCCCGCCGCCCGCGCCGCTGAAGTCGTATGCGGTCTCGGCGTGCTCGGCCCGGTCGATGCCGGAGACCTCCTCGTCCTCGGTGACCCGCATGCCGAGGGTCTTGTCGAGGAGGAAGGCGAGCACGGCGGAGGCGACCAGGGAGTAGGCGAGGACCGCGAAGACGCCCGCGCACTGCTTCCACAGCTGGTCGAAGCCGTGGTCGCCGTAGAAGACGCCGGTGGCGGTGGACTGGCCCTTGCCGGTGGCGAAGAAGCCGACGAGCAGGGAGCCGAGGATGCCGCCGACCATGTGGACGCCGACGACGTCGAGGGAGTCGTCGTAGCCGAACCTGAACTTCAGGCCGACGGCCGCGGCGCAGGCGACGCCGGCGATCGCGCCGACGGCGATCGCGCCGAGCGGGGAGACCGCGCCGCCGGAGGGGGTGATGGCGACCAGGCCGGCTACCGCGCCGGAGGCGGCGCCGAGGGTGGTGCAGGCGCCGTGCCGGATCTTCTCGTAGGCGAGCCAGGCCAGCATCGCGGCGGCGGTGGCGACCTGGGTGTTGACGAACATCAGCGCGCCGACGCCGTCGTCGTTGCCGAGCCAGGAGCCGGCGTTGAAGCCGAACCAGCCGAACCAGAGCAGCCCGGCGCCGAGCATGACCAGCGGGAGGCTGTGCGGGCGCATCGGGTCCCGCTTGAAGCCGACGCGCTTGCCGATGACGAGGATGACGCCGAGTGCCGCCGCGCCGGCGTTGATGTGGACCGCCGTGCCGCCCGCGAAGTCGATCACGCCGAGCTTGAAGGCCCAGCCGTCGGAGGCCCACACCCAGTGGGCGACGGGGATGTAGACGAGGGTGGCCCACAGGGCGACGAAGAGGGCCCAGGCGGAGAACTTCACCCGGTCGGCGAGGGCGCCGCTGATCAGGGCGGGGGTGAGGATCGCGAACATCAGCTGGAAGACCATGAAGACGAGGACCGGGATGGTGTAGCCGTCCCAGAGCTCGGTGAGGCCTATGTCGCCGAGGCCGATCCAGTCGGCGTTGTAGCCGAGGAGGCCGTTGCCGTTGCCGAAGGCGAGGGAGAAGCCGTAGAGCACCCACAGGATGGTGACGATCCCGAGGCTGATGAAGCTCATCATCAGCATGTTCAGGGTGCTCTTGACGCGGACCATGCCTCCGTAGAAGAAGGCCAGGGCCGGGGTCATGAGCATCACCAGGGCGGAACAGATGAGCATGAAGCCTGTGTTGGCGGACGACAGTCTGGGTGCGTCCGCCGCAAGCATGATGGCTGGTGCCATCGGCGTCTCCTCGTCGATTGGTACGGCCCCGTGCGGGCGGTGCCTGGCGGTCCGGTCGGGTGAGGGGTGGGCCGGTAGTGCGCCACGAGACTCGCGCAGCGCGGTTTCGGTTCGAGCCCCCCGTTGTTTCGCCGGGGTGACGAAGGTGCCGTGTGTGTTACGCGTCCATGAAGTGGGAGTTGCCGGGCCGCGCCGCTCGTTATCGTGGCGCGACCTCGCGCGGGCTGTCCCCGTGGGGGAACGGACCGGCCGCGGCGGTCCTCTCGATGACCTGGCATGGGGGAGCCGAGTCGGGCAGTTCGGGAGGACCGGCCGCGGCCGGGGCGGGGGGTGCCGGGATCACCCGGCCTCGGCGGCCTCCGGCAGGTCGGCGGCGAGCTTCTCGGAGAGGTCGACGACGGCGGCCAGGTCGCCGTAATCGCGTACGGCCGTGCCGACCGTCTTGCGGATCCGGGTGTTCACCCGTTCGGAGCGGACCTTCTTGGCGACGTCCAGGGCCTGCGCCGCGTACCGCGTGCCGCGCTCGGGTTCGCGCTGGAGCAGGTGCACGGAGGCCATGCCGATGAGGTTGAGCGCGTACGACCGCTGGTGCTCGGAGTCGTCCGCGAACAGTTCCACGGCCCGCCGCATGAGCGGTTCGGCGAGGGAGGCGTAGCTGGGGCTGCGGCCGGCGTTGTAGGCGAGGTCGCGGAAGGAGTGGGAGTTCTCCGCGTACAGCTCGGCCTCGGAGAAGAAGCGGATCCAGTCGGGGTCCGGCTCGTCCCAGTCGCCGGCCTCGGCGAAGGTGTCCTCGGCCATGCGGACGGCGCGTTTGGTCTTCGCCGGCTGGCCCATGTTGGCGTAGGCGCGGGCCTCCATCGCATACAGCATGGCCTGGGTGCGCGGGCTCGCGCAGTCACGGCTGCCGTACTGGGCGAGGTGGATCAGTTCCAGCGCGTCGTCGGGCCGCCCGAGGTGGATCATCTGGCGGCTCATGCTGGAGAGGATGTAGGAGCCGAGCGGCTTGTCGCCGGCCTCCTTGGCGGCGTGCAGGGCGAGCACGAAGTACTTCTGCGCGGTGGGCTGGAGGCCGACGTCGTACGACATCCAGCCGGCCAGTTCGGCCAGCTCGGCGGCGATCTGGAAGAGCTTGCGGGTGGTGGCCTCGGGCTGCGGCTCCTGGAGCAGGTCGGTGACCTCGTGCAGCTGGCCGACGACCGCCTTGCGGCGCAGTCCGCCGCCGCACTGGGCGTCCCACTTGCGGAACATGCGGGTGGTGGACTCCAGCAGTTCCAGCTCGGGGCGGGAGAGCCGGCCGGGCCGGGGGGGGTCGGGCGCGGGGGCGGGCCGGGCGGGGGCCGGGGAGCCGGGGGTGGGCACGAGCCAGCGCTGCATGGGCTCGATGAGGGAGGGGCCGGCGGACAGGGCGAGGGAGGTGCCGAGGAAGCCGCGCCGGGCGAGCATCAGGTCGCTGCGGGAGAACTCGCCGAGCAGGGCGACCGTCTGCGGGCCGGTCCAGGGCAGGTCGACTCCGGAGGCGGCGGGCGACTGCCGGGCGGCGCGCAGGCCGAGGTCCTCGATGGAGACCACGCAGCCGAAGCGTTCGGAGAACAGCTCGGACAGGATGCGCGGGATCGGTTCGCGCGGGTTCTCCCCGTCGAGCCAGCGGCGCACCCGGGAGGTGTCGGTCGAGATGTGGTTGGCGCCCAATTGGCGTGCCCTGCGGTTCACCTGCCGGGCCAGCTCGCCCTTGGACCAGCCGCTGCGCACGAACCACGAGCCGAGCAGTTCGTTGGGGCGCTTTTCAGCGCTCGTACCGCTACCGCCGTTGCCGCCCACTGGGATGCCCCCATTCCTGAGACCACTTGTCACCTAGTGCGCCAAGCCTTATCAGAATGCCGGTAAATAACGCCTCCCGTCCGGCACTTCTCACCCTTCGAACGAGCTGGCGACTTGCCTCCGGCATACTCACCGGATGCATGCGCCCCCCTGAACTCGCGCACTCAGAGTAATCTGGCGATCAACCTTCAGTCACGGGCGTCACGGAAACGCCACCATTCGCCACCCCTTCGAATGGACACACGAATGGCTCCGCGCGATTGACTGGCGGGGGTGGGCGGAGACCCGGCGGAGTGGTGCACCCAGGGGCGCACATATCCCGTTGTGCCACCTGGCGCGCTCCAAGGCGCCGCATTGACCGCGTGACCGCGCGGGAAGGCGGAGCCGTAGCGTTACGTTCCGCTTCCGCTTCGCTCCGTGTCGTAACCACCGGCGCGCAGGACCCGTTGGAGGGGGCATGGGCTTCACGATCGGCGGCATCCGCGAGATCCGCTCCGGCACGCGGCGGCGCGGGCGCCTGGCGGAGTGCACCGCCGTCGCCGAGTTCACCGGACTGTGGGGCTGGGACGTGGTGCCGGGGGCGCGGGCCGCCGGGGGCACCTGTTCGTGCGGGCACTCCGACTGCCCGGCGCCGGGCGCGCATCCGCTGGAGTTCGCGTCCCCGATTCCCGCCGGGGCCACGCTGGACGAGGTCGGCAAGGCCTGGTCCGAGTTCCCCGGGGCCGCCGTGATGCTGCCGGTCGGCCACGCGTTCGACGTCATCGAGGTGTCGGAACCGGTCGGCCGCCGTGCGCTGGTCCGGCTGGAGCGGATGGGCCTGCCCCTGGGGCCGGTCGCCGCCGGCCCGGACGGCCGCGCCCACTTCTTCGTCGCCCCCGGTGCCGCCGCCGATCTGCCCCGGCTGCTGTACCGGATGGGCTGGGACGATCCGGCCGCGCTGGACCTGCGCGGCCTCGGCCCCGGCACCCACATCACCGCCCCGCCCTCCGACCGGGGCGGCCTGGGCCCGGCGCGCTGGCTGCGCCCGCCCGCCCTGGACTCGGCGACGCGGCCGCCGGCGGCCCGGCTGCTGCTGGGGACGCTGGCGTACGTGGCGCACCGGTCGCGGCCGTAGGGCGACCGGGAAAGGAGCGGCGCCCGCCCCCGGTCACAGCTCGGGGACGGGCGCTCGCTCCCGCCCTGCCCGGCCCGGGAGCGTTCCCGGGCCGAGGACGCTCAGTCGCCGATCAGCGCGTCGACGAACGCCTCCGGCTCGAACGGCGCGAGGTCGTCCGCGCCCTCGCCGAGCCCGATCAGCTTGACCGGCACGCCCAGCTCGCGCTGGACCGCGACCACGATGCCGCCCTTCGCCGTGCCGTCCAGCTTGGTCAGCACGATGCCGGTGATGTCCACGACCTCGGCGAACACCCGGGCCTGCACCAGGCCGTTCTGCCCGGTGGTGGCGTCCAGGACGAGCAGCACCTCGTCCAGCGGCGCGTGCTTCTCCACCACGCGCTTGACCTTGCCCAGCTCGTCCATCAGGCCGGTCTTGGTGTGCAGGCGTCCCGCGGTGTCGATCAGCACCACGTCGACGCCCATCTCCTTGCCCTCCTTCACCGCGTCGAAGGCGACGGAGGCCGGGTCGCCGGCCTCGGGGCCGCGCACGGTGTGGGCGCCGACGCGCTCGCCCCAGGTCTGGAGCTGGTCGGCGGCGGCGGCCCGGAAGGTGTCGGCGGCACCGAGCACGACGGTGCGGCCGTCGGCGACCAGCACCCGGGCGAGCTTGCCGGTGGTGGTGGTCTTGCCGGTGCCGTTGACGCCGACGACCATCACGATGCCGGGCTTGCGGCCCTCGGGCTCGGTCTTCACGGTGCGGTCGACATCGGTGCCGACCAGGGTGAGGAGTTCCTCTCGGAGCAGGCCGCGCAGTTCCTCGGGGGTGCGGGTGCCGAGCACCCTGACGCGTTCGCGCAGCCGCTCGACCAGTTCCTGGGTGGGCAGCACGCCGACGTCGGCGGTGAGCAGCGTGTCCTCGATCTCCTCCCAGGTGTCCTCGTCCAGGTGCTCGCGGGAGAGCAGCGTGAGCAGGCCCTTGCCCAGGGCGTTCTGCGAGCGGGACAGGCGGGCGCGCAGCCGGACCAGGCGGCCCGCGGTGGGCTCCGGGATCTCCAGCTCGGGTACTTCGACAGCGGGGCCGGCGGGGCCGGCGGGGGGCTCCTCGACGACGACCGGCGCGGGGCCGCCCGGGAGATCCACCTCCTCGATCGTCCGGCGCGGTTCGTCGCGCGGCGTCTCGGCCTCTTCGCCGACATGCGGCTCGGCCGGGGGCGCGGTGATGTCGGGCGCCTTCGGGGGCGGCGGGGGCAGCGGCTTCCGGCGCCGGCTGCCCACGATCAGCCCGCCGAGCGCGCCGAGCACGACCACGGCGATGACTACAGCAAGGATGACGGTTTCCATAACCCGACCAGTATCGGCCATGGGGTCCGCGAGAACCCTGTTTGTGACTTCCTCCGAGAGACAAAGGCCACTTAAGGCGAGGACTCGGAGCAAAGTACGATGGTGGCACCTCTATCCACGCGCGTAGAGTCCCCCACGTCCCCCTTCCCCCCATGTCAGGCACCTCTTTCATGAGCACATCCGTCGAGACCGAGGGCGCTCTCGAAACCCGCGGCATCGAGCAGGTCCCCGATCACGAACGCACCGCGCGGACCCGGGAGCTGTTCCCGACATGGGTCGGCGCCAACATCAGCGTGCTGCTGCTGACCATGGGCGCGAGCCTGGTCGTGGCCTACCACCTGAACATCTGGCAGGCCCTGGTCGTGGCGGTGGCCGCGCCGGTCGTGTCGTACGGCCTGGTCGGTCTGATCGGCATCGCCGGCAAGCGGGGCGGCGCGCCCGGCATGGCGCTGTCGCGCGCGGTCTTCGGGCAGCGCGGCAACCTGCTGCCCGGTTCGCTGATCTGGGTCGCGCGCTGGGGCTGGGAGACGATCAACGCGGTGACCGGCGCGTACGCGGTGCTCACCATCCTGGACATCCTGTTCGGCATCAAGGCGAACAGCGTGCTGGACATGGTGACGCTGCTGGTGTTCGTCGTCGCGACCTTCGCCATCTCCGGGCTCGGCATCAACGCCGTGCAGAAGTGCAACAAGTACGCGACGTACCTCTTCGGTGTCTTCTCGGTGCTGGTCCTCGGCTATCTGGTGGCGGACACGGACTGGTCGAAGGTGGCGCACCAGGGCGCCGGTTCCACGGCCTCGGTGATCACCGGCGTCGGCATGATCGCGGCCGGCGGGGTCAGCTGGATCCCGTCCGCGCCGGACTTCACCCGCTACCTGCCGCGCACGGCGTCCTCGAAGGCGATCGTGGGCACGGCGGTGGGCGGTGCCGGTGTCGTCGTGCTGCCGATGGTGCTGATGGGCGCGGTGATGGCGGTCTCCACCCCGGACCTGGCCTCGGCGAGCGACCCGGTGTCCTTCCTGGGCGAGATCCTGCCGACGTGGATCGCGGTGCCGTACCTGTTCATCGCCCTGATCGGCATGCTGCTGATCAACTCGATGTCGATGTACTCGGCGGGCTTCACCGCGCAGACCCTCGGCTTCAAGGTGCCCCGGCACTGGGCGGTGTCGGTGAACGCGGTGATCTCGCTGGTGTTCGGCGGGGTGCTGATGCTGGTGGCGACCAGCTTCATGGGCTCCTTCATCGCCTTCCTGTCGCTGCTGGCGGTCGCGTTCTCCGCGTGGGTCGGCGTGTTCGGCGCGGACATGTTCCGCCGCACGGAGTACGACGGCCGGGCCATGGCCGACACCACCCGCGCCAGCGCCTACTGGTACAAGGGCGGCTTCTCCCCCGCGGCCGTGGCCGCCTGGGCGATCGGCCTGGTCTCGGGGCTGATGTTCACCACCTCCGACTGGTTCACCGGCCCGCTGGCGACGAACAACGTGGTCGGCGAGTACGGCCTCGGCTGGGTCGCCACGATCGTGATCTCCGGTGCGCTGTACCTGGCGCTGCCGAAGCCGGCCACGGTCGCGCCGCAGGCGGCCGACGAGGTCGCCGGGCAGCCCGCGGCCAGCGGCGTCTGACCCCGGCCGGCTTCCCGGCCACCTGACGTATCGTCAGACCATGTCCCCCTCCCCCGAGCGTTACCGGAGGGGGACTTTCGTATGCCCGTCACGATCGTGCGTGGCGACCGCGTCGCACGCAGACCGGGGAGCACCGCGGCGCGGCAAACAACCGGCTGCGGTCGCCGTTCACCCTCGCGGGCACGGCGATGCCCCCGCCTGGCCGGGAGCGGCTATCGGCTATCGGCTATCGGCTATCGGCCCGGGGAGTACGCGGTGTCCCGCGTGGACCCGCGGCGGCGCGGCCGGTTCCGGGACGAGCTGCCGCGGACGCTGCTCACGGCGGCACCGGCGAGGGGTTCGGGCACCGGGCCGCGGAGTACGGCTCCCCCCGCCCGCGCACCCGGCCGCACCCTGCCGCCCGCCGGCGGCTCGGCCGGCGCCGCCGTGCGCCGGGCCGCCCGGTCCGGCCCGCCGTTCTTCCCCGGCGCGCACCCGCCCGAGCCGATGGCGTACTGCGAGGAGCGGATCGCCGAGGTCCCGGACCGGGCGTGGGCCGCGCAGGGCGGGCAGCTGCCACGCGAGGCCCGGACGTACGCCTCCCGGCAGCCGGGCGGGATCCGCTCGGCGGTGCGGTCGGCGGCGGAGCCGCACGCGGAGGGCGTACCGGATCCTCGTCCCGGAGCGGTGCGCGGTTACCGGGCCCGGACGGCCTGGCGCCGCGTCCACCGGCGGGCGGGAGGCCGGGCGGAGGAGGGCGCGCGGCCCGGGGCCGCTCGCGGGGCGGGTGGTTGCGGCCCCGGCGGACCGAGCCGGGCCCGGACACACGACACCGCCGCCCCCGGTCCGGGCGGTGGGCCGGGACGGGGGGCGGCGGACGGTTCGAGGAGAGGGGCAGCGGGGACTTGGCCCTTCTCCCCGAGTTCGGGGGCCTCGGGGCGAGGCTCAGCCCATCTCCTCCAGGGACTTGCCCTTCGTCTCCTTGACGAACTTCAGGACGAACGGGATGGAGAGCGCGGCGAAGATGGTGTAGATCACGTAGGTGCCGGAGAGGTTCCAGTCGGCCAGCGACGGGAAGCTCGCGGTGATGGCCCAGTTGGCGATCCACTGCGCGGAGGCGGCGACACCGAGGGCGGCGGCGCGGATCTTGTTCGGGAACATCTCGCCGAGGAAGACCCAGACCACCACGCCCCAGGACAGGGCGAAGAAGAGGACGAACAGGTGGGCGGCGATCAGGGCGACCCAGCCCTGGGTGCTCGGCAGCTTGCCGTCGACCAGGTGGTAGCTGAACGCCCAGGCCTCCAGCGCCAGGCCGACGACCATGCCGACCGAGCCGATGAGGGCGAGCGGCTTGCGGCCGACGCGGTCCACGAAGATCATCGCGATCACGGTGCCGACGATGTTGATGATCGAGGTGGTGAAGGAGTAGAAGAACGAGTCCGACGGGTCGACGCCGACCGACTGCCACAGCGTCGAGGAGTAGTAGAACGCGACGTTGATGCCGACGAACTGCTGGAAGACCGACAGGCCGATACCGACCCAGACGATCGGCTTGAAGAAGAAGGAGCCGCCGAGCAGGTCCTTGAAGGACGACTTGTGCTCGCTCTTCATCGCGTGCTCGATCTCGGCGACGCGGGCGTTCAGGTCGACGTCCTTGCCCTCGACCTCCGCGAGGATCTCACGGGCGCGCTCGCGCTTGCCGACGGAGATCAGGAAGCGGGGGGACTCGGGGATCGCGAAGGACAGCATGCCGTAGAGGACGGCCGGGACGACCATCACGCCGAGCATGACCTGCCAGGCCTCCAGGCCCATCAGCTTGCCGCGCTGGTCGCCGCCGGCGGCGTTGAGCAGGCCCCAGTTGACCAGCTGGGAGACGGCGATGCCGACGACGATCGCGGCCTGCTGGAAGGAGCCGAGCCGGCCGCGGTAGGCGGGCGGGGCGACCTCGGCGATGTAGGCGGGGCCGATCACGGAGGCCATGCCGATGGCGAAGCCGCCGATGATCCGCCAGAAGGCGAGGTCCCACAGCGCGAAGGGCAGCGCGGAGCCGACGGCGCTGACGGTGAAGAGGGCGGCGGCGATCTGCATGCAGCGGATGCGGCCGATGCGGTCGGCTATGCGGCCGGCGGTGGCGGCGCCGATGGCGCAGCCGATCAGCGCGATCGCGATGACCTGGGCGAGGGCGGCGGAACCGATGTCGTAGCGGTCCCGGATGGCCTCGACGGCGCCGTTGATCACGGAGCTGTCGTAGCCGAAGAGGAAGCCGCCCATGGCGGCAGCCGCCGCGATGAAGATGACGTGCCCGAGATGTTCGGGGTGAGCCGATCTGGCTCCTGACTGAGGTGCCTGCGCTGTGCTGGTCACGGTGTAACTCCTCGGGCCACGGCAACGCTGCCGGGTGGGGGCGAGCCCTTCCAGGTCTCCAGTGGCGCACACGCGGGGGCCACTTACACCTGAAGGTAAAAGCAACGTTGCAGAGACTATGCCTTCAAGTTTCGAAGTCAATACTTCAACGACTGTGAGTTTTCAGATATGCCCGACGATCTTGCGTTCAAGAACTGAACGCCAGGGCGGTTGATCTGCCACGGATGCCGCTAGTGGATCTTGAAAAGGGCTAGCGCAGCCGCTGGGAGATGACCTTCGAGACGCCGTCACCCTGCATGGAGACGCCGTAGAGCGCGTCGGCTACCTCCATCGTGCGCTTCTGGTGCGTGATCACGATCAGCTGCGAACTCTCCTGGAGCTCCCGCATGATCCCGATCAGCCGCTGGAGGTTGGTGTCGTCCAGCGCCGCCTCGACCTCGTCCATGACGTAGAACGGGCTCGGCCGGGCCTTGAAGATCGACACCAGCAGCGCCACCGCGGTCAGCGAGCGCTCGCCGCCCGAGAGCAGGGAGAGCCGCTTGACCTTCTTGCCCGGCGGCCGTGCCTCCACGTCCACGCCCGTGGTGAGCATGTTGTCGGGGTCGGTCAGCACCAGACGGCCCTCGCCGCCGGGGAACAGCCGACCGAAGACGCCCTCGAACTCGCGGGCGGTGTCCCGGTACGCCTCGGTGAAGACCTGCTCGACGCGCTCGTCGACCTCCTTCACCACCTGGAGCAGGTCGGCGCGGGTCTTCTTCAGGTCCTCCAGCTGCTCGCCGAGGAACTGGTGCCGCTCCTCCAGCGCGGCGAACTCCTCCAGCGCGAGCGGGTTGACCTTGCCCAGCTGCTGGTACGCCCGCTCTGCCGCCCTGAGCCGCTTCTCCTGCTCGGCGCGGTCGAAGGGGCGGGGCCGGTTGCGCGGGTGCCCGGGGTCCTCGGGCAGCCGCTCGCCGTCGGCGGGGGGCGAGGGCGGCACCGGTTGGTGCGGCCCGTACTCGGCCACCAGCCCCTCCGGTTCGACACCCAGTTCCTCCAGCGCCCTGGTCTCCAGCTGCTCGATGCGCAGCCGCTTCTCCGCTCCTATTACCTCGCCTCGGTGTACTGAATCCTTCAACTTGTCAAGTTCGGCCTTGAGTTCGCGGCCGGCCGTGCGGGCGGCGGCGAGTTCGCCCTCGCCCCGGGTCTTGGCGGCCTCGGCGGCGGCCCGCTCCCGCTCGGCGCGCGCGAGGGACACCTCCACGTGTGCGAGCAGCTGCCGGGCGCCGGAGGCGACGGCGCCGGCCACGGCCGCCTCGTGGCGCAGCCGGGCCCGGCGCCGCTCGGCACGCGCGCGTGCCTCGCGTTCGGCGCGGGCGGCCCGGTCGAGCGCGTCGGCGCGTCCGGCCAGGCCCTTGACCCGTTCCTCGTGCGTACGGACCTGGAGGCGGGCCTCCATCTCGGTCTGCCGGGCGTTGGCGCCGTCGGCGGCGAGCCGGTCCCGGACGGAGGTGTCCGGTTCCTCCTCCACCGGCGCCTGCGCGGCCACGGCGAGCCGCTCGGCCAGTTCCTCGGCCTCCTGCACGGCCCTGTCCAGCGCCTCCTGTGCGCGGGCCGCCGCCGCGGCCGACCGCTCGGCCTCGCCCGCCGCGCCGCGGGCCTGGCCGGCCAGGCGGCCGAGCCGCTGGGCGACGTCCGACTTCTCCCGGTCGGCGGCGCGGCGCCGCTCGCCGAGTTCCTCCACGACGGCCGCGGCCCGGGTACGGCGCTCGGCCGCGGTGCGCTGTGCCTCGGCCAGCTGCCGGCAGCGGACCTCCAGCTCGGCCAGTTCGGCCGCGGCCTCGTCCACGGATGCCTGCACCTCCAGCAGGCTGGGGGCGCCCGCGGAGCCGCCGTGCGCGATGTGCGCGCCGAGGAGGTCGCCCTCGGCGGTGACGGCGATCAGGTCGGGGCGGGCGTGGATCAGCGTGTCGGCGTCGGCGAGGGTGTCCACGACCACGACGCCGCGCAGGAGGCGGCGGACGGCGGGCATGAGGTCGGCGGGGCCGCGGACGAGGGTGGCGGCGAAGAGGAGGCCGGCGGCGGGCCGGGTGTCCGCGAGCGCGGTGTGACCGGACGCGTCGTCCCGGGGGGCCGGGCCCGCGCCGCCGGGCACGGCGGGCGCGGTGTGACCGGACGCGTCGCCCCGGGAGCCCGGGCCCGCGCCGCCGGGCACGGCGGGCGCGGTGTGACCGGGAGCGTCGCCCCGGGAGGCCGGACCCGCGCCGCCGGGCACGGCGGGCGCGGTGTGACCGGGAGCGTCGCCCCGGGAGGCCGGGCCCGCGCCGCCGGGCACGGCGGGCGCGGTGTGACCGGGGGCGTCGCCCCGGGGGGCCGGGCCCGCGCCGCCCGGGGCGGGGGTGTCGCGGTTGGCCGCGTCGTTCCCCGCGTCCCGTCGGGGCGCTTCCTCGGGGGCTCCCGTCAGGAGGAGGGTGGCCCGGCCGGCGTCTTGTTTGCGGAGGAGGGTGAGGGCCTCGGCCGCCGCCGCGGGGGTGGTGACGGCGAGGGCGTCGGCCGCCGTGCCGAACGCGGCGGCCAGGGGGACCTCGTAGCCCGGGGTGATCCTGAGGAGTTCCGCGGCCGGTCCGAGGATGCCGGTGAGGCGGTCCCGGGCGCCGAGCAGGGTGCCGGTGCCGTCCTTGCGGCGCAGGCCCAGCGCCAGCGCCTCGTGGCGGGCCCGGGTCGCCGCCCGGCCGCGCTCGGCGGCGGTGAGGGCGTCGCGGGCCGCGTTCAGCGCGGCCTCCGCGTCGGCCAGCTCCCGCTTCGCGGCCTCGTGCCGCCCGGCCAGGTCGGCGTCGCCCGCGTCCAGGCCGTCGACCTCCGCGCGCAGGACCTCGTACTCCTCCTGCGCGCCCGCCGCCCGCTCCAGTGCCTCGTCGCGGGCCGTGGTCAGCCGGTCGACCTCGGCCTGGGCGGAGGCGACGCGCGAGCGGGCCGCGCCCACCTGCCCGGACAGCCGGGCCAGCCCCTCGCGGCGATCGGCGATGGCACGGGCGGCGTCCTTCAGCCGGCGTTCCTCCAGGGCGAGCCGCTGCTCCAGCCCGGCGCGGTGGTCGACCGTGTCGTCCAGTGCCCGCCGGGCCGCCTCCAGGGCCGCCTCCAGCTCGGCCTCCTGCTCACGGACGCGGGCGGCCTCGCGCTCCAGGTCCTCGGGGTCCCGGCCGCGCCGCTCCTCGGGGGGCGCGGAGGTGGCGCTCTTGACCCGGGCGTCGGCCAGGGAGATCGTGCCGCGGACGCGTTCGGCGAGCTGGGACAGCTCGTACCAGGTCTGCTGGGCGCGCTGGAGGCGCGGGGTGAGCCGGCGCACCTCCTCTTCCAGCAGGGCCTCGCGGTGCAGGGCCTGCCCCAGCTCCCGCTCGGCGCCCTCCTTGCGTTCCTTCAGCGCCGCCTCGTCGGCGATCTCGGCGCGGAGGGCCTCGCGCAGCCGTACGAGGTCGTCGGCGAGCAGCCGCAGCCGGGCGTCGCGCAGGTCGGCCTGGATGACGGCGGCCCGGCGTGCCACGGCCGCCTGCCGGCCCAGGGGCTTGAGCTGGCGGCGCAGTTCGTCGGTGAGGTCCTGCACGCGCGCGAGGTTCGCCCGCATCGCGTCCAGCTTGCGGAGCGCCTTCTCCTTGCGCTTGCGGTGCTTGAGGACGCCGGCCGCCTCCTCGATGAAGGCGCGGCGGCCCATGGGGTCGGCGTGCAGGACGGAGTCCAGCTGCCCCTGGCCGACGATGACGTGCATCTCGCGGCCGATGCCGGAGTCGGAGAGGAGTTCCTGGATGTCCAGCAGGCGGCAGGTGTCGCCGTTGATCTGGTACTCGCTGCCGCCGTTGCGGAACATCGTCCGCGTGAGGGTGACCTCGGCGTACTCGATGGGCAGGGCCCCGTCGGAGTTGTCGATGGTCAGGGACACCTCGGCGCGGCCGAGCGGCGGGCGGCCGGTGGTGCCGGCGAAGATGACGTCCTCCATCTTGCCGCCGCGCAGCGACTTGGCGCCCTGTTCGCCCATGACCCAGCTGAGCGCGTCCACGACGTTGGACTTGCCCGAGCCGTTCGGGCCGACGACGCACGTGATCCCCGGTTCGAAGCGGAGGGTGGTCGCGGAGGCGAACGACTTGAACCCGCGGAGGGTCAGGGCCTTGAGGTGCACGCCCCTGGACTCTACCCGCCACGGCTCCCGGCCCGGTCCACGAACCCGCGCCACGCGCGGTTTCGCCGATGACCACGCAGGGCACACCAGTTGTTAAAGAAGGTGAAAGGATGCGGGGGGAAAGAACGAAGGGACGCCGAAGCGTCCCTTGCAACTCTGACGACTGGATCGCAGTCGCCGGATCAACTGAGCGGTTGATACGGGCAACCCGATCGTTGCGCCTGCTGTTGTGGAGCTGATGCAGCGATCAGGTGAGCGCAGGCTCCGCCTGGTGTGCGTCGATGCTCTCCATGATCCTCTCCTGAGAGGCGGCAGCCGCCAGCGCGTCGTTCTCGGCCTGGATCCTTACGAGCTCGGACTCCAGGTCCTGCACACGCTGCTGCAGCCGTCGCATCTCGGCGAGGAGTCGAGGGTCGGAGCCGCCGACGTAACCGAGAAGCGCCTTTGCCATGATGGATGGTCCTCCACAATGAGTGACCGACCGATGCGGTTGGGTCGTGAGGGATTCGCACCCGCGGTGCTTGGCACATCCGGGTGTTGCTCTGCTGTTGTTCCATGCCAAACAGCTAAGGTGCGCGGGGCTTTCAGCGTCTCACCAAAAAGTTTGACGGTCAACACGATCACGCCCTGTATTGGGGGGCGAACCGGGTGCACGGCCGGGAACACGGCGGTGCTGCGACTCCTCCGGGGCCCTCAGGGCGTGGCGACCAGCAGTACCTGCGGAGCCTGCCATGCCACGCCCGTCTTGGCAACCACCAGGGCGTTTCCGCTTCCGGCGGGCGCCCGGACCGGCTCGTCGCGGGCCGGCCCGGGGGGTGCGGGGGATCCGGATCAGCGGATGGCGAAGCCGTCGTAGCCGCCGCGCGGTGTGTCCCAGATCTCTGTCACACCGTCCACGCGGCCGGGCGTGTCGCTGCCCTGGAGCCATTCCAGCAGCCCTTCGCAGCCCTCGCGCGGCCCCTCGGCGACCACCTGGACCCGGCCGTCGGCCAAATTGAGAGCAAAACCACTCAGCCCGCCGATCTCCAGTGCCCTGGCCCGCGTGAACCAGCGGAATCCCACGCCCTGCACGTGTCCACGCACCCAGGCGACCAGTCGTACGTCCTCGCTCATGGGTGCAACCTAACCGGCCGGGGCCGGCCGGGACACGTCGCACCCCGGCGGCATCGGGTACCGTCCGGACCCGGTGATTCGTGGCCGAAACCACTCGGACGAGTGGATCGGGTCGGCCGTGCGCACGAGGAACGCGGACGAGGAAGAGGGCAAGGATCATGGGACGCCACCGACGCTCCGCCGCCGGAAGCGACGACCCCCGGCGCCCGCCCGCGCACTCCCCCGCCGGGGAACGCCCGATACCCGGGGACATCGGGCCGTATCCGGACCCGGACGCCTACGCCGAGGCCACCGCGAAGGCGCGGGCCTATCTGTTCGCGACGGACCAGGACCCGGCGCCGGACGCCGGGAACGGTTCCGGGCACGACGGCGGATCGGGGGCGGTCCGCGGCGGGCGGCGGTGGCTCAAGGCCGTGCGGCCGGTGCGTGCCGCCCTGCTCGGGGTGTCCGTCGCCGTCGTCCTCGGCACGGTCGCGGTGACCACGGGCGCGGTGCCGGGGCTGGAGCACTACCGGCTCGGCGGCGGTACGCA
This sequence comes from Streptomyces sp. NPDC104831, assembly GCF_055583025.1. NCBI lineage: Bacteria > Bacillati > Actinomycetota > Actinomycetes > Kitasatosporales > Streptomycetaceae > Streptomyces > Streptomyces sp. NPDC104831. The sequence goes on from NZ_JBVJOT010000008.1 coordinate 155,692, forward strand.
CGCCACCGGCGGGGAGCGGACGGGCTCCGTGGCCTCGCCCGGCAACACGGCGAGCGAGCAGGGCGGCACCTCGGGCGGCGCCGGCGCCGCTCCCCGGGCGGGTTCCGGCGGGGGCGGCGGCGAGCGGACCGACCGGACGCCGAGCGCGTCGGCCACCACGTCCCCCTCCGGTTCCGCCTCCGCCTCGAAGCCGCCGTCCGCCACGCCGTCCCCCTCGCGGACGGCCGCCGGGAAGCGGGCGCCGGAGAGCGGTCCGGCCAGGACGCCGGCGACCGGGCGGGCCGAGCCCGCCAAGCCGTCCGAGCCCGCCAAGCCCTCCAAGCCGTCCAAGTCGCCCGGGCCGGCCGCGCCGTCCGCGTCCGCCACCCCGGCCGAGCCCGCGCCCGAGCCGAAGCCCACCAAGGCGACGCCCACCGAGCCGAAGGCCACCGCGTCCCGTACGGCCGCCCCCGCCACCGGAGCCCCGGCCCCCTCCCCCACGGCCACCGCGGCGCGGGAGGCCGCCGTGGAGGCGGAGGTGCTGAAGCTGGTCAACGACGAGCGGGCGAAGGCCGGTCTCGGCGCGCTCGCGGCGAACTCCGCGCTGACCGGGCTGGCCGAGGCGTTCAGCGACGACATGGCCGCGCGGGGCTTCTTCGCCCACACCGACCCGGACGGCCGAACGCCGTGGGACCGGGCGGCGCGGGCCGGGGTCGACGGTCTCGGCGGGGAGAACATCGGCCGTGGCCAGGCGGACGCGGCGGCCGTGCTGGCGGCCTGGATGAACAGCCCCGAGCACCGCGCCAACATCCTGGACCCCGCCTTCACGACCTTCGGCGCGGGCGTCCGCCTCGGCCCGGGCGGCCCTTGGTGGACGCTGGAGTTCGGGTACTGAGACGCCCGGCGGACGGGGGCGGGTATTCGTCCGGCGACGGGGGACGGCCGCTCGGGCCGTCGGCCGGTGTCCCGGCCGGGCCTACGCCGCCGCGCGTCCCAGGGCGAAGACCCTCGCCGTGCGCGCCACCCGGCGGCCCAGGTGCTCGGCGGTGGCGCTGTCGGCCTTGTGGACGCCCTCGGGGCCCTGGTCGTTGTCGGACTGGGCCGCGGCGCCCGAGAAGAAGCCGAGGCGGTTGAGGTCGTTCTCGGAGGCGGTGCTGCTGTTCCAGCCGGGGAGCAGACCGAGGCTGATCCAGTGCATGCCGTGCTGGGCGGCGAGCGTCTGGAAGAACTGCAGGGTGTGCAGCTTGTCGCCGCTCTTGGACGCGGAGTTGGTGAAGCCGGCCGCCAGCTTGTCCTGCCAGTCCCGGCCGGCCCAGCGCCGGGAGGTGGCCTCGGCGAAGACGTGGAAGGCGCCGGACGCGGTGCCCATGTAGGTGGGCGAGCCGAAGACGATCGCGTCGGAGCGGTCCAGCACCTCCCACTGGTCGTCGGTGATCTCGTCCACCTTGATCAGGTGCACCTCGGCACCCGCGTCGGCGGCACCGGCGCGGACGGCCTCGGCGAGCACGGCGGTGTGGCCGAAGCCGGAGTGGTAGGCGATGGACACCACGGGCGTGGTCATGGGGACTCCTAGGAAAGGACAGCGGAATACGGCGCGGCCCGAGGAAGAGCGGTCGGTCGCGATAACCAAAGGAAAGCACTAACTAACAGTTAGTGCAACCTAGTGGTAAGCGCTGCGTGGGCGTACCCTTGGGGTATGACGGCGACCACCCAGGACCACGACGACCTCGCGTACAACGTCTTCGCCAAGGCCTGCCCGTCGCGCGGCACGCTGGAGCACGTCACGGGCCGCTGGGGCGGGCTGACGCTCGGCGCGCTGTACGAAGGGTCACTGCGCTTCAACGAGCTGCGCCGCCGTGTCGACGGGGTGAGCGAGAAGATGCTCTCCCAGACCCTGCACGCGCTGGAGCGCGACGGCCTGGTGCACCGCGAGGCACAGCCGACGAACCCGCCGCGCGTGGACTACGAACTGACACCGCTGGGCCGCCGGGTCGCCGAACGGCTGCTGGCGCTCATGCACTGCGTGGAGGGCGCGATGGACGACGTCCTCGCGGCCCGCGCGCGCTACGACGAGACGCGCGGCGCCCTCTGACACCTCGGGCAGAAGTAGCTGGACCGGTTCATCCAGGGACGGCGCCGCATGGGGGTGCCGCACCGCTTGCACGGCAGCCCCTCACGGCCGTACGCGTCCAGGGACCGGTCGAAGTAGCCTGACTCGCCGTTGACGTTGACGTACAGGCTGTCGAAGCTGGTGCCGCCGACGGCGAGGGCCGCGTTCATCACGTCGCGGACGTGGCCGAGGAGTTCCGCCGTGACGGGACGGGTGAAGTTCGCCGTCGGGCGTTCGTAGTGGACGCGGGCGCGCCACAGGGCCTCGTCCGCGTAGATGTTGCCGACGCCGCTGATCAGCGACTGGTCCAGCAGGGCCCGCTTGATGGTGGTCCGCTTGCGGCGCAGCGACCGGTGGAAGGCGTCGTCGTCGAAGAGCGGGTCCAGCGGGTCGCGGGCGATGTGCGCGATGACGTCGGGCAGGCCGGCCGGGGTGTTGTCGTGCAGGGACAGCCCGCCGAAGGTGCGCTGGTCGACGAAGCGGAGCTGCGTGCCGAGCGAGTCGGCGAACCGGACGCGGATGCGCAGGTGCTTCTCGTCCGGCGCCTCATGGGGCTGGACCAGCAGCTGGCCGCTCATGCCGAGGTGGGCCAGGACGGACTGGTCGGTCTCCTCCAGCGGCAGCCACAGGTACTTGCCGCGCCGGCGGGGCGTGCCGATGTGGCGGCCCTTGAGCCGGTGCGCGAAGTCGTCGGGCCCGGCGAGGTGCCGGCGCACGGCACGCGGGTGCAGCACCTCGGTCTCGGCGACGGTCCGGTGGGCGACCCAGCGCTCCAGACCCCGCCGGACGACCTCGACCTCGGGCAACTCGGGCATCGGACCCCCGTGGGAACCGTACGGACCGGTGGATGGGACGAGCGCCCGTGCCGGCGTGGACGGCCGGACGGGCGCTCGGGTGCTGCTGCTTGACCGGCACGAGCCGACGAACTCGGCGCGTGCCGCTCGGTCAGGCGGTGGCGGAGGAGGCGTCGCCGCGGTCGAGGGCCTCGTCGGCCGTCTCACGGACGGGCTCCTCGGCCGGCTTGGCGCGCTCGTCCGCCGCGGCCCGGATGGACCGCCAGGCGGACTCGGCGGCCTGCTGCTCCGCCTCCTTCTTGCTGCGGCCGGTGCCGGTGCCGTACGAGACGCCTCCGACGCGGGCGGCAGCAGTGAAGGTCTTCTCGTGGTCGGGGCCGGTCTCCGTGACCAGGTACTCGGGCACGCCGAGCCCCTCGATCGCGGTCAGCTCCTGGAGGGAGGTCTTCCAGTCCAGGCCGGCTCCGAGGTTGGAGGACTTCTCGATCAGCGGGTCGAACAGGCGGTGCACCAGTTCGGAGGCCGCGTCGAGGCCCTGGTCGAGATAGACCGCGCCGATCACCGCTTCTAGGGTGTCGGCGAGGATGGACGCCTTGTCCCGGCCGCCCGTGCCCTCTTCACCCCGGCCGAGCCGGATGAAGGCGCCGAGGTCGAGGCCGCGGCCGACCTCCGCCAGCGCACGCGAGTTGACCACCGCGGCCCGCAACTTGGCCAGCTGGCCTTCGGGCAGGTCGGGGTGGGTGCGGTACAGCGTGTCCGTGACGACGAGGCCGAGCACGGAGTCCCCGAGGAACTCCAGCCGCTCGTTCGTCGGCAGACCGCCGTTCTCGTACGCGTAGGAACGGTGGGTCAGCGCTCGCACCAGAAGGGCGGACTCGACCTGGTAGCCGAGCCGCCCTTCCAGAAGCGTGTGGGACGAGGCCTGCGGACTACCCCCGCGCTGGCGGGGACTAGCTGCTTTCGCGTCAGTCATCGGGCCTCTCACCAGCCACTCAGACTTCGAGGACCTGGCGCTTGTTGTAGGTGCCGCAAGACGGGCACGCGATGTGCTGCAGCTTGGGCTCGTGGCAGCGCTCGCACGCAACCAGGGTGGGGACCGCAGCCTTCCACTGCGACCGGCGGTGGCGCGTGTTGCTGCGCGACATCTTCCGCTTCGGAACAGCCACGGCTACTTCTCCTGCTTCTCGTCGACGCCCGCTTCGGCGCCGCTCATCTCGTCCTTCTCGCCGTCCGTCATGGTGTCGGCGAGTCCCTGCAATGCCGCCCAACGGATGTCGACGGCGTCATGGTGGTGGTCCGGGTCGTCCGCGAGCCGCGCTCCGCATTCGGAACACAGGCCCGGGCAGTCGTCCTGGCACACCGGCTGCATCGGCAGTGCGAGCACCACCGCATCGCGCAGCACAGGTTCGAGGTCGATCAGACCGTCCTCGATGAAGAGCCTGTCCTCGTCGTCCTCGGCGTCGGCGCCCGGTTCCGCGATCACACGGCCCCGGTCGTCGGCGTCAGGGTACGAGAACATCTCCTGGAAGTCCGCTTCGAGCTCCAGCCCGACCGGCTCCAGACACCTTACGCACTCCCCCTCGGCCGTTGCACGGGCGGTGCCTGTGACAAGCACCCCTTCCATGACCGACTCGAGACGGAGGTCGAGTTCCAACGGGCTGCCTTCCGGCACTCCGATGACTCCCGGGATGCCGAGATCCCGGGGAGCGTCGATCTCGCGGGTCAGGCGCTGCAGCGCGCCAGGACGCCGGCCCAGCTCGTGCGTGTCGATCACGAGGGGGTTGCGGTGGTCGAGGCGGGCGTTGGAAGCCATTCCTGCTTTCGATCTGCGAACTCGAAGGGACGCCGCCCGACGGTGTACCCGGGCAGCGGTGATCGCGGGCATGCGCGACCGAACAGCCAGGATACTGGACCTTTCGCTCAGCGCCCAATCCGGTGCCCGGCTACAGCCCCCGGCCTTGTTCGTACGCCCGCAGCTGCTCCGCGCTGATCATGCCGGTGTCGAAGAGGCTGGTCTCGTCCAGGGCGTAGCCCTGCGGGGGCTGGGGCCGGTCCTGCGGCTGGTGCGGGGGGTCCTGGGGCGGCTGGGACCGGTGGGCCTGGTGGGGATCGTAGGCGGGCTGCCCGGTGCCGTAGCCCTGGTGGCCGTAGGGGTCCGCCTGCCCGTAGCCGTACGGGTCCTGGCCCGGCGGGTACGCCGGCTGCTCCGGGAAGCCCGTATAGGGGTCCGGCTGCCGGGGGGCGGGTTCCGCCGGAGCGTAGCCGGAGGCCGGGGCATAGGCGGGCTGCGGCTCGTACGCGGGCCGCGCCGGCTCGGGCCGCCGCCGGTCGGCGCGGTCGCTGTCCGCGAGGGCCGCGAGGTCGGCGAGGTAGTCGGCGTCGCTGGAGTGCTGGAAGGTCGTGGTGTCGTCGGCCAGCGCGCCGAGGTCGTCGGTGGCGATCCGGCCGTGCAGCTTCTGCCGGCCGCGGCCGACGGCCTCCAGCGTCTTGGCGAGGACCGCCTCGAAGGCGCCGAGCTTGGCGTCCACGTAGGCGTCGGCGTCCCGGCGCAGGGTCTCCGGGTCGTGGCTGCGCTCGGGGGCGTCCTCGTCCGCGTAGCCCTGCTCGTCCAGGCCGGGGCCGGTGCCGAGGAGCTTCTCGCGGCCCCGGCCGACCGAGCCGAGGGTCTTGGTGAGGACGACCTCGAAGTTGGCGAGCTTGGAGTCGACGTAGTCGTCGGCCTCGGCGCGGATCTCCTCGGCCTCCTTGCGGGCCTCGGCCAGGATCCGGTCGGCCTCGGCCTGGGAGCGGCGGGCGACCTCGGTGCCGGAGACCAGCGAGCCGCGCTCGGCGTGCGCGCTCTCGATGATCCGCTCGGCCTCCCGCCGGGCCTCCTCGACCATCTGCTCACGGTCGCCGATCAGTTCCCGCGCCTGGGCGAGGGAGCCGGGCAGCGCCTGGCGCACCTCTTCGAGCATCGCGAGCAGCTCGGCGCGGTTGACCACGCACGACGCCGACATGGGCATGGACCGGGCGCCGGAGACCGTGGAGACGATCTCGTCGAGCTTCTTCTGCACGTCCACCTGTGCTCGCCACTCTCTACAGCCGGGTTGGAGACGGACGGGACGACTGTAGTCCCATCAGTCCCCGGCGAGGCGCGTGTTCAGCGCCTGGAGCACCCGCGACGGCACCAGGTGCGAGACGTCCCCGCCCCAGGCCGCGACCTCCTTGACGAGGGAGGAGGACAGGAAGCTGTAGGTGGGGTTGGTGGGCACGAACAGCGTCTCGACGCCGGTGAGGCCGTTGTTCATCTGGGCCATCTGGAGTTCGTAGTCGAAGTCGCTGACGGCGCGCAGGCCCTTGACGATGGCGGGGATGTCGCGCTGCTTGCAGAAGTCCACGAGGAGGCCGTGGAAGGCCTCGACGCGGACGTTGGCGTACTCGGAGGTGACCTCGCGGATCAGCTCGATCCGCTCGTCGATCTCGAACAGGCCCTTCTTGGACTTGTTGATCATCACCGCGACGTAGACCTCGTCGTACAGACGGGAGGCTCGGGCGATGATGTCGAGATGTCCGTTGGTGATCGGGTCGAACGACCCGGGACAGACGGCGCGGCGCACTTGTGATCCCTCGCTCTCCGGTCCGGTCATCGTGCGTCTTCGCACGTAGAGGCGGCGCGACCGTACCAAAACGTTCCCTCGCCGTAGCGACGGGACCGGATCGCCTCGAAGCCGTCCGGCCAGTGGAATTCGCCGCCTCTGGTGCTGCGCTCCACGGTGACGAGCGCTTGCTCGGCGAGCCAGCCCTCCGAGTGGAGTGTGAGCAGGATCTCGCGAAGATCGCGATCCGTGACGGCGTACGGGGGGTCGAGGAAGACCAGGTCGTAGGGCTCGGCGGGGGGTTCGGCGCGGACGATGTGTTCCGCTTTGCCCGCGCGGACCTCGGCGCCGGGCAGGCCCAGGTTCCGGACGTTCTCGCGGACGACGCGGGCCGCGCGGGCGTCGGCCTCGACCAGGAGGGTGTGCCCGGCGCCCCGGGACAGGGCCTCCAGGCCCACGGCGCCCGAGCCGGCGTAGAGGTCGAGGACCCGTTCGCCGTCCAGGGGGCCGCCGAGGAGGGACTGCCAGGTGGAGAAGAGTCCCTCGCGTGCGCGGTCCGAGGTGGGGCGGGTGCCGGTGCCGGGGGGTACCGCAAGGCGCCGTCCGCCGGCGGCACCGGCGATCACGCGGGTCATGAGGGGTCCTTCTTCGTGGGCGGGTTCACGGTTCATTGTGGCCGGTCGCGCGGTGCCTCGCGCCCCTGGGGGGACACTTCACCCCTTTTCCAGGTACTGCTCCCGCTCGTCGTCCAGCAGGGCGTCCAGGGCCGTGCGCAGGCCCGGCAGGCGCTCCAGTTCCGGGTCGGCCGCCACGACCGCCGCCGCCTCCGCCCTCGCCTCCGCGATGACCTCCTCGTCCTCGATGACGGCGAGGACCCGCAGGCTGGAGCGGGCACCGGACTGGGCCTGGCCCAGGACGTCGCCCTCGCGGCGCTGTTCGAGGTCGATGCGGGACAGCTCGAAGCCGTCGAGGGTGGAGGCGACCGCGTTGAGCCGCTGGCGGGCCGGGCTCGCCTCGGGCATCTCGGTGACCAGGAGGCACAGCCCGGGGGCGGAGCCGCGGCCGACCCGGCCGCGCAGCTGGTGGAGCTGGGAGACGCCGAAGCGGTCGGCGTCCATGATGACCATGGCCGTGGCGTTCGGGACGTTGACGCCGACCTCGATGACGGTGGTGGCGACCAGCACGTCGGTCTCGCCGGCCGCGAAGCGGCGCATCACGGCGTCCTTGTCGTCGGGGTGCATCCTGCCGTGCAGCACCTCCACCCCGAGCCCCTTGAGGGGGCCGCGGCCCAGCTGGTCGGCCACGTCGAGCACGGCCAGCGGGGGGCGCTTGTCCGCGTCGCCCTCGGCGGGCTTCCTGCCGGCCTTCTTCGGGTCGTCCTCCTCGTCGCCGATGCGCGGACAGACCACGTACGCCTGGTGGCCGGCCTCGACCTCCTCGCGGACCCGTTCCCAGGCGCGGGCCAGGAAGTGGGGCTTGTCGGCGGCCGGGACGACATGGCTGGCGATCGGGGAGCGGCCCGCCGGGAGCTGGTCCAGCACCGAGGTCTCCAGGTCGCCGAAGACCGTCATGGCGACCGTGCGCGGGATGGGGGTGGCCGTCATGACGAGCAGGTGCGGGGGCTGCTTGCCCTTGCTCCGCAGGGCGTCGCGCTGCTCCACGCCGAAGCGGTGCTGTTCGTCGACCACCACCAGGCCGAGGTCGTGGAACCGGACCTTGTCCTCGATCAGGGCGTGGGTGCCGATGACGATGCCGGCCTCGCCGGTGGCCAGGTCGAGCAGGGCCTGACGGCGGGCCGCCGTGCCCATCGAGCCGGTGAGCAGCACCACCTTGGTGGCGTGCTCGGCGCCGCCGAGGACCCCGCCCTCGGCCAGCTCCCCCATCATCTCGGTGATGGAGCGGTGGTGCTGCTGGGCGAGCACCTCGGTGGGCGCCAGCATGGCCGCCTGACCGCCCGCGTCGACCACGGCGAGCATGGCGCGCAGGGCCACCATGGTCTTCCCCGAACCGACCTCGCCCTGGAGCAGGCGGTGCATCGGGTGGGGGGTGGCGAGGTCGTCGAAGATCTCGCGGGAGACCTTCTGCTGGCCCTCGGTGAGGGTGAAGGGCAGGCGGTCGTCGAAGGCCGCGAGCAGGCCGTCCGGACCGGGGACGCGGGGCACGGCGGGCAGGTGGGTCTCGGCGTGCCGGCGGCGGGCCAGGGCGACCTGGAGGACGAACGCCTCGTCCCACTTCAGGCGGGCGCGGGCGTCGGCGACGTCGGCCTTGGTGTGCGGCCGGTGGATCTTGAGCAGGGCCTCGGGGAGCGGGAGCAGGCCGCGGCCGGCGCGCAGCGACTCCGGGAGCGGGTCGAGGGCCTCCTGGGCGCTGGGCAGCACCGTCTGGACCGCCTTGCCGATCTTCCAGGACTCCAGCTTGGCGGTCGCGGGATACAGGGGGATCAGGGCGCCGGCCCAGGACTCCACGGCCTCCTCGCCGTCGCCCCGCAGCAACTCGTAGGCCGGGTGGGCGAGCTGGAGGCGGCGGTTGAAGACGGAGACCTTGCCGGCGAACATCGCGCGGGTGCCCGGCAGCAGTTCCTTGTGGGGTTTGTGCACGCCGGCGCCGAAGAAGACGAGCTGGAGGCGCCCGCTGCCGTCCGTGATCGTGACCTCCAGGCGCTGGCCCTTGCCCCGGGGGGCCTTGGCCGAGGCGAAGGTGTGCAGACGGGCGTCGGCGACCTGGGCGACCACCGTGACGTGCTCGTCCATGGGGAGGTCGGCGAGGTGGGTGAGCTGGCCGCGCTCCTCGTATCTGCGCGGGTAGTGGTGCAGCAGGTCGCCGACGGTGTGCAGGCCGAGGTGCTCGGCCATCACCTTCGCGGTGGCGGGGCCGAGCACCTTCTTGAGCGGTTCTTGCAGTGCGGGCACGCCACCCATTGCACACCACGGCACCGACAATGCCCGCAGAGCACGCCCCGCGCCGCCCGGACGGGGTGCCGTAAACATCAGGGAAACTCCTGGTCAGACGCGCTGATCCGGCCCTAGGATGGCGCGTTCCGGCCATCCTTCGCGGTCACCGCCCCGCCGGTGCCGCCCGACCCCGCGCCGCACGCACGCCCTCCTGCGGCGCAGTGACGATGGACTCCCAGACCCCACAGGCATCCCAGGCCCCCCACCGACCCCCACCACCCCACAGGTCCCAGGTCGATCCGCGCCGGACCCGCTCGACCGCGGAGCGCGCCGACGGTCCGGGGGCGGGCATCCTGGAGTCACCGCGCGGCGGCGCCCCGCGTCGGCCGCCGGACCGGCTCGGTCCGCCGGTGCGGCGCACCGGTTCGCCCGGCGCCCCGGAGCCGATCGGCACCGGGACCGCGGCGCGGTACGGGCCCGCGCGGCGCCCGTGGCGGCCGGCCGGGCCGGCACTGCCCGACCGGGCGTTCATCGGGCTGCTCGCACGGGCGCCCCACGGGGAGGGGGACGGACGATGAGTGAGATCACGGACATCGACGCGCTGCGCCAGGCGCTGGCGGAGAACGCCGGGCTGCCGGAGGGACCGGCCCGCAACGCGCGCGCCGCGGAGCTGCTCGCGGAGGCGGAGCGGCTGGACGTCCCGCTCGCCGTGATCGAGGCGCTCGGGCACCAGCTGAAGGTCTGCCACCACAGCTCCGAGAAGGACGGGATGTTCGTCCCGTTCGCGCGGCTGCTGCGCATGTGGGACGAACGGCCCGAGGACTTCGACGAGGACGAGACCCACTCGCTGCACTGGGCCTTCAAGTGGATGTCGGCGGGCATGCTGGACCAGCCGCACATCGCGCTGGACTCGATCGAGAAGTGGCTCGGCGAGATGGAGCGCCGCCACCGGCTCGCCGGGTATTCCGAACGGGCCGTGCGGGCCGCCGAGTTCGAGGTGGCCGCGCACATCGGGGACCTCCCGCGCGCGCGTCGGGCGTACGCCGCGTGGCTGGCCGCCGGCCGGGACGCGATGGCCGACTGCCCCGCCTGCGAGCTGCGCCGGCAGGGCGGCTGGCAGGTGCGGTGCGGCCGGGACGCGGAGGCGCTCGGGCTGTGGCGGCCGGTGCTGGAGGGCGAGTTCGCCTGCGCGCACGAGCCGCACACCGTGCTGGCGTCCTCGCTGGCCCCGCTGCTGCGCCTCGGCCGGGTGGAGGAGGCCCGCGCACATCACCTGCGGGGCTTCCGGCTGGTGCGCCCGATGGAGAGCATGCGCAGCGCGTACGCCGACCACGTGGAGTTCTGCGCGCTGACCGGGAACGAGGCGCGCGGCCTGGAGCTGCTGGCCGGGCGGCCGGCGTACTTCACCGACACCGGGCACCCGCGCAGCGGGCTCGACTTCCTGGCCGTGGTGGCGCTGCTGATGGACCGGCTCACCGAACGGGGGCTGGGCGGGCAGCGGGTGCCGGGGCCGGCCGGGCGGACCTGGACGGCGCGGGAACTCGCCGCGCACGCGCGCGGGGCGGCGACGGAACTGGCCGCTCGGTTCGACCGCCGCAACGGCACGTCCGCCGTCGGCGACCGGGTCCGGGCGCGGATGGACCAGCGGCCGCTGGTGGAGCGGCTGCCGCTGGGCGTGCGGGCGGCCCGGCTCGCCGTGGCGCCGCCGGCCGCGCCCCCCGCGCCGCGGGCCCCGGGAGAGCCCGGGCTGCCCGCGCTGCTCGCCGAGGCGCGGCGGCAGTCGCGGACCCTGCGGCCGCACGCGCTCCAGGCGTGGGCGGCGGTGGCGCGGGCCGCCCGGGACACCGAACTGGAGCCGCGCGACCGCGCGGAGATCGCCGACCACGAGGCGATGGGCCGGGGCGTCGAGGGCATCCCCCTGTTCGCCCGCGCGGCCCGGCTGTACGCGGAGGCGGGCGACCCCGGGGAGGCACTGGCGGCACGCGCGCGGGCAGCGTACGTACGCGCCCTGTCGGGCGAGGTCGAGCCGGCCCTGGCCACGGTCACCCCGCTGTACGACGAGGTGCTGGCGCTGTACGCCGACGAGGGCACGGGAGTGCGCCAGACGGCATCGGTGGCGATGAGCCGGGCCCGCGTCCTGATGCGCCGGGTCCACGCGGCGGCCGAGGCGGAGGCGGGCGGTGCGGATCCGGGGGCCGGGGGCGTCGCCGACGGGCCGGGCGCGGCTGCCGGGGACCTCGGCGCGGACGCCTGGCCGGCCGACGCGGGCGCGGGGGCCGGCGGAACCGGTGGCGGGTCCTGCGCGGAGGCCGGGGAGACCGGTGACGGGTTCCCCGCCCAGGCCGAGGGCGGCGCGGCGACCGGCACGGCCGCGGCGCGAGGGGGTGCCGGTGCCCGGCACCCCGCCGTGGATCTCCCCCGTGCCGTCGCCGACGCCGAGGCGGCCATACGGGAGGTGCTGGCGCTCGTCGAGGGGCGTGCCGGGGGCGAGGTGCGGCTCGCGGCCCGGGCCGCCGAGGCGCGGGGCATGCTCGCCGAGCTGGCCGGGCTCACCGGGAACGCGCGGCGGGCGGCGGAGCTGTTCCGGCGCGCCGCCGACGGGTACGTGTCCGCCGGGGTGCCGTGGTTCGCGGTGGAGTACGAGGTCCAGGTCGCCGCCCTCGCCCACCAGGCCGGTGACCTCACCGGGGCCGAGCGCGCGCTGCGGGCGGCGCTGGAGCACGGCGGGCCGTACGTGGAGCCGGTCGGGCGGGCCCAGCTGCACCTCCAGCTCGCCGAGGTGCTCGGTGCGCTGGACGCGCCCGGCGAGGCGTGCGAGCACGCGCTGGAGGCCGCGCACTGGGCCGACGAGGCGGGCGAGGGCGGCTCCCTGGGCGCCTGGGCACGGCAGCAGCTGGGCGGGTTCCTGCTGCGCCGGGGCCGCAACGAGGAGGCCGCCGAGGTGCTCCGGTCCGCGCTGGCCGACCTGCGCCCGGACACGCACGGCGACGAGGCGGTGGTCCGGGCCCACTGGTGGCTCGGGGACTGCCTGGGCGAGCTGGGCGAGCACCGGGCCGCCGCCGAGGAACGGCTGAAGGCCGCGGAACTGGCCCGGCACTGGCCCGATCAGCAGGACCACGCCACGCTCGCGCACCTCGCCGCGGAGTCGCTGGGCAACGCCGGTCTGACGGCGGAGGCGGACCGGGCCTACACGCGCGCGGGCGAGCTGTGGCGCGCGCTCGGCAACGCCCCGTTCCTGGTCCGCGCGCTGCGCGCCCGCGCCTGGCTGGCGCTGGGCGGGGAGTCCGGAGCCGCGCGGGCCCGGGCGCTGATGACGGAGGCGGTGCGGGAGTGCGAGCGGGCGCTGTCCGCCGTCCGGGGCCCGGACCGGGCGGAGCTGGCCGCGGAACTCGGCGGTACGCACCGCCAGTTCGCCGAGCTGCTGGCCCGCTCGGCGTCCGAGGAGGCCGAGGACGCCGCGATCCGGGCCGCGTTCGAGGCGGCGCTCGGGCAGATGGGCCGGGCCGTCGCGGTGTTCACCACGCTCGGCGAGGCCGGGCTGCACGGCCGTACCGGCGCGGAACTGGGCGCGGGCTGGCTGGAGGCCGACCTCGGCCGTCCACTGCGGGCACAGGCACGCGCGCGTGCGGTGCTCGCGGTCTACGCGGGCGCCGACGAGGCGGACGAGACGGTACGGGCCCGGCGGGAGGAGGCGGCCCAGATGCTCCAGGCGACCCAGGACGGAACGCCCCCGGAGCGGGCCTGAGCCACCGGCGGCTCGCCCCCTGCCGACGGCCGCCGGCCCCCGCGCCGGCGGGCGTCGCTCACTCGACCCCGATCAGCAGCAGTGCCCCTTGCCGGCCGCCGTGGTAGACCACCGTGTCGACGGCCAGGTAGGACTCCCGCACGCGGGTCTCCAGGTGGGCGGCGACGGTGTCGGGGGCCTCGTCGCCGACGACGAGGGTGACCAGTTCGCCGCCGGACTGGAGCATGCGGTCCAGGACGGTGCGGGCGGTCGCGGTGACGTCCGTGCCGATCACCGCGACATCGCCGTCGATCAGGCCGAGCACGTCCCCGGCCTGGCAGATGCCGGCCGTCGTCCAGGACTGGCGCTCGGCGACGACGACCTCGGCGTACCGGGTGGCGCCCGCCGCCGAGGTCATCTGGACGACGTCCTCGTCGAACCGGCGCCGGGGCTCGTGCACGGCGAGCGCGGCGATGCCCTGGACGGCCGAGCGGGTCGGGATCAGGGCCACCCGGACGCCCTCGGCGCGGGCCTGCTCCGCCGCGGCGGCGGCCGTGTGGCGCAGCTCGGCGTCGTTGGGCAGCAGGACGACCTCGCGGGCGTGGGCCCGCCGTACCGCCTGCACCAGCTCCCCGCTGGCGGGCGGCTCCCCGGGGCGCGCGAGGACGGTGGTCGCACCGGCCTCGCCGTACAGCCCGGCCAGCCCCTCGCCGGGTACGACGGCGACGACCGCGCGCTGGGCGGGCGCGCGGGACGGGCGGGCGCGGCCGGGGGGCGCCCCGCCGTGCCCGAAGTGCGTGATCCGGATGCGGTAGGGGCGGCCGGCCTCCACCCCGGCCTCCACGGCGGCGCCGGCGTCGTCGACGTGCACGTGGACGTTCCACAGTCCGTCGCCGCCGACCACGACCAGGCAGTCCCCGAGGGCGTCGAGCCGCGCGCGCAACCGGGTCACCGCCGCGTCGTCGGCCTCCAGCAGGTAGATCACCTCGAAGGCGGGCCCGTCGGCACCGGCCCGGTCGCCGTCGGGAGCCGGGTCGGCGTCGAAGGCGTCCGCGGCGGGGCCGGCGTCACGGGCCCCCGCGGGCGCGTTGCCCGGCGCGCATCCCGGCATCTCCCGCACCGCCTCCCCCGTGACCGCCTCGACCAGTGCCCCGAGCACCGCCACCAGGCCCCGGCCGCCCGCGTCGACCACCCCGGCCCGCCGCAGCACGCCCAGCTGGTCCGGGGTCGCCGCCAGGGCCGTCCGCGCGCCCTCGTAGGCGGCCCGGGCGACGGTCCGGCAGTCGCCCCCGGCCTCCTCGGCGGCGTCGGCGGCGGCCGAGGCGACCGTCAGCACCGTGCCTTCGACGGGGTGCGCCACGGCCTGCCGGGCGGAGTCGGCGGCCCGGCGCAGGGCGCGCCGCAGTCCCGGGCCGTCGGCGCGGAAGACGGAGGAGGAAGGGGCGGTGGAGGAGGCAGGGGGGGTGGAGGCGGCGGGGGACGCGGAGGACGTCTCCCCCGCCTCGGCGAGCACCTGGGCCATGCCCCGCAGCAGCTGCGCGAGGATCGTCCCGGAGTTGCCCCGGGCCCCGATCAGCGCGCCGTGGGCCATCGCCCGGACCGCGTCGGCGAGGGAGGGCTCCGCGCAGCCGGTCTCGTACCCGGCGAACACCGCCTCCACGGCCGTGGCCGCCGACTCCACGGTCAGGTACAGGTTGGTCCCGGTGTCGCCGTCGGGCACCGGGTAGACATTGATCGCGTCGATCTCCTCGCGGGCGCCGCCCAGGGCCCGCAGTGCCAGGGAGCACCAGGTGCGCACCGCGAGAGCATCGAGGAATGTCTGCGGCACCTGCGCCACCTGCGCCTCCCTGACCCGGTCGTACGTGGGACGCAGCGTAGACCCCGGCCCGCTGCCTTCCGGAAGCGGGCCGGGAGCGGGGGTCTGATCAGCCATGGTAGTTTCGTTGTACTGGCGCAGCCGTTGTATGCTGCTCCGGTTGCCCGATCCCGATCGGGCCATTCCCCCTGGCAGCGCCACTCAGATCACAGGTCCTAGGATCTCGATCCCGGCATGCCGGGATCAACCGTAAGTGCATCTGAAGTCTTTGGAGTGACCCGTGGCTGCCAACTGCGACGTCTGCGGCAAGGGGCCGGGCTTCGGCAACAACATCTCGCACTCGCACCGCCGTACGTCCCGCCGCTGGAACCCGAACATCCAGCGTGTGCGTACCGTGGTCGGCGGGACGCCGAAGCGCGTGAACGCTTGCACCTCGTGCATCAAGGCCGGCAAGGTCTCGCGCTGACGCTCAGCTGAGCGCGCGGCCACTGTCCGGTTCGCTGCACTGAGCCGGTCCACCGAGAGGTGGACCGGCTTTTTGCCGTACCCCGCCGCCCCCGCGGCCCCGTCACCTGTGGGATGCGTCCCTCCTGAGCGCCCAGCCGTGGTCCACCGGCCCGATCCCGGCGCCGAGGGCGAACCCGGCGGCTATCGCCCCGGTGACGTACTCCTTGGCCGCCGTGACCGCCTCCGGCACGGACTGCCCGAGGGCCAGCCCGCAGGCGATCGCGGAGGCGAGGGTGCAGCCGGTGCCGTGGGTGTGCCGGTTGTCGTGGCGGGGCGCGCGCAGCAGGTACTCCTCCGAGCCGTCGGTGAGCAGGTCCACGGCGTCCCCGGACAGGTGGCCGCCCTTGATCAGCACCCAGCGCGGCCCGTACGCCAGCACGGCCGCCGCGGCCCGGCGCAGATCCGCCTCGGACTCCACCCGCACCCCGGTGAGCTGCGCCACTTCGTCCAGGTTGGGGGTGGCGACGGTCGCCGCGGGCAGCAGCTCGGTGCGGACGGCGTCCAGCGCGGAGGCGGCCAGCAGCGGATCGCCGTGCTTGGAGACGCCCACCGGGTCCACCACGGCCGGCGCGTCGGTGCCGGAGATCAATTCGGCGACCGTCCCGACCAGTTCCGCCGAGGCCAGCATGCCGGTCTTCACGGCCTGGACGCCGATGTCGTCCACGACGCTGCGGTACTGGGCCCGGACCGCCGCCGCGGGCAGCTCCCAGGCGCCCTGGACGCCGAGGGAGTTCTGCGCGGTCACCGCGGTGAGCACGCTCATGCCGTGCACGCCGTGCGCCAGCATCGTCTTGAGGTCGGCCTGTATCCCGGCCCCGCCGCCGGAGTCGGAGCCCGCCACCGTGAGCACCCTGGTGATCATGACTCGATGTCCCCGAAGTGGTCCCAGCCGCCCTTGCTGGTCCACGGCGCCCCGTCGACCGTCACCTGGGGCAGCGCGGAGGGATTGAGGACCTCGCCGATGACCTTCCAGCGGGCCGGCAGCTTGGTGTCGGACGGGAAGGTGGCCACGATCGCGTGGTCCTCCCCCCCGGTCAGCACCCACTGCAGCGGGTCCACGCCGACGGCCTGGCCGATGTCGTGCATCTGCGTGGGGATGTCGATGGCGCCGGAGCGGATGTCGATGCGGACCTTGCTGGCCTCGGCGATGTGCCCGAGGTCGGCGATCAGGCCGTCGCTCACGTCGCACATCGCGGTGGCGCCGAGCGAGGCGGCGGCCGGCCCGGCGTGGTACGGCGGCTCGGGGCGCCGGTGGGCCTCCACGAAGGCGCGCGGCGAACGGAAGCCGCGGACGAGCACCGCGTACCCGGCCGCGGACCAGCCCAGCCAGCCGGTGACGGCCACCAGGTCGCCGGGCTGCGCGCCGGCGCGGGTGACGGGTTCGTGGTTGCGCAGGTCGCCGAGCGCGGTGATCGACACCATGATCGTGTCGCCGCGTACGACGTCCCCGCCGACCACGGAGGCGCCGGCGACCTGGCACTCGTCGCGCAGGCCGTCCATCAGCTCGGTGGGCCAGGTGACCGGCAGCTCCGCCGGGACGACCAGGCCGAGCAGCAGCGCGGTCGGCACGGCGCCCATCGCGGCGATGTCGGCGAGGTTCTGCGCGGCGGCCTTGCGGCCCACGTCGTAGGCGGTGGACCAGTCGCGGCGGAAGTGCCGGCCCTCCAGCAGGATGTCGGTGCTCGCCACGACCCGGCGGTCGGGCGCGGCGACCACGGCGGCGTCGTCGCCGGGGCCGACCCGGACCGCCGCGGTGGTGGTGAGACGGGAGGTGAGCTCCCTGATGAGCCCGAACTCCCCGAGCTCACCAACAGTGCCCTTCATGTCCCTTGGCTCCCCTTCTCTCCCAAGCCGTGCCCGGTCGCGCGTCTTCAGTGTCCCCGATACGGTCGAGGTGTCCGTCGTCGCGGTCGCCCCGGCCGCCGACGCGGTCGTGGTGACCGTTCGTACGGTCCGGGTGACCGTCACCGTCCGTCGTGCCCGTGCCCTGCCGCGCAAGCCCGCGTCCCGGAGGTCTCCCCGCGAAGCGCGGCGACGCGATACCGTGGCGTTCCTTTTCCCCACATGATCCTCGTGGCCGCCCTGGAGGTTCCGTGGTACAGGCGTACATCCTGATCCAGACGGAGGTCGGCAAGGCGTCGACCGTCGCCGAGACGATCAGCAAGCTCCCTGGAGTGATCCAGGCCGAGGACGTGACGGGTCCCTATGACGTGATCGTGCGCGCCCAGTCCGAGACGGTCGACGAACTCGGCCGCATGGTGGTCGCGAAGGTCCAGCAGGTGGACGGCATCACGCGCACCCTGACCTGTCCGGTCGTGCATCTGTAGCCCCCGTCTACGCTTGGCCGGTGAACATCTTCCGTCACCGGCCTCTCGGCCTGCTCCTACCGGCCCTGCTCGTCGCGGCCGCGGGCTGCTCCGCGGCGGACGGCAGCGACACCGTGGCGGTGCCCACCCCCGACGCGCGGACCGCCCCGCTCTGCCGGGACCTGGACAAGGCGCTGCCACGGAAGGTGGACGGACAGCCCCGCCGGGACCCCGAGCCCCCGTCCGCCTACACGGCGGCGTGGGGAAGCCCGGCGATCATACTGCGCTGCGGCATCGTCCGGCCGCCCAAGATGGTCGATCCGAAGGTGGCCGTCGGCGAGGACCCGGACGCGGTCGGCGGCGGGGTGAACGGTGTCGAGTGGCTGATGGAGAAGCGGGACGGCGGAAGCTGGCGGTTCACCACGGCCGAGCGCCGCGCGTACGTGCAGGTGACCCTGCCGAAGGAGCTCTCCGGGCCGGACGACAGCGCGCAGGTGCTGATGGACCTGGCGGCGGCCGTGAAGAAGGCGATCCCGGAGGGGATCGCCTCCATGCGGCACTGACCCGGACGCGGGCTCAGCGCAGCCCGGTCGAGCGGCTCAGCGCGGCCCGCACCAGGCGGTCGACCAGCTCCGGGTAGCTCACGCCCGTCGCCTGCCACATCTGCGGGTACATCGAGATCGGCGTGAAGCCGGGCATGGTGTTGATCTCGTTGATGACGAACTCGCCGTCCTCGGTGAGGAAGAAGTCCGCGCGGACCAGCCCCTCGCAGGAGGCCGCCTCGAACGCCTCGACCGCGAGCCGCCGCACCTCGGCGGTCTGCTCCCCGGTGAGCGGGGCCGGGACGATGCCGGGCGTGGAGTCGATGTACTTGGCCTCGAAGTCGTAGTACGCGTGGGCGTCCGGCGGCGGGATCTCGGCCGGGACGGAGGCGCGCGGGCCGTCCTCGAACTCCAGGACGCCGCACTCGATCTCGCGGCCCCGGACGGCGGCCTCGACCAGGATCTTCGGGTCGTGCCGCTGCGCCTCGGCGACGGCCTCGTCCAGCCCGGCGAGGTCGTCGACCTTGGTGATGCCGATGGACGAGCCCGCGCGCGCGGGCTTCACGAACAGCGGCCAGCCGTGCTCGCCGGCGAAGTCGACGATCTTCTTGCGGGCGGCGGAGGCGTCCTGCTCCCACTCACGGGGCCGGATCACCACGTACGGGCCGACCTTGAGCCCGAAGGAGGTGAACACCCGCTTCATGTACTCCTTGTCCTGGCCGACGGCCGAGGCGAGCACGCCCGAGCCGACGTAGGGCACCCCGGACAGCTCCAGCAGACCTTGGAGCGTGCCGTCCTCGCCGTAGGGGCCGTGCAGCACCGGGAAGACCACGTCGACCTCGCCGAGCGCCTTGGGCACGGAGCCGGGCTCGCTGTAGACGACCTCCCGGTTGCCCGGGTCGACGGGGAGCACCACGCCGCCCTCGTGCGCCTCCGCGAGGTCGTCGACCTCGGGGGTGCGGCG
The DNA here is from genome assembly GCF_055583025.1 of Streptomyces sp. NPDC104831. Lineage (NCBI taxonomy): Bacteria > Bacillati > Actinomycetota > Actinomycetes > Kitasatosporales > Streptomycetaceae > Streptomyces > Streptomyces sp. NPDC104831. The sequence goes on from NZ_JBVJOT010000008.1 coordinate 174,903, forward strand.
GTCGGTGATGGCCATCCGCTCCGGCTCGTCGGCGGTGAGCACCCAACGGCCCTCCCGCGTGATGCCGATCGGCAGGACGTCGTACTTCGTCCGGTCGATGGCCGTGAGGACCGCGCCGGCGGTGACCATGGAGATCCCGTGTTCGGAGCTGCGCCCGCCGAACACGACGGCCACGCGCGGCTTGCGCGCCGGCCGGTCGGGGCTCTGGGGAAGGTTCTCGGTGCTCATATCGGGTCGAGCGTACCTGTAGGTAGTCGGCAAGTCAGCGCGCGCTCCCGGGCCGTCGCTCAGCGTCGCACGGATGGTCGCGGAGCGTCGCGGACGGCCCGGCGGGGGGCTCGCGCGGGGCCGGTTTCAGCGGCGTTCGGGCTTGGCGCTGCGCGCCATCAGCTCCTTGAGCGCGGCGACCGGCGACTTGCCCTCGTGCACGATCTCGACGACCGTCTCGGTGATGGGCATGTCGACGCCGTGCCGGCGGGCCAGATCCAGCACGGACTCGCAGGACTTGACGCCCTCGGCGGTCTGCCTGGTGACGGCGATGGTCTCCTGGAGGGTCATGCCCTTGCCGAGGTTGGTGCCGAAGGTGTGGTTGCGGGACAGCGGCGAGGAGCAGGTGGCCACCAGGTCGCCGAGGCCCGCGAGTCCGGAGAAGGTCAGCGGGTCGGCGCCCATCGCGAGGCCGAGCCGGGTGGTCTCGGCGAGGCCGCGGGTGATGAGCGAGCCCTTGGCGTTGTCGCCGAGTCCCATGCCGTCGGCGATGCCGACCGCGAGCCCGATGACGTTCTTGACCGCGCCGGCCAGTTCGCAGCCGACCACGTCGGTGTTGGTGTACGGCCGGAAGTACGGCGTGTGGCAGGCGGCCTGGAGCCGCAGGGCGACCCGCTCGTCGGTGCACGCCACGACGGCCAGGGCGGGCATGCGGGCGGCGATCTCCCGGGCCAGGTTGGGCCCGGTGACGACCGCGATCCGCTCGGCGCCGACCTTGGCCACGTCGTCGACGACCTCGCTCATCCGCATGGTGGAGCCGAGTTCGACGCCCTTCATCAGGGAGACGAGGACGGTGTCCGGCGCCAGCAGCGGGGACCACGCGGCGAGGTTCTCGCGCAGGGTCTGGGAGGGGATCGCGAGCACGGTGAAGTCCGCGCCGGTGAGCGCCTCGGCCGCGTCGGCGGTGGCCCGCAGGTTCCGCGGCAGCTCCACGCCGGGCAGGTAGTCGGGGTTGGTCCGGGTGGAGTTGACCGCCTCGGCCAGCTGCGGCCGGCGGGCCCACAGGGTCACGTCGCAGCCGGCGTCGGCGAGCACCATGCCGAAGGCGGTGCCCCACGAACCGGTGCCCATGACGGCCGCCCGCACAGGCTTGCTCACTTGCTCTGCCCTTCCGTCTGCCTGTCCCGCGCCTGTGCCTGTGCCTGCGCCTGCGCCTGGGTGCGGCGCCGCTGCTCGATCCGCTCGCGGCGCGGGTCGTACGGCGTCTCGGGCGCCTTCTCGCCGCGGATCTCCTCCAGCAGCCGGGTGATGGCCGCCATGATGACCTCGGTGGCCTCCTTCAGCACGTCCGGGGTCATCTCCTTGCCGTAGAAACGGGAGAGGTCCACGGGCGGGCCCGCCAGCACGCGGTGGGTCTTGCGCGGGAAGAGGTTCGGCTTCTTGGCGTAGGGCGGCAGCAGTTCGTTGGCGCCCCACTGGGCGACCGGGACGACCGGGCACCTGGTCTGCAGGGCGACCCGGGCGGCGCCGGTCTTGCCGGTCATGGGCCAGCCGTCCGGGTCGCGGGTGAGGGTGCCCTCGGGGTAGAAGGCGACGCACTCGCCGCGCTCGACGGCGTCGATGGCGGCCCGGAAGGCGCTGAGCGCGTCCGTGGACTCGCGGTAGACGGGGATCTGTCCGGTACCGCGCATCGCGGCGCCGACCAATCCCTTCTTGAAAAGGCCGCTCTTCGCCAGGAATCGCGGAACCCGTCCGGTGTTGTACTGATAGTGCGCGTATGCGAAGGGGTCCACGTGGGAATTGTGGTTCACCACGGTGATAAATCCGCCCTCGGCCGGAATGTGCTCCATTCCACGCCAGTCCCGCTTGATCAGAACCACCAGCGGCGGTTTGCAGATCACCGCGGCGAAGCGGTACCAGAAGCCGATTCTGCGGCGGGGCACAAGGACACCTTCCTCTAGGACTGCCACCCCGGCGGGGGCCGCACAAGTGTGGCCCCGGGCCGCCGGTCTGTCGAGAACACCGTACGCCCCGCTTCCCGTCGCCCCTCGGAGCCCGGGTGACAATGAACGGGACGAGAGAGGGACGGTACGCCGGTGCAGTGGACCTTGGTCATCCCGCTGAAGCCCCTGGCCCTGGCCAAGAGCAGGCTCGCGGACACCGCCGGCGACGGGGTGCGCCCGGGGCTGGTGCTGGCGTTCGCGCAGGACACGGTGGGTGCGGCACTGGCCTGTGCCGGGGTGTCGGATGTGGCGGTCGTCACGGACGACGAGCTGGCCGGCCGGGAGCTTGCGGCACTGGGCGCGCGGATCGTCCCGGACGTCCCCGGCGGCGGCCTGAACGCCGCGCTGGCCCATGGCGCGGCCGTCGTACGGGAAAACCGTCCCGGCGCCGCGGTCGCGGCCCTGAACGCGGATCTGCCGGCCCTGCGCCCCGCGGAACTGTCCCGGGTGCTGTCCGCCGCCGCGGAATTCCCCCGGGCTTTCCTGGCGGACGCGGCCGAAGTGGGCACGACTTTGCTGGCGGCGGCCGGCGGCCACGCATTGCGCCCGGCGTTCGGCGTGGATTCCCGCGCGCGCCACCGGGCCTCCGGCGCGACGGAACTCGCGCTGGCGGACGTCGATTCGGTACGGCAGGACGTGGACACCGGCGAGGACCTGCGCACGGCACTGGCCCTCGGGGTCGGCCGGCACACGGCGGCGGCCTCGGCGGGGCTGCTGATCCCGGGTTCCCGGGGCTCCCACTAGGCTGGCGGCCATGCAGGCCACCGCGTACACGTACGACGAGGAAACCCGCAGCGGCCAGGTGCTCCTCGACGACGGCACCCCCGTGCCCTTCGACGCCGCCGCGTTCGACGCCGGCGGCCTGTTGCTGCTGCGCCCCGGGCAGCGGGTGCGGATCGAGACGGAGGGCGAGGGGGACGCCGTGCGGATCACCCTCGTCACCCTGCAGACGCTGTAACCGCCCCCGCACACGCCGCGGGCCGGGCTCCCCAGGGGAGTCCGGCCCGGCGCGTGAGTGCCCTGGCGGCCTTACGACGTCGCCTTGCGGGCGGTCGTCTTCTTGGCGGTGGTCTTGCGGGCCGTCGACTTCTTGGCCGGGGCCTTCTTCGCGGTGACCTTCTTCGCCGGGGCCTTCTTCGCGGGCGCCTTCTTGGCGGTGGTCTTCTTCGCCGTGGCGGTCTTGGCGGTCGCCGTGGTCTTCGTGGCGGGGGCCTTCTTCGCCGTCGTCTTCTTCGCGGCGGCGGCGGTCGTCGTCTTCTTCGCCGGCGTCGTCTTCTTCGCCGTGGCCTTCTTCGCGGCGGCCGTCGTCGTCTTCTTGGCGGCGGCCTTCTTGCCGGCGGCCTTGGCGATGGTGGGCGGCGGGCCGGACAGGCTGCCCTTGGGCGCCTTCTTGACGGCGACCTCGCCGCCGCGCGGCAGCTTCTTGGAGCCGCTCACCAGGTCCTTGAAGCCCTGACCGGCGCGGAAGCGCGGCACGGAGGTCTTCTTGACCCGAACCCGCTCGCCGGTCTGAGGGTTGCGGGCGTAACGGGCGGGGCGGTCCACCTTCTCGAAGGACCCGAAACCGGTGACCGAGACCCGCTCGCCCGCGACGACCGCGCGGACGATGGCGTCCAGGACATGATCGACGGCATCGGCGGCCTGCTGGCGGCCGCCCAACTTGTCGGCAATCGCTTCTACGAGCTGCGCCTTGTTCACGTCTTCCCCTTCGGAGACATCGCCAGAACGAAAGTGTTCAAGCTTTTTCGCACGTTAGGCAGATATATACCGCAAATCAAACACGAAACGGGCTTATCACCCTTGTGCCGCAACGGACTCGGCCGCCCCGGACGGTTTCAACGGTCCTCTTCGGGCATCCGGCCCGCGTCGAGGTCCGCTGTGAACCGATCGAGCCGCCTTGCCGCGTCGGCGAGGTCGTGCTTGGCCGCGGCCGTAATGACCAGCAGCTTCCGGGTCAGCGCCACCCGTACGCCCTCCGGGACTTGCAGTGCGCGCACTCTTGCGTGCGCTTCCTTCAGCTGGTTCGCGACGGCCGAATAGAGCTGGAGTTGGCCGTCGTGTCCCATGCACAGATTGTGCCATCTGGGGCGAGTTGTCGCCTGCGCAGGGGGGCAACTAGCGCCCCAAATGGCTTTCCAGGCACTTGCGGTGGGGCCCGGCACAGCACTCACGTACCCACACAACCGCCCTCGTAAAACGGGAAGTTGAGCGTTTTCGCAGGGTGGCGCGGGTCCGTCCGGGGGCAGACATGGCCGTACCCCCGATCGTGGCGATCGGGGGTACGGAGGGGAGGTTGGGGTGGCCGAAACCCGACCCTTGCGGGGCTCGGCCCGCGCCGGATCAGACCGGGAGCGTCCGCGGCTTGTAGGCGGGGCGCCCGGCCTCGTAGGCGGCGATGTCGGACTCGTTCCGGAGCGTGATGGAGATGTCGTCCAGGCCGTTCAGCAGCCGCCAGCGGGAGTTCTCGTCCAGCTCGAAGGAGGCGGCGATGCCCTCGGCGCGCACCTCACGCGCCTTGAGGTCCACGGTGATCTCGGCGGTGGGGTCCGCTTCCGTCAGCTCCCACAGCGCGTCCACGACCTTCTGGTCGAGGACCACCGTGAGCAGTCCGTTCTTCAGCGAGTTGCCGCGGAAGATGTCGGCGAAGCGGGAGGAGATCACGGTCTTGAAGCCGTAGTTCTGCAGTGCCCAGACGGCGTGCTCGCGCGAGGAGCCGGTGCCGAAGTCGGGGCCCGCGACCAGGACCGTGGCGCCCTGCCGCTCGGGACGGTTCAGCACGAACTCCGGGTCCTTGCGCCAGGCCTCGAACAGACCGTCCTCGAAGCCGTCGCGGGTGACCTTCTTGAGCCAGTGGGCGGGGATGATCTGGTCGGTGTCGACGTTGCCGCGGCGCAGCGGGACGGCCCGGCCGGTGTGGGTGGTGAAGGCTTCCATGGTTCTCAGACTCCAGCGGGCGCGGAAACGTCGGTCAGATCGGCCGGGGAGGCCAGGTGGCCCAGGACGGCGGTGGCCGCCGCGACCTGCGGCGACACCAGGTGCGTACGGCCGCCCTTGCCCTGCCGTCCCTCGAAGTTGCGGTTGGAGGTGGAGGCGGAGCGCTCGCCCGGGGCCAGCTGGTCGGGGTTCATGCCGAGGCACATCGAGCAGCCCGCGTGCCGCCATTCGGCGCCGGCCTCCTTGAAGACCACGTCCAGGCCCTCGGAGACGGCCTGCAGACCCACCCGCGCGGAGCCGGGGACGACCAGCATCCGTACGCCGTCGGCGACTTTGCGGCCGCGCAGGATGCCGGCGGCGGCGCGCAGGTCCTCGATGCGGCCGTTGGTGCACGAGCCTACGAAGACGGTGTCCACACCGATGGAGCGCAGCGGCTGTCCGGCCGCCAACCCCATGTACTCCAGGGCCTTTTCGGCGGCCAGGCGCTCCGAAGCGTCTTCGTACGAAGCCGGGTCGGGGACGGACGCCGAAAGCGGCGCGCCCTGGCCGGGGTTGGTGCCCCAGGTGACGAACGGCGACAGCTCGGTGGCGTCGATGACGACCTCGGCGTCGAAGACGGCGTCGTCGTCGGTGCGCAGCGTCTTCCAGTACGCGACGGCCGCGTCCCAGTCGGCGCCCTCGGGGGCGTGCGGGCGGCCCTTCAGGTACGCGAAGGTGGTCTCGTCGGGGGCGATCATGCCCGCGCGGGCACCGGCCTCGATCGACATGTTGCAGATGGTCATCCGGGCCTCCATCGAGAGCTTCTCGATGGCGGGGCCCCGGTACTCCAGGACGTAGCCCTGGCCGCCGCCGGTGCCGATCCGCGCGATGATCGCGAGGATCAGGTCCTTGGCGGTGACGCCGTCGGGCAGCTCGCCGTCGACGGTGATGGCCATGGTCTTCGGGCGGGCCATGGGCAGCGTCTGGGTGGCCAGCACGTGCTCCACCTGCGAGGTGCCGATGCCGAACGCCAGCGCGCCGAAGGCACCGTGCGTGGAGGTGTGCGAGTCGCCGCAGACGACCGTGGTGCCGGGCTGGGTCAGGCCCAGCTGCGGGCCGACGACGTGCACGACGCCCTGCTCGACGTCGCCGAGCGGGTGCAGCCGCACGCCGAACTCGGCGCAGTTCGCGCGCAGGGTCTCCAGCTGGGCGCGGGAGACCGGGTCGGCGATCGGCTTGTCGATGTCGAGGGTCGGGGTGTTGTGGTCCTCGGTCGCGATGGTGAGGTCGAGGCGGCGGACCTTCCGGCCGCTCTTGCGCAGACCGTCGAAGGCCTGGGGGCTGGTCACCTCGTGCAGCAGGTGCAGATCGATGTAGAGGAGGTCGGGCTCGCCCTCGGCGCGCCGGACGACGTGGTCGTCCCAGACCTTCTCCGCGAGTGTCCTACCCATCGCTTTCCCTCCGGCCGGCAAGCGTCCACCGACCCAACTAGAGATCTTGAGGGGCGGTGGCTGCCCTTCGGGGGCCCCTGGACGTCGTGATTCCGGGCGTCCACCGCCAGGCCCGTTGGTCATCGGGCCGTCGTGTGGTTCCAGGGTGGCGCGTTCCACGGAAAATTGAACTTGCGTTTCACAGAGTGAGACGTGAGTATCGTTGCATGGACAACAGTAGCGGCGTCGGCGTTCTGGACAAGGCGGCCCTCGTCCTGAGCGCTCTGGAGTCCGGTCCGGCCACCCTCGCGGGTCTGGTCGGCGCCACCGGACTGGCACGACCCACGGCCCACCGCCTGGCCGTGGCCCTGGAACACCACCGCATGGTGGCACGCGACATGCAGGGCCGGTTCATCCTCGGCCCGCGCCTCGCCGAACTCGCGGCGGCGGCGGGCGAGGACCGCCTGCTGGCGACGGCGGGCCCCGTGCTCACCCACCTCCGTGATGTCACCGGCGAGAGCGCGCAGCTCTACCGGCGCCAGGGTGACATGCGGATCTGCGTGGCCGCGGCGGAACGTCTCTCCGGCCTGCGCGACACCGTCCCGGTCGGCTCCACGCTCACCATGAAGGCGGGTTCCTCGGCGCAGATCCTGCTGGCCTGGGAGGAGCCCGAGCGGCTGCACCGGGGCCTGCAGGGGGCCCGCTTCACGGCGACGGCCCTGTCGGGCGTGCGGCGGCGCGGCTGGGCCCAGTCCATCGGCGAGCGGGAGCCGGGCGTCGCGTCCGTCTCCGCGCCCGTGCGCGGCCCCTCCAACCGCGTGGTGGCCGCGGTGTCCGTCTCCGGCCCCATCGAGCGCCTGACCCGCCACCCGGGCCGCATGCACGCCCAGGCGGTCATCGACGCGGCGGGCCGCCTCTCGGAGGCCCTGCGCCGCTCGGGCTGACGGCGGGAACCAGAGCGCCCCGCCCCCGGGAAGGACCCGCCCCAACGCCGCGGCAGGCCCTTCCCGGGGGCGGGGCGCCTCTTCACTTCAGGGGGGCGCGGCCCCCTTCGCCACACGGAGCGCGGCCTCCTGCCTCCCGGCCTTCAAGGCGACCGCTTCGCCGCAAGGAGAGGCCGGCCCGCTTTCCGGGCGGGGCAGCCGGGCCGGGGGCGCGGGGCGGTGCCGATCCGCGGCTGCGCCGCGTGGACGCGAACCGCCCCGGCGCCGCCCCCACGGCGCTCAGGCGCCTCCCGCCCCGCCCGACCGGTGGGCGAACCGGTCCCTGGCGTAGCGGCCCCGCTTCTCCAGCGGCACCTGGCCGTGCGCCGCCGCGAGGCCGAACGCCGGCATGTCGCCGTAGACCGCCTCGTACGACCCCTCCGGCACGACGTACGTCTCGTGCCAGATCCCCACCTGCCCGCGCAGCCTCCCCGCCCGCTCCAGGCGGTTCAGCCGGGCCCACGCCTTGTGGTGGAACGCGTCCGGCGCGGTCGCGTAGGCGTACAGCTTCTCCTTCGACTCCCAGTACTGCACGACGTAGTACGTCCGCGGCGACGCCGTCAGCAGGATCCTGGTCAGCAGGCCGCGCCCGGGGTCCTTCTCCAGTTCCCGGAGCATGCGGAACATCCCCAGCATCACGGGCAGCCACAGCCGCACGGCCCGGAAGCGGTTGACGCGCATGCCGATCAGCAGGACGACGACCTCGCCCCGCGCGTCGGCGGTGGTACGGGACACCATGACTTCCCCCTCGTCGGTGAGCAGCACTATCCGACAACCGATGCTTGGATAGTGCCGTTATCCAAGAAGGAGCGCAAGGGATGCGGCTTGCCGAGCTGAGCAGACGCAGCGGTGTGTCCACCGCGACGATCAAGTACTACCTGCGCGAGGGCCTGTTGCCGCCCGGCCGCCAGGTCAACACGACGACCGCGGAGTACGACGAGGAGCACCTGCGCCGGCTGCGGCTGGTGCGCGCGATGATCCAGGTGGGCCGGCTGCCGGTGGCGACGGTCCGCGAGGTGCTGGGGCACGTGGACGACGACTCGCTGGGCCGCTCCATCCGCCTGGGCGCGGCCCTGTGGGCGCTGCCGCAGGTGCCGGAGCCGGACGAGGAGGACGAGTACGTACGGGCCGCGCACCGGGAAGTCGCCGCGCTCCTGGACCGGCTCGGCTGGCGGAACGCCGAGCAGCTCGCCCCCCTCTCCCCCGCGTACCGCTCGCTGGTGGTGGGGGTGGCCGCGTTCCGCCGGCTCGGCTACGACTGGGGGGCGGAACAGCTCGCGCCGTACGCCGAGTTGATGCACCGGACGGCCGCCCTGGACCTGGACAACCTGGAGACGCGGCCGTCGGAGGCGGAGCGGATCGAGTTCGCGGTCCTCGGAGCGATCCTCAACGAGCCGCTGCTCCAGGCACTGCACCGGCTGGCCCAGGAGGAGGAGTCGGCGCGGCGGTACGGCTTCGAGTGAGCCGGCGGCCGGGGGATACGGCGAAGGCCCCCCACCGAAGTGGAGGGCCTTCCCAGATGTACCCCCGACCGGATTCGAACCGGCGCTACCGCCTTGAGAGGGCGGCGTGCTAGGCCGCTACACAACGGGGGCGTGGATCTTACGTTTCCGCAGATCCGAGCTGGTCTACCTGGACTCGAACCAAGACTAACTGAACCAGAATCAGTCGTGCTGCCAATTACACCATAGACCAATGATGGTTTAGACCAGTCAGTACCCCCGACCGGATTCGAACCGGCGCTACCGCCTTGAGAGGGCGGCGTGCTAGGCCGCTACACAACGGGGGCCCTAGCGATCCCGACAAGATCGAGATCAGTACCCCCGACCGGATTCGAACCGGCGCTACTGCCTTGAGAGGGCAGCGTGCTAGGCCGCTACACAACGGGGGCTTTGCAGATAAGCTCTGCGAGCTGGCCTACCTGGACTCGAACCAAGACTAACTGAACCAGAATCAGTCGTGCTGCCAATTACACCATAGGCCACTGGAACTCAAGCCCCTGCGGGGGATCTCGTTCTAGCTTGCTCCTCGGGGTTTCGGCCTTTCGGCCCGTTCCCCTCGGCGCAGGAAGAACATTACCCGAAGGTGGACCGGGCTCCAAAACGGGTATCGGCGCCCAGGACCGCCGGGAGTTCGGCGAGCGAGCCGATCCGGCGGGCGGCGCACGGCTCCGCACCGGCCGTGTGCGCGCCGTGACGGTCGATCCACACCGACAGCAGGCCCGCCTCGGCCGCGCCGCGCCCGTCGATCTCGGGGTGGTCGCCGACGTACGCGACCTGCCGCGGGGGGAGGTCCAGGGCGGCGCAGGCGGCGTGGAAGGCGGCGGCCTCGGGCTTGGAGACGCCCAGCTCGGCCGCGCACAGGATGGCCTCGAAGCGCCCGTGCACGCCCAGCACCCGCAGCTTGCGGTCCTGCACGGTGAGGCTGGAGTTGGAGAGCACCGCGTGCCGGTATCGGCCGGCGAGGGCGTCGAGGACGGGCAGCACGTCCGGGAAGAGGGCCCAGACGGCCTCGTAGTGGCCGATGTACCGCTCGAACCAGGTGTCGGCCTCGGCGTCGGTCAGCCCGGTGCCCAGGAAGGTGCGCACCCGGTCGCGGCGCTGCCCCTCGAAGGTCGTCTCCCCCGCCGCGAAGCGCCCCCAGTGCAGGTGGGTCGCCTCCCGCCAGCGGACGAGGGCCTCCTCGGCGCTGCCGTACGCGTCGAGGAGGCCCTCGGCGGCCAGATGGGCCCGCATGCCGGCGCGGTCCGCGCTCGTGTAGTCGAAGAGGGTGTCGTCGACGTCCCAGACCACGGCTCGGATGCTCATGGGCCGACCGTAACCCGGCGGCGGGCGGGCCGGGGGTCAGTTCACGGAGGTCGTCCCGGTCAGGGTCAGGCCGGGCCCCTGGCCGTCGCGCGGCGTGGCGGTCAGCTTCCAGGTGTAGGTGCCGGTGACCCGGCGGCCGTCGCTCCACAGGCCGTCCCAGGAGGCGCGGACGGCGGCGTCGGCGGAGGCGCCGGTGAGGGTGCGGGCGACCGTGCCGCTCGCGGTGCTCAGGGTCAGCGTCCAGGTGGCGGGCTTGCTGAGCTGCCACACCGGCTGCCAGGGCTCGGCGGTCGTCGGGCCGGGGGCGGCGTCCGTCTGCGCCTCCAGCTGGGCCAGCGGCGAGGTGGGCACGCCCGCTGTGACCAGTGCCACCTGGCGCTGTGCCGTGAGGTAGGCGACACCGCCGCCGAAGCGGTCCACGGTCCAGCGGCCGGTGTTGCCTCCGGTGTCCTGGTCCGTCGCGGGCAGGACGGCCACGGTGCGGGTGGTCGCCGTGCCGGTGTGGAAGTCGGTCAGCAGCAGCTCGTGCGTGGTGCGGTCCTCCCGCACCAGGTAGCCGTCGGCGAGGCGGGCCTGGCCGGCCGGGACGGTGATCGCGCGGCCGGCGGCACGGTCGTAGACGCCCGCCGGGCCGCTCGCCCCGCAGGTCCAGTACAGCCAGGCGTCGACCGCCTGCAGCTCGCTGGGGGTGCAGGGGGCGCCGGTGTCGACGGTGGCGACGTTCTTCTTGCTCTTGAGGTCGTAGGCGACCACGGTGCCCTGGGTGCCGCCGGGGGTCCACAGCCGCTGGCCCCAGATCGCGGCCGCGGTGCGGGTGCGGCTGAGGACGATCTCCCCGTCGGCGCCGCGGCGGAAGTCGGCGACCTTCTGCACGCCCGCGCCGCCGCCGTTGTAGAGGACGTAGCGGCCGGTGCCGGTGCCGATGCGGCCCTTGGAGTCGCCGGTGGCGGCGGTGGCGTAGGAGGTGTTGCCGATGCCCACGGCAACGGACTCCACTCCGGAGGCGCGGTCGGTGGACAGGTAGGCGAACCGGCCGTCGCCGAGCGCCTCCAGCTGCGGGCAGGCCGCGTCGCCGCCGAGGCACGGCGAGACGTCCACGACGTTCGCGCGCAGCGCTTGCGGGCCGAGCGGCCGGCCGGCCGGGTCGAGCGGCATGGCGTGCACCTGGTCGAAGCCGCCGACGGAGGTGGTGTTGCCGCGCATCAGCAGGTTGCCGCCGGACAGCATCAGGCCGTCGATGAGGGCCTGCCGCGGAGGCACGGTCCGCACCTCGGTGGCGGTGACCCCGCCGTCGGCCGTGGCGGTGACCCGGTGGATGTGCCAGTCGGTGCTCAGCGGTCCGGCCGTGGCGAGGGCGCCGCCGTCGGGCGTGGGGGCGATGGCGCCGTGGGAGTCGGTGAGGACCGTGCGCCGCTCGCCGGTGGCGAGGGACAGGGCCCGCAGCTCGGGGTGCTGGCCGGCGGGCAGGAACGCGGCGTTGCCGCTGAGGAGGGCGTCGCCGACGACGGCGAGCGCGTCGCCGAAGTACGAGACGGTGGCGGGCGCGGTGCCGGGCGCCGCGTCGGCGCGGACGGCCCGGTCGCCCGCGACCAGCCAGCGGTCGTTGAAGGTCACGGTGGTGGAGCCCGGCACGGACACGCCGAAGGTGCCGTCCGCCAGGTCGACGAGGGCGGTGCGCACGGCACCGTCGAGGCGGTAGACGACGGCGATCCGGCGGACGGAGCCGCTGGTGACGACCGTGCCGGTGAGTTCGGCGCCGGACGGCAGGCCGGTGACCGGCAGGTCGCGGGTGGTGCCGTCGGAGGCGGCGCGCAGGACGTGCAGGGCGCCCGCGGTGTCCCGGGTGACGACGCTCCAGCCGACGGCGGCCTGGTAGGTCTGGCCCTCGGGGAGGACGACCGTCGCCGTGGCACCGGTGGACCGGTGCTGCTGGGAGACCGTGCCGGTGCCCTGGGTGGTGACGACGTCGGCGCCGGTGGCGAGGTCGTCCGGGCCGGCGTGTGCGGGCGGGGTGACGCCGTCGTAGTCCACCCACACGGGCTGTGCCGAGGTCTGCTCGGGCAGCCGGTAGCGGAACCCGGACTCGCCCGCCCACAGGTACTGCACCTCGGCCGGGCGCGTCATGCTCAGCTGCGTGACGGCCACGGGTGTGTCGGCGGCGTGCGCCGGCGGGCCCGCGGCGGCGACGGACAGGGCCACCGCCCCGCCGAGTGCCAGGGCGGCGATTCTTCGCGTACGGGTCACATTCCCCTCCCCCGGGAACACTGGGAACACGGGGCTCCCGTGTCCGCGATCATTCAACTGCCCGCGGGGGGACGGAGGTTCGACGGAAGGGTGAATTCCGGGCGACGAAGAGGCGGGGGGGGGGGGGGGGGGGGGGGCGGCCCCCCCCGGGGGGCTCCGCCCTTTAGCTTGGCCCGGGGGCGGTCAGAGAGCGGGAAAAAGGCGTGGGGGGGAAAA